>DASRAA010000041.1:0-48306 GCA_035638375.1 Binatia bacterium | reverse complement strand
GGTTGAGGACCTGGAGAACACACGCTGTCACATCTGCCGGCAAATGCTGATTGAGCGGTACGGCTACCTCATTATGGGCTACCATCTGACTTCCAATGGCTGTTGCCCATCGTGTGGAACAAGGGTTCCTGGACGATGGGCTCGCGAGTTTCAAGGACAAATCACTGCACGTCCCTTTCTGCCCCACACGCATTCCGGTCTGTTCTCTATCCTCCGTTCGGTGTCGATGTGCCGGGTTGTCGGCCGACCCGAGACGAAAGACGCATAGTGTAGTTCCCTTTGCTTTAACCGCTGTTTTCTTGAGATCGTTGCCGCGTTTGGAACGTAGCGCACCTTCGGGGGCCAGCGCGATCCATTGCTTGAAGTTGTTGTTCACGGAACAATTGTCGGTTTTCAGGGAGTTATTCCAAGTTAGCGGTGAACTGACGGGGGCGAACCTTGGGCATCGGTTTACAAATTGGAACGAACACTTAAGATGCGCACGACTTGCTATTCCTTTCGCGCAATACGAGTTTATCGATTGCGAAAAACTGGCGTCGCGCTGGGCGCTGCCCGAGACTTGGGTTCGTGAGCAAGTGCGCTCCCGCGCCGTCGACCCATTGCCGCACGTCCGCTTTGGCAAGTACGTTCGGTTCCGTTGGGCGAGTCCTGAGCTTGAAGCATGGGCGGAGCGGCGTATCATCAACGGCAGCAACAGGGATGCGGGACGAGTTTCCAAGAAGGAGATCGTATGAAAAGAACTCGTCGCCACCAGAAAGGATATGTGTTCAAGAAGGGGTCTGCTTGGTACTTGCGGTATTACGACCTCATCGTTGGCCCCACAGGTGAGGTGAAACGCAAGCAGAAATGCCACACACTAGCTGTTGCCGTTGGATGGACAAAAACGAAACGAGCAGCACGTGAATTGGCTGAGCAGTTTCTCAGACCATTAAACGATGGCACTGCAACACCGGAGAGCTCGATGACGCTCCTACAATTCGTTGAGGAATTTTACTTGCCTCATGTGGAGGAGCAGAAACGGCTGTCCACTTACAAAGGCTACAAGCACATGTGGTCGCGGCACCTCAAGGCGCGGAGCTCGGTTGTGCTTAGAGATTTCAGAACGGTTGATGGCGAGAACATGCTACGGTCGATTGCACGGACGGAGAACCTGAACCGTACATCGCTGGCGCACATTAAATCGTTCTTGTCGGGAGCGTTCAGGTACGCACGTCGGCAGGGAATCCTCAACACGGAGAATCCCATAAGGGATGTCGTTCTTCCCAAGGCGAGACCGGGCAACGAAACGCACGCATATTCACTGGAGGACATCCTCCAAATGCTTGTGGTCGTTCCCGAGCCAGCGGCAACGGCGCTCGCAACCGCAGCATTCACGGGAGCAAGGCGCGGTGAAATACGAGGATTGCTCTGGGAAAACTACAGTGGCGATCAAATGCGCATCACTCAATCTGTGTTTGGTAGCCGCTCGGACGAACCCAAGAGCGCGAAGAGCAAGGCGCCAGTGCCCGTTATAGCGCCTCTGGCTAAGTACCTCGCGCGCCACAGGGCCGCATCGGGAGATCCCGTAAGCGGCTTCATTTTCAAGTCGCCAACTGGCACTCCTATGGACCTGGCGCAACTTGCGAGGTTCGTGATCCGTCCAGCACTGAAAATTGCCGGAATCGAGTGGCACGGATGGCACGCTTTTCGGCGCGGGCTGGCTACCAACCTGTATCGGCTTGGTGTACCAGACAAGACGATTCAGGCCATTCTCCGGCACGCGAATCTCTCAACAACCATGAATGCTTATGTGAAATCGGTTCCTGCGGACGCAACGGCTGCAATGAAGGCTTTTGAGGAATTGTGCAACCAACATGCAACCGAGGCAAGAACCGCTAGCCCGGCGGTCATGTGAGATAGCTTGCAAGTACGCGAAAACAAATGGCGGAAGCGTGTGCGAGTCGAACGCACCATTGACATCGGAGATGCCAATCGCCGGTTTTGAAGACCGGGGGAGTCACCGGACCCCTTTCGCTTCCGCAGCTGCTTCTTTGGCATTGTAAACACAAGTTTCCGGGCTGAATCGAACTGCGGCGCTTCGACATCTTAGTAGCCGTCTGCACCCGTTGCTGAGGCGTTCGTAATGCCCGTACGCACCTATCTCATTGTTCAGCTCGACGTCTTCACACAGCGCCCGCTTGAAGGAAATCAGCTTGCCGTACTACCGGACGCTCGCGGCTTGTCAGATCTCGAAATGCAGAAGCTGGCGCGCGAAACCAATCTCAGTGAAACCACGTTCATCATTCCGCGCGATCTGGAAGTGGAGCGAAGAGAAGGCCACAAGGTCCGGATCTTCACCGTAAATGAAGAGCTGCCTTTTGCCGGACATCCAACGCTGGGGACCGCATGGTATCTGCATCAGCAGACGCAGAACGAAGAAGTCACTCTGGATCTCAAGGTCGGCAAAGTACCGGTGCGCTTTGAGCCGCGAGATGGGATGTCATTCGGCGAGATGCGTCAGGTGGATCCGGAGTTTGGTCCGAGCCATGCGCATGCCGATGTCGCGAAGGCTCTGAATGTGCCTCTCAGCGAACTCGACGAGAGCCTGCCGATCCAAAGCGTTTCAACCGGAATGTGGTTCACCATGGTGCCCTTTCGCTCGCTACCCACGCTGCAAAACCTGAAGGTTAGTTGGCAGCAGATGGAAGGCTATCTGCGAACGATTGGCGGTAACAGCTTCTTCTATTTCGTTGCACGGGAGACGGTGAATTCCGCGGCGACCCTGCACGCCCGCATGATTTTTTACAACGGTGAAGATCCTGCTACCGGCTCGGCTGCGGGTTGCTGCACAGCCTGGGCGGTGCGCAATGGTGTTCTGCGATCCGGCGAACAGGGATTGATTGAGCAAGGGATGGAGACTCGGCGGCCAAGTGCGATTTACATTCGTGCCGACAAGAACGGTGACGCAGTCACTAACGTTCGTGTCGGCGGACATGTGGTGAAGATCATTGACGGAACAGTAACCATGTGAATTCTCTGCGGATATTCTGTGTATGCTGCAACGCATTGCGTTGCGGGGCTTTGTTGCTGTTGCTCATGGCTTCGAAGGTTCTGCATGCCTGAATTGCGGTGCCATTTTTTTCGCACACAACTACTGACGATTTGACCTTTGCGATACTTTACAACTCTGTTGCAGGGCCTTACTATCCTTTAGCGCTGTTGCTCTGGCGCAAAAAATAAAAGCCTTCCAGTAATGGCGGTACGACTCTTCGCCCAGTAAGGTTGCCTGGACGAATTGGGAAAGTTGCTGTCTGTGAACAGGCGAAGGGTAGATTAATGAAGCCGAAGCGCACCATTCTCTGCGTTGACGAAGATGAACGCTCTCTCTCCATCCACAAAGTGATGCTGGAAACCAGGGGCTATCGTGTGTTGGCCTGCTCTGATCCCGAGCTCGCCGTGCAAGTCATGAAGACCGGTGGGATTGACTTGGTCATTGCCGATCTTCCCATGCCGAAACCGGAAGGAACCAGGTTGGTCGATCAACTCAAGTCGATTTCTCCCAGCACACCTGCCATTGTGTTTAAGGGAGCGTCGGGCAGCTGTCCTGATGGCATGCTGGCCGACATTCTCCTCTCCAAATCCAGTTGCAGTGCCGCGCAACTGTTGGACCATATACGAATGGCGTTGGTGCGTAAGCGAGGGCCGAAGCCGGCTGTAGCTCGACTGCCCGTTCCAAATCAGTTTGCGCAGACGTCTCTAAACTCTGGGCCTGGATTCCAGAGCACGTAAAAGGGCCACTCGCTTCAGTAGCGGCCCTGCGCTTTTGGACTTCAGGGGTGGATTCAGGCTGCCTTGGCCTTCGCCTTCTTCTTCCTTTCCGCCCAGCGGAGCTTCATCATCTCGGAAATGCGCTTGCGTGCTGAGGCGCTCATGGTGCGACGCTTTCCGGACCCCGCAGGTCTCCCCGGCCCGCGCCCTGTTTTACCGCCTTCTAAAGCCCGGATTGCATTGTCAATCCGCTCACGCTCACTTCTGAGGTCTGACAGGATCTGTTGAATGTCCATTGATTCACCTTTAAGTTAAATTAACCAGGATTTTAGTGTAGCAGCAATAATTGAAGGCTGCTATAGGATTGTCGTCGGCAGTTAATTGGCAATTAATGGCTTTGCTATGAGGCCCAAAAGTACCGATTAGACTAGGTAGCTTCGTATAGAGGCATCCTTCTATGCTAGGGAGCTCAAAACTTGCACCAAAAATCTGGACTCGTTACCTTGGTGGGATATGTCCGCCAATCCGCGAAAGGAGTCTTCTCATGCCTGATCGGGAGGCGTTTCACATGACCCCGAACCAGTTCCGGCAGTATGGAAAGCAGGTAATTGACTGGATCGCAGATTACTACGAGCGCGTCGAGTCGCTACCGGTGCTCTCGCAGGTCTCACCCGGTGAAGTTCGCCGAAACCTGCCAGAGGCTCCTCCTCTACGCGGAGAGGATTTTGGCAGGGTTCTTCACGATTTGGATAGGGTGATTCTTCCCGGTGTCACCCATTGGCAGTCGCCGAACTTCTTTGCGTACTTCCCCGCCAATGCTTCTGGGCCGGCAATACTAGGAGACTTGGTTTCTGCGGCTCTCGGCGTGCAAGGCATGCTGTGGGCGACGAGTCCAGCCTGCACCGAACTGGAAACTCACGTTTTAGACTGGCTCGTGGGAATGCTCGGACTGCCGGAGAAGTTTCTGTCTTCCAGCGCCGGTGGAGGAGTAATTCAAGACACCGCATCGAGTGCGACCCTTTGTGCGATGCTGGCAGCTCGCGAGCGCGTTACCCACTACGCCTCGAATGCACAGGGGATAACCGGCAAATTGACGGCCTACACCTCGTCCCAGGCCCACTCCTCCTTAGAAAAAGCCGCCATGATCGCCGGAATAGGTAAGGACAATCTGCGCCTGGTTGAGGTCGACACAGACTACGCGGTGCGGCCGGAAGCTCTTGAGGGAGTCATCGCAGAAGATCGACGCTCGGGTTGCCTGCCCTTCTTTGTTTGCGGAACTGTAGGTACAACGTCATCCAACGCAATGGATCCGCTGGTGGAGATTGCTGAGATCTGTCACAAACACAATCTTTGGTTCCATGTAGACGCCGCGATGTCTGGCACGGCGGCACTGTGTCCGGAATTCCGCCACTATCAGCAAGGAGTCGAGTACGCCGACAGCTATACCTTCAATCCACATAAGTGGATGTTCACCAATTTTGATTGCAATTGCTTTTACGTTGCCGACCGCAAGGCGTTGATCGACACGCTAAGTATCCTGCCGGAATACCTCAAGAACCAGGCGACAGAATCAGGCGCTGTTTTCGATTACCGTGATTGGCATATTCCGCTGGGTCGTCGCTTCCGCTCGCTCAAACTATGGTGTGTAATTCGTCACTATGGGGTCGAAGGAATCCAGTTTCATGTTCGTCAGCACGTAGCGCTCGCGCACATGTTTGCGGACTGGGTGCTCGCCGACCGACGTTTCGAATTATCAGCTCCCATTCCCTTAAACCTGGTGTGCTTCCGTTATCGCGGCAACGATGCCGACAATCTGCGCCTGATGGACCAGCTTAACCAGAGCGGCGACCTCTATCTGACCCACACTCGTCTTGACGGCCGCCTGGTGCTTCGCTTGTGCGTTGGTCAAACCAACACCGAACTGCGGCATGTGCAAAATGCATGGCAGCGCATTCAAGAGGAAGCCGACAAGATCGAGGTGAGTCATTCGCGAGAGCGTTCCGAATCCAGCATGCACGATTGAGCCTCAACAGTTCGTATACTTGAGCCGGACTCTTTAATGATCCTCGAGCTGGAAGAGATTCGCTGGGACGGACTTTTTCCGCCATCGGCTGATGGTGTGGAACTCAAGCATTTCACGGGCCTCCACGCGGGTAAGAGCATTCTCGTTACCGGTGCTGGTGGGTCCATTGGCAGTGCTCTCGTACGTGCGGTTGCAAAATTGGCTCCGAGCCAGCTGGTTCTGGTCGACTCCTCCGAGCAAAACCTGTTTTCTATCCACAAATACCTGTCGTCCCAATCTACGGACCACATTCCTGTACTCGCATCAGTAGTTGACGAACTCTGCATACGGGATCTGTTCGTACGCTTTCGTCCCCAGATCGTTTACCACTGTGCGGCTCTGAAGCATGTAACTTTTGGCGAGAAGAACTCGTTCGCCGTCGTCGAGAACAACATCTTCGGAACACTGATGGTGGCCGAACTCACACACGAGTTTGGCGCTGAACGTCTGGTGATGGTCTTTACCGACAAGTCTGTGAGCCCTGAAAGCATCATGGGGGCATCCAAGCGTGTGGCCGAGGTGGTGTTGCAGCCGCGAGCGAGTGCGCAGGGCCGCATGACCTCCATCCGGCTGGGCAACGTGCTCGGCTCGGAAGGTAGCGTGGTGCCACTCTTCCTCCAACAGATTGCGCAGGGCGGCCCTGCGGCCGTGACCGATTCGCAGGTTGAGCGCTACTTCCTCACAATGGATTCGACAGTACTTCGGGTGCTCGCGTCCGCCGCCGATTGTCCGGCTCATCCGGCTATTGCGATCCCTGTGCTGAACAAGCCGGTGAAGATTACCGACCTTGCGCGCTACGTTATCGACCAGGCCTCGGCAAAAGACATCCAAATCACCTACATCGGCCTGCGCCCCAGAGACAAGCTGCACGAAGAGTTTGTGGCGCCCGGCGAAGCGGTCTCTCACGAAACCGCCAATCTCCTCCAGGGGGTGCGGGGCCAAGATGCCTCGGCATCCCAAATTGCCCAAGGCGCTGCCGAATTGCGGAAGGCGGTTGAGAACCGTGATCTCGCAAGATTGCTCAGCGTTCTGGTCGACTTGGTTCCTGAATATCGTCCCAGCGGCTACCTTCGCAAGCAGCTTGGCGCGGCGGTGTCGTAGATGCGAAAGATCGCCGTTATCACGACATCCCGAGCTGACTATAGCCATCTCTATTGGCCGCTTCACGATCTTGCGCGGCATCCGGAGGTTGACCTGAAGCTGATTATCATCGGCTCGCATCTTGCGCCCGAGTTTGGGTTGACTGTGCGAGAAATCGAGCGCGACGGCTTCGAAATTGCTGCCCGAGTGGAATGTCTGCTCAGTTCCGATACCGATGTCGGCATGGCCAAGACGATTGGTGTCGCGACTCTCAGCCTGGCGGACTGCCTCGGGCAAATGCGTCCGGACATTCTCTTGCTGATTGCCGATCGTTACGAACTGTTGGCGCCGGCTTCGGTCGCTCTGGCGCTACGCATTCCTGTCGCCCACATCGAAGGCGGAGAAATCAGCGAGGGAGCAATCGATGATGCGGTCCGCAACGCGCTCACCAAGCTCAGCCACATTCATTTCACCTCGACCTTTGCAGCCCGCGACCGCGTCATCACTCTGGGCGAGGAAGAATGGCGCGTACATCGCGCTGGGGCGCCGTCGATCGACCACCTCTGTCGCAACTCGCTTCGCACTCGCGAGCAACTCGAAGCTGAACTTCAAATCAGACTCAAGTCGCCAACTGCCACCGTTGCCTATCATCCCGTGACCATCGCCCGCGACACCACTCGCGAGGCCGATGAACTTTTCGCCGCCTTGCGAGATTTCGCGGGGCAGCTCCTCTTCTGCTATCCCAATGCGGACGCAGGGAGCCGCGATCTGATCAGGCGTACGCGAGAGTTCCTTCAGCAAAAGCCCGGCTCGAAGATTTTCGTAAATCTCCCAGCCATCACCTACTGGAGCCTCTTGCGGCAGGTCGATCTCCTGATCGGCAATTCCAGCAGCGGCATCATGGAATCCGCCAGCTTCACATTGCCCACCGTGAACATCGGCATGCGTCAACAGGGCAGAGAGCGTGCCCGTAATGTTCTCGACGCCGCGCCCGAACGCGTTGACATTCTTGCGAAAATCGAACTTGCTCTCAGCCCCGAATTTCGGCGGTCGCTTCAGGGCATGGAGAACCCCTACGGTGACGGTCATGCATCGGAGAAGATTGTTCGCGTGCTGACTTCCATTCCTTTGCGAGAAGAGCTGCTTATTAAAAAAAGCAGACAGGGTCGCACCCACTTTCTCGTCTCTCCTAAGCTAGACTAGTAACCGATATGGGTCCCAGGATACTCGCCATCTCGGGTCCACTCGAAGGCAAAGAGTTTCGGCTCGATTCCGGAAGTGTGTCAGTAGGCCGTGATGCCTCGAATCAGATTTCTCTGCAGGACTCTGCGGTCTCGCGCCAGCACTGCATCGTCGAGTGGGTGAGCGGGCACGCGCAACTCAGAGATCTGGAGAGCCACAACGGCACCTTCGTAAACGGAATTCCGGTCAGTCGCAGGATGCTGAACCACGGTGACGTGGTGCGTGTCGGTCGCTGTGAATTGATGTACGTCACCACTGACATCGCACCCACCGTCATCAGGGAATTGTCGCCAGAGGTGGAAAGTCATTCGGACATTCTGAAGACCGTTACCTTGGGCGAATCGCATCGCTGGCTCGCAAATCCCACCGATGTGGGCCGCCTGGCACGCGACCTCAACGCTCTGGTCAAGATTTCCCAGACCATCAATTCCATTCGCGACCTTCGCGAGTTACAACGCTCCCTGCTCGACTGTATCTTCGAGGTAGTGCCTGCCGAACGAGGCGCGATTATCCAGCTCGATCGTCCTGAGGACGATTCAGGTTCTGTCTTTACCTACGAACGCGGAGCCGGCGATGCGCAATCTTCGTCCGCTGTACCGCGCGACCTGGTGAAGCGAGCGTTGTGGGAGCAATCGGCCATCGTGGCGGATGAACTCGCAGGCTCCGGTCCGCCCGAGCACGCGATTTGCGTTCCGCTTCTGGGAGTGCGGAGCACTGTAGGTGTGCTGTATCTGTCATCTTCGAAGCCAGGCGCAAAATACGGCGAGGACCACATTCATTTCCTGAACTCGGCGGCAGGTATCGCCGCGGTGACCCTGGAAAACCTCCTTGCCCTAGAGTCCTTGCAGGCCGAGAATCGCCGCCTGCGCGAGGAACTGGTACGCCACGAAAACATCGTGGGTGACGGCAATGCCATGCGCCACTTGATGGGGCTCATCAAGAAGGTCGCGACGGGCGACAGCACCGTGCTGATTCGCGGCGAAAGCGGCACCGGTAAGGAACTCGTAGCCCGTGCGATTCACGCTGCCAGCACCCGCGCCGAGAAGCCGTTCATCGCCATCAACTGCGCCGCCATTCCGGACACGCTGCTGGAGAGCGAACTCTTTGGCCACGAGAAAGGCTCGTTCACTGGCGCCGTCGCCACCAAGAAGGGCCGCCTGGAAGTAGCCGAGGAAGGTACCGTCCTGCTGGATGAAATCGGCGAGCTGGCCCCCTCGGTGCAGGCCAAATTGCTGCGCGTATTGCAGCAGCGCGAGTTCGAGCGAATCGGCGGCACTCGCCCACTCCAGCTGCATGCCCGCATACTGGCCGCAACCAACAAGGACCTCGAGGCCGCCATTAAGAACGGCGAATTTCGCCAGGATCTGTTCTACCGACTCAACGTGGTTTCGGTGGCCGTGCCCGCGCTGCGCAAGCATCGCGAAGACATTCCGCTGCTGGCGATTTACTTCGCCACCCAGTACGCGCAGAGGTGCAAACGCCCGTTCAAGGGCATCACTCCGGAAGCCCGGGCTCTGCTGATGAACTACGATTGGCCGGGCAACGTGCGAGAGTTGGAGAACGCCATCGAGCACGCCATTGTGCTCGGTGCTTCCGATGAAATTCGGCCGGAGGACCTGCCCGAGGTGCTAACCGAGCAACAATCCGCCAAACCGGCCAGCGGCACCAAGTACCATGCAGCCATCGGCGACCTGAAGAGGCGCCTCATCCGCGATGCGCTTGCCGAAGCTGGCGGCAGCTACACCGACGCAGCGAAGCTTCTGGGCGTCCATCCCAACTACTTGCACCGTCTGATTCGCAATTTGGAGATGAAAGCTGAGCTGCGCGAGCAAGAAGACGAATAGGGTACCTTCCTCACCGAAAACAAAAGATGTAATCGCCGGGAAGAGCCGATTCTGGTGGCCTTACCGCTGTGCTACGGCTGAAGCGGGCACAACTAGCGGCGCATCCACCGTGCCGATCTGCTGGGTGGTGCGGTCCATCACGCCGATGCGCAGGTTGTAGCGGCCGGGAGGAAGTGAGATGAGTTGATGTGCAGGCAGACCGTACTTCTGAATGGCCGCATATGCATTCATCGGTGCGGTGGCGTCGAGTGTGTCAGAAGCATGCGCGATCTCTTTGCCAGAGCTATCGAAGGCGATCACCATGCAGTCGACTTGTGCGCGCTTCTTGTTCTCCGGCGCATCAGCAAACTGCACGCTATTGCTGTCGATGACGTAGTTGATCTTGACGTCCTTGTGCGTGGCGTCGGGCAGTTCGATCGAGGCAGTGAGCAGCATCGAGGTCGCCGGAGGCATGCCCGGCTGCAATGCCGCGCGCAATGCAGCCGTACCCACTGCATTCGAGACGGCTGTTTGGGGAATGCTGTAATAACCGCGGCGATACGCCAGCTTCCAGCTCTTGTTCGGCACCTGCACTGTGACCCGGTGATAGCCGCCCGCCTCGTCCTCTTTCGGGGGCGTGTACGCCAGGGTGTAATACGTCGAACCGTCTTCCAGGCTGCGGCCGATTACGCGCTTCAAGTCATTCGTATTGACGAACGCCTCCCCGCCGGTTTGCTGGGCGATGTTCTTCATTGTGGCGCGATCGTTGAACAGCGCGGTGGTCTGTTCGCTCAGCGTATTGCCCAGGTTGCTGCTGGATGAGGCAACCACGCCCGGCGCCGTTGAGGGGGCCACATCGTTCATGAACTGAGTTTCTGAAGAGGCCATGGCGATGTCGATGCCCTTCGACTGCAACCCGCGGACATCAACCGGGTAAGCTGCGACGCGAGAGGTGGCTAACAGAGACGAAGTTTCACGGATTTCTTTTTCGAAACTGCTCACGTTCCGGAAGGGATCGTCGGAACCGGGATCTGGCTCGATGTTGATCGGGAAGCTCCCGGAAAGCCAAACGAGATTCTTGCGTCCGGGATAGCCGGAGACAGCGCGCGCGATTCCTTTCATGGCCGCGAGCGTGAACAGCGCGCGATCGGAATTGCGAAAAGCCTCATGGTCATTGTAGTTCTGCAGGATGCGGGAGGCTTGGCCGTAGGCCATCGAATCTGTGCTGTAAGCGGGAGCATTGCCTCCTCCTGAGCCACCTTGCGCCTGGGCCAATTGCGCGGTGCCTGTGATGCGACCTACCATGCGCTCGCGCTCTGCCAAGGTGGTGAGGTCGGCCGACTTCGCCGGATTCAGCAGCTCCGCGCGGCGGATTAATTCCTCAGGATCTTGCGTGAATCCCTGCACCATTTCCAAGTTGCGCGTCAGCACGAATAACGCCGCCGGCTGTCCTTCCGGTATGGACTTCAGCAATTGCAGCAACTGACTTCGCGCATACGCCTGGTCGGATGGCGCCGTGTTAAGAATGTCGAAGAGAATGACCGTCCAACTGCTTTGAGGAGCTTTCGCCGGAGCGTTGCTGTAGGTGTTCGGAGAAACGGAAGCAGGCGCCTGCTGCGCCGAGTTGGCCGTGCTTTCTGGCTTCGCAAGCACGGCAACTGGCGTATGCAATTCGAACGCACTGATGGTCTGTTGTTGACCGTCCTGCAGGACGGTGAACTGGGACGGCTTCAGGTCCTTGATTGGATGACCTTGATTGTCGGTGACCACCACATCGAACTGCACCAGACGGGTATTCACGCGGATGGTGGCGTTCGGTTGCGGCATGTTGGCCACCGGCAGGGTTGGCGCACTCGCTGCCGGAGTAGCTGAGGCAACCTCTGATGAGGCACTAGCGGGAACAGCCGGTACTCCTGGAGTTGCGATGGCAGCCGGCGGCTTGGGAGTCGTCTCCACTTTTGCCACCTGGACTTCTGCTGCGGGGCGCTTGCTCGCAACCAAACCGCGATCGAGGAATAGCAGATAAACGCAGAGCAGATTGTAGGTCTGGTTGTAGATGCCACGATCAACGCCCGTTTTGAGAGCGAAGGAGCGGGGAGGGGTGGAAGGCGGAGTGTGGCCGTTGCTGAGAAGGACGCCTTCCGTCTTCGGTGAGGACTGGTTGTTTCCACCGGAGGATTCATATCCCGCGGAGTAAATTGTGATGGCCGGAATATGAGCCCGCTGGAAAAACGTTGCGTTGCCTTCGGGAATATAAGCGATGGATTGCGGCTCAGAGCTGTATTGAAGCGCGCGGGCAGCGGCGGGGAGAATCCGCGCCATTACTGCGCCATTTGAGTTGGTATTGAAACCGGCTGCGGTGCGTCCCAAGTGGTCCAGGTCCACGGCGCCGCGAAATTCGCGGCGCTGGTCTTCATTGAGGCTCTTCCAGTAGAAAGCCGCACCTTCGCGATTGGCGCCGGAGAACGCAGCAAATACCAGCGTGTGACGATGGGCAGTTGAGTTCAGCGACTCGGCTAACAGTGGCAGCATCGCAATGCCACTCCAGCCGCACTGGCCTTCGTCTCCACGGGCGTCGTAGTCCAGCCGAGCGGAAATCAGGATGGTTCCATAGTCCGTCCCGGGCAACGTACAGACTACGTTAGGCAGTGAGAGGTCGGGAATCGATTGCACCTCGATATTCTGCTTGGGGCAGCCGGCCTGTTCGAACATCGAACGCAGCGTGATGACGCGTTGCTGCGGAGTTGCCGGGATTTGTTCAATGCGCTGCTGGACGATGGACTTGTCGATGCGAAGGAAGGTTATGTTGTCGGCCAGCGTAGCACTGCAGAGTACCAGCAAGGTTGCGACATGAGACCACCGGAGCATGGGCGTCCCGACGATAAAAGGTTAGCACAATCGTGGAGGGAGCTGTTTCGCCAGACTCCGGCCCACGAAAAGGAAAAAAGACCCGCCTCAACGGCGGGCCTTTGATTGCATTACGAGTTGACCGGGTTAGCGGCCAGCCCGAATGTTGCGGTGCTGTACCGTCACATTGTGCCCCTGGGCATTGAGACGCGCCGAGTTGGAAACACCATTCAGTACTGGTGCGGCCGCGACGCGGGCAACCTGGATAGCGCGGTTCATGCCGCGTCCCTGGTGCGTTGTGATTGCTCGCCCATTGGCCGGTTCCTGCTGGGCTGCCGACATGCCGCAATTGAGGCCGCAAGCCACCGAGGCGCCGCCGACTACAGCAGCGATGATCCAAGCCTGCCGGGTAGTCAAGCTGCTTCCCGGGAAGGATGGTGCGGCCTGCGGAGCGGGAGCGGGCGCGGGAGTTGGCTCGGCCGGACGGGAGCTCGAAGCACCAGCCTCCAGCTCGGTCGTCGCGCCAGCATCGGTAATCATCAAAGCACCGGTATGACTAGAGATGACGACATTGTTATCCACGCGTGCGATTTCGTACGTGGCGGTCTTCTCTTTGGGAGTCACCGTAATCTGTGCTGCCTGCGCAGCCATTCCATCAGTGGTGTTGATGGCGGCGCTGCCCTTGACGACGCTTACGCTGGATTTTTCATACTTCACTGCAGAGTACGGGTTAACGGTAACCTTGGAACCGTCCTGGCTGACCGCGGTTGCGGTGGCGCCAGCAGTTTCGATTTTGTCGCCGCTTGCCACGGAGGCCGAACGGGCCACCTCTTGACCGTTCAGCGCGACGTTTCCCGAAGCATAGAGCATGGTATTGCCGGTCTCAGCCATAAGCATTGCCGCCGGAGTGAGCACCATCATGGCAATGCTCAGGAGTTTCGTAGCTAAGCTGTTGCGCATAGTTCGTTGGCCTCCAAAGCCTGTGTTCTGCTAAACCAACTGAAAAGGATTACCCCCGTCCGCTCAACCGCTGCACAACCCAGCCAGTGATACGCGACGTTTCTTCCTGCGCGGACGAACGGAACCCCGACCCGATTAACGCTCGCCGTGCTGCAAATGCACGGAAAAATCGATTCCGTACCGCCTGTTCCCGCTTATACCAAAAAGTACTTGCTGGAGCGAGACCAAATTGTAACGTAGGGAGGCCGCAGCGGTCAGCAGATTTATTTGTTAACCAAAGAGTCACTAAGACAGATAGCTGCGAACTTCCGCTTTCGGCAGGTGCGGCGTACAATCCCGCACGTCGCGAATTGCGCTGCGATATAGTTGCTTTGCTCCAAAGAGCTTGAAGCTCGAAGAACGCAGGTTAGCTACCGTGGAGGCAGGCTATGAAATCGTTAACGCGAGTTCTGATACTCGTTTTGGTGGGTGGAACGGTGTCTCTCCTAGTTGGTTGTTCCCGCCACGATAACAATGAACGCTACATCCTCGTTACCGTACTTTCGAAGCTGCCGTATTGGCAGACCGCTGCTGCTGGACTCAACAAAGCCGCCGCACAGTACGGCGTAAAAACCGATATTCGCGGGCCGGAAACATACGATCCTCAGGCAGAGGTAAAGGAGTTTCGCGATGCGATGGCGCTCAAGCCTGCCGGAATCCTGGTCTCGGTGGCCGACACGGCGCTGATGCAACCCGTCATTAATGAAGCGATCGATGGCGGCATTCCGGTGATCACGATCGATTCCGATGCGCCCGCCAGTAAGCGCCTGTATTTCATCGGCACCAACAACCTTCAGGCCGGACGTCTCGGTGGACAGCGGGTGATCGATAAGTTGCACGGAAAGGGAAACGTGGTGTTTTACACCATGCCGCAGACGAACCTCGATGAGCGCCTGAAAGGCTACAAAGATGTTTTCGCGGACCATCCGTCGATCAAGATCGTCGAGGTTTATAACATTAAAGGAGAATCCGGCAACGCCTTCGATCGCACGCAACACTACCTAACCGAGAAAGGCGTAGAACATGTGGACGCGTTCATCTGCCTGGATTCCTCTGCAGGGAAAGACGTGGCGGAAGCGATCAAGCGCAACAACGCGACTGACCGCTTGATCGTTGCCATGGATACCGAAGAAGCAACACTGAACCTGATCAAGAGCGGCACGATCGACTCGACTATCGCGCAGAAGCCCTTCACCATGGCCTTCTACGGCTTGAAGGCCCTGGACGATGTTCACCACTATCCCTTGGATATGAAGAAGGACTACCAGACGGATTCGTTTTCACCGTTACCGCGGTACGTCGACACCGGAGTTTCTCTGGTGGATAAGGTTAATGTGGATCAGTACCTCCAGGGACTCCAACAGGCACAGTCGAAGTAGACTATGTATAAGAACTGCAGATTTCGGAAGCAATCGCGTTAGCGAGCTTGTGTATACGGGCCCGATTTTCCCCGCGGCGAGCTGAAAAACTCGCTGGCCGACGAAAGCGAGTCAGGGCATGACTTCAGTCGTGCCGAGAGCCTTTATTATGGCAGCCGCGCGGACTTCAGTCCGCGCGGCTGCCTATTTGAGGAACACAGATGCTGCGAATGATTGTGCTGGTAGCCATCGGATGGATTGCCGGTCTGTCCGCGAAGGTGCTGATGCCTGGCAAAGGAGCCGACGGATTTTGGGCCACCGCGGGCTTGGGTGTGGGTGGCGCATTGATCGCTGTTGTGATCGGCAAATTCGCCGGCTTCTGGCATCCGGGCGACGCGCCAGGATTCGTGCTGTCGGTCGTGGGCGCAATCATGCTGCTGGCGCTGTATCGCGTGCTGAGAAGCAAGAGCGCATAGCATGCGTGTTTTAAAAAAAGAGAGTCGACGGCGGAAATTTCAAACAAGTAGCGCAGCGCTGCTCATGGCTGAAGACTGACAACTGCTACTGGCAGCTGGCTTTACTGCTGTCCGCCCTGCTGTGCCCGAGCTTCTGCCGGCTCCGGTTCTGCGGGGATCGCGGCAGTCTCCGACAGTGTCTCATTTCCGGCTTCGTCGAGTGCCGGGCGCAACCGGACATCTACCGACAGGCGTTGTCCCGCGTGACCTTTGTAAACGCCGCGTACTGGGGCGACATCGGAGTAATCGCGCCCGTAGGCGACGCGCACGTGTCGCATACCTACGGGCTTGCCCAGTGTGGGATCGAGCGGCATCCAATCGGAATCCGGCAGATAGGCTTCGGCCCACGCATGTGAGGCTTGCCCACCGATTACCTCTTCCTGCTTCGCAACTGGGTAGTCTCTATTGTGCGGAACCAGGTATCCCGACACGTAACGGGCCGGAATTCCGCGCTTGCGCAGCACTCCTAACAGCAGGTGTGCAAAATCCTGGCATACACCAGCGCCAAGGCGCAGCGAGTCGGAGATCGACGAATTCACGTGGGTCGCACCCTTTACGTATTGGAAGCGGGCATAAATCATCGACGAAGCGCTCTGCACAAAGCCCGCAATGGTACCATCGCAACGTGACTCCGCCAGTGCCAGGAGCGGCTGCAAATCCGGCAGATGAGGCACGTATCTGCTGGGCGCCAGCATGTCGTAAAACTCTTCCTGCAATTCCTCGAAGCGCTGATCTAGTTCGCTCAAGCTCATCCAGCTTGTGACAGTCGATGTGTCGTGCGTCAACACCACCGACTCGGCTTGCACACGCAGACGGTTGTGTACGGGCAGAATGTTGATCTGATGAACCCAGTTTCCGAGCGAATCGCGATAAGAGAAAGCCGGCGAAGCAGGCTGTGTGGTCAGTCGGAATGACAGGCAGCTTTGGTTATCGTCGTGCATCGGACGCAGACGAACTTCGTTGTAACTCTCGGTTACCGGACCGTCGTAAACGAACTCCGTGACATGCAGAAGGTGATAGCGGTTCATGCGACGGCTCCGTAGTAGAAGTAAGTGCGCGCGATGTCGTCGCCGATGCTGCGGCAATTGGTGAGCAGATCGCACAGGTAAATGTGCAGGCCTCGGCGAAATACGTCGTCAACCGTGTCGTAGCGCAAACCCTCCAGCACACGCCCGGTAAGCCTCTCCGCCTCGTTTGCATACGAGCCCGGATTGGTGCCGCTGATGGCGCGGAGCCCAGCTTGCAGTTCGGTGATGCTGAAGCGTATGGAGCGCGGATGCTTGGGATGCAAAATCAGCATCTCCGCCACGCGCTCGGGCTCAATGGGCGAGTGGTATTGCCGACGGTAAGCCTCATAGGCGCCTACGGATTTCAGCATGGCCATCCACTGGTGATTGTCGGCCGTGCCCACCATGAACGGCGTCTCCAGTAGCGACTGAAACTGCAGATCAACCAGACGTGCCGTCATCTCAGCCCGCTCGAGTGACCAGCCAATCTTCAGGAAATCCCAGCCTTCATCGTGCGGCAGGGTCGCGTCTGTCACGCCAAAGAAGCGATGGCTGCCGAACTTCACTGCATCGCAAAAACGGTGCGGGCCGCTGGAAATCTGCTCGACCGGGTCGAAGCGCGTGACGGAATGATAGAGGCCGTTGATGTCTTCCCACATCTCCCGCGAGATGCGGTCGCGAATGGTACGCGCATTCTCCCGCGCCTTGGTAATACATTGCACGATAGAGTTGGGATTGTCGGGGCGAAATGCAAGGAACTCGTACACCGTCTGCGCGTTGGCTTCCTGGTAAAACTGAAAGAAACGCTGCTGCTCGCCGGCCATGGTGATGAGTGGGTCCCACCGCAGCCGGTATGGCGTGGCCGACTGCTCCAGCAGCATGTGGTAGTTCACGTCGAGAATGCGTGCCGTGTCTTCCGCGCGCTCCATGTAGCGCGCCAGCCAAAACAGCGAATCCGCAATGCGCGATAGCATGACGTTGCTCATGCCTCCTCCCGCAGCACCCAGGTGTCTTTGCTGCCGCCGCCCTGTGAGGAGTTCACCACTAACGAACCCGGCTGCAACGCCACGCGCGTGAGGCCGCCGGGGATGATGGTCACGCTTTGGCCGTCGTACAGGCAGTACGGACGCAGGTCAACGTGGCGGCCGCACATCTTCTTGCTCTCGACATCGTAGGAAGGTACGCGCGATAACCCGATGACCGGCTGTGCGATGTAGTTGCGCGGGTCCTCCTGGATCTTCTTGCGAAACTTCTCGATGGTCTCGGCATCGGAGGCCGGCCCGATCAGCATGCCGTATCCGCCGGATTCGCCCACAGCCTTTACTACCAGCTCGGGCAAATGCTTCAGCATGTAGCCCAGGTCGTCGGGACGCGAACAAAGGTACGTCTCGACCGTTCCGAGCACCGGCTCCTCCCCCAGGTAATAACGGATGAAGTCCGGCACGTAGGCGCACACCGCTTTGTCATCCGCGATGCCATTGCCCACCGCATTCGCCAGCGCCACATTGCCGGCGCGATAGGCGCCCATCAGCCCCGGCACACCCATCAGCGACTCTGGACGAAACACCAGCGGATCGAGGTAGTCGTCATCCACTCGCCGATAGATCACGTCCACGCGCTGCAGGCCGTGGATGGTCTTCATGTACACTACGCCAGCATCCACGATGAGGTCGCGGCCCTCCACCAGCTCCACTCCCATCTGCTGCGCGAGAAAGCTGTGCTCGAAGTAGGCACTGTTGTAAATGCCCGGCGTCAACAGCACGACTTGTGCGTTCGCTTCGCCACGTGGCGACAGCATGCGCAAAATGCGGCACAATTCCATGGGGTAGTGATGCACCGGCCGCACTTCATAGGAATGAAACGCCTCCGGAAAGGTGCGAGTCATTACCAGGCGGTTTTCCAGCACGTATGACACCCCGCTAGGCGTGCGCACGTTGTCCTCGAGCACCAGGAAATTTCCGGACTTCGAATCACGCACCAGGTCGATGCCACAGATATGCGTGTAAATACCGCGCGGCACCTCGACGCCGATCATCTCGCGATGAAAATGCCGGCAGGAGTAGATCAGCGAACGCGGAATCTTGCGTTCTTTCAGAATGCGCTGCTGCCCGTAAACATCTTGCAGGAAAAGATTCAGGGCTATCACACGCTGCGTGAGCCCGCGCTCAATGTGGGTCCAATCCGAATACGGCAAAATTCTCGGAATGAGATCGAAGGGGAACAGCCGCTCGGTACCCGTGCCGTCGCTGTAAACGGTGAACGTAATTCCTTGCAGCAGAAACGCGATGTCCGCCAGGTTGCGGCGGTCCTCAAACTGCCCCGGACGCAGCAATGCTAGCATTTGGTAGAGCTTGGCGTAATGCGGACGCGGCTCACCCGAGGGCAGGAACATTTCATCGAAAAAGTTGCCCGTCTCGTAGCCCTCAAAAAGGCCGCGCAGCATGGCGGGAGGTGAAGCGCTGGTCATGGGTTTCTAAACGTAACAGGAGCCGGGCGTGTGGCGCTAATAAGAACAATTGATAGGCGCTATCAGCAATTTCGCCCCGGATAAGTGGCTGAATTATGGACCTGTGGCGAGGCTAGGTTCAAGCGGACGGAAGGCGCAACAGAGAGGGACTGCTAGGTTAGTCTGCGTCGTGGCGTAAAAATGCGGATCAGAGGGTCGTACAGGACCGGCATTCAATTCATTGCTGACACGAAAGGCTGCAAGACCGCGGCTATCATCGACCTGAAGAAGCACAAGGCCCTTTGGGAAGATATCCAGGTCGTCCTGGTATTCCACTCGCGGCGGAGTGAAAGGCGAATTGCCTTCGAGAAGGTGGAACTCAATAGACTGTCACCCAAATTATTGCGCAGATCGAGGTCCGCATCCGGAGCCTGGCAGCGAATCCTTCCCCGGCCAGGTGCGAGAAGCTGCAAGGCGGGATCGCGAATGACGCATTCGTGTCGGCGATTACGGAGTGATCTACGCGATCGATGACCGCAAATTGCCGGTCGAAGTTGCACGCATTAGTCACCGCCGAGATGCTTGCCAACAATGGGGCCGGGCTCGGTCATCCTTCCCGCCATTGTTTTTCTCGCCCATTTCGTAGTATTTTTCCCTGCAATGCCAATTGAGCATTCCAGCCTTCCACCAGGCTGTTATAAATGTTTCTATTTCCACCAAGCTATTACTTTTTGGCGTGATAGCGGTCAACGCGCACAGCCTCGACCGGGAGTCCAATATCCTGTTCGCCCTTCGCACAAGGGGCGAAAGCGTAGTCCGAGTCAATCTGCCCAGTGCAGTGTTCGGAAGCGAATGCATCGCAGTTCCGGGAGGAACTCATATGACAGTAGGAATTATGACGCCCGGCATTAAAACCCCGAGCGATTACATTAACGACGTCATGGCACTGGTGAGGGCCAAGAACCCCGCCGAGCCGGAATTTCACCAGGCCGTGCAGGAAGTGCTCGAGTCGTTGCGCCTTGTGTTGGAGAGACACCCCGAGTTCATCTCGGAGCGGATTCTCGAGCGCATCACAGAACCCGAGCGCGTCCTCATGTTCCGCGTGCCGTGGTTCGACGACCATGGCAATATACAGGTCAATCGCGGCTTCCGCATCGAGATGAACAGTGCCATCGGTCCCTACAAGGGCGGCCTGCGCTTCCACCCGTCGGTGAACCTGGGCATCTTGAAGTTTCTGGCCTTCGAACAGGTTTTCAAGAACTCGCTCACCACGTTACCCATGGGCGGCGGCAAGGGCGGTTCTGACTTCGATCCCAAGGGCAAGAGTGACAACGAAGTCATGCGCTTCTGCCAGAGCTTCATGACCGAGCTGGGCCGCCACATCGGCCCCGACACCGACGTGCCCGCCGGCGACATCGGCGTGGGCGGACGCGAGATCGGCTACCTCTTCGGCCAGTACAAGCGCCTGCGCAACGAGTTTAGCGGCGTTCTCACCGGCAAGGGCCTCGGTTGGGGCGGCTCGCTCATTCGTCCTGAAGCCACCGGATACGGCTGCGTATACTTCGCCAACGAGATGCTGAAGACCCGCAAGGAAACGCTGGAAGGCAAGACCTGCTTGATCTCCGGCAGCGGCAACGTTTCGCAGTACACGGTCGAGAAGCTGCTCGACTTCGGCGCCAAGCCGGTCACGGTTTCCGACTCCGACGGTGTGGTATGCGATCCCGACGGCATCGACCGCGAGAAACTCGCGTGGGTCATGGACCTGAAGAATGTCCGCCGCGGCCGGATCCACGAGTATACGGACCAGTACAAGAAGGCCATCTTCATGCCGACCGACATAAAGCTCGGCTACAACCCGCTGTGGAACATCAAGGCGGATTGTGCCTTCCCGAGCGCCACGCAGAACGAAATCAACGCCAAGGACGCGCAGAACCTTATCAACAACGGCTGCAAGCTGGTTGCCGAGGGCGCGAACATGCCGAGCACCCTCGAGGCCACCAAGTTGTTCCTCGAAGCCGGCGTGCTCTACGGCCCGGCCAAGGCGGCCAATGCCGGCGGCGTAGCTACCTCAGGCCTGGAGATGTCGCAGAACAGCATGCGCATCACCTGGACCCGCGAGGAAGTGGACGATCGTCTGCACAAGATCATGATCGCCATCCACAAGACCTGCTACGAGACGGCGGAGATGTACGGCACGCCCGGCAACCTGGTCAACGGCGCCAACATCGGCGGCTTCCTGAAGGTCGCAAACGCGATGCTGGACCAGGGGCTAGTGTAGGTGGCTGCCTAATTCGGAGTGATAATTCAAACGGGGTGGGCCGGTGCCCACCCCACAACATCGCCAACTCTTCTGCAAACCCGCAGTTGCGATGATGCTGTTCCTGATTTGCAATATACCTTCTCAAATTGTTGACTTGCGACCCGCTCAGGCTGATTCCCCGACTATCGTCATAGGGCTGGGGTCTTAACCGTATCGCAACCCGCTCCGTAGTCCGTGATTCAGCCATTTTGTCCTACTATGAAATTGCATTCGTGGTTGCGACGCAGTGCTATTAGCCTTGGCTAGGCTTAGGCTAGTGCGACGTCGGTTCCGCAACCGTGGCGTGGCAGTACACACAGCTGCGGTTGGGAACGTTCAACGGTGGAGCTTTCTTCGGGTCAGCACCAGGTGAATAGAGCGCCGCACGTGTGTTGAGGTCAGACGCAGCGATGGTTTCCAGAACTTTGCGATAGGGCCAAGTCTCGTAGTTGTCGGCATACCTTGCGTTCGCGTACATGACTCGGGCGGCATCGACTTGGCCTGCTTTCACCAAGCCGTTGCCGAGATTCAGGATAAGTCCCTCAAACGAGTACGGGGCGATATTCCCCTTCCACCAGCAAGTCTTCTTGCGGCCAACGCCGGTCACAAGGTCCAGATAGGGCTTTATGTCTGGATTCGCGCGGTCGATCTTCGTTCCGATGCACGCATCTATGTCCTGCCAGAGCGAGTCGAGAGCATTCTTGTAGGATTCGCTATCTCTCGGATCGTCAAGATGCGCCGCCCAGCGATTGAAGTTATTGAATTCGGGGAATTGATAGACGGCAAAATCCAGGATTTTCTCACCCTCCGCAATCAGGCTCGGATTCTGAAACTGCTGTCCCGTGTGGACCGTGGTGATTCCCAGATATCCCGGCAGGTGGTCGTCGTTGATGTAGCCGATCGGATGCGGAGTGTAGTAGTCGAGGGCGAGAGCTTTTTGGAACAGAGCAGCCGCGGTCGGCATGTCCTGCGAAAAAATCTTGAGGTCGGCCTGTGCATTCGGATCCCGCGACGCCTCTCCGAGGTGCCAGAAATGAGTAGCGCCGAGCAGGGCATACAGCGTCGGATTGTTGGGATCGGACTGGATCGCCGTCTCCAGTTCTTTTTGCACTTCGGGTATCGCGTCGTAGACATTCCCGTGGTAGATCGTCCAAAATCTTTCGATCGCTGCACGGCTGACAGCGTTACTCTGGTCCCCTTGAGCCGGGGCAGGCTGTCCGCCGTTGGGGCCAGATGTGTGCCCCACGCTAATCAAGGCGAAGAGAGCGGCCACCAGTACGGTCGCCGCCACGATGGGTTGTGCCTTATCGAATGTACTTCCCTGGCCGACAGGCTGCCCGGGACTGATCTGACCTTCTGTATGCATCGCGCTTCTCCTTCTTTACTATCGGCCGCCCGCCTAGGCGCGCGGCTGGTTCAGGGTCTGGACGAATGTGGGCACGCGCAACATCATAGCCGTATAATGTTGCTGATGTCAACATCGCTCTTTTACCGATTCTCGTGAGGGAGTGCCTTAGACCCGGCCAAGCCGGCTTATGTTGCCGATGGCAACACCGCGGATATAATGCCAAGCGGAGAGATGCGTCGCGCTAAGCCGTACCATCACGGAAACTTACGGGAAGCATTGCTGGAGGCTGCGATTCGGTTGATCGCGGAAGTAGGGCCGACGGCGTTTACCCTGCGCGAAGTGGCGCGGCGAGCCGGCGTCTCTCACAACGCTCCCTACCGGCATTTTCACGACCGGGATGACCTGATGGCGGCAGTGGCTGCACAGGGATTCGGGGAATTGACCCGAGCCATGATCGAAGCGGCAGCGGGCAAATCAGACGCGCTCGAACGCCTCAAATGTGCCGGGTTGGGCTATGTGACGTTTGCTCTGCGCCGGCCGCAACACTTCACCGTGATGTTTGACGCTCCGGTCCTCAAGCGCAAGCATCCAGATTCTGCGGCGGCGGGGGAGGAAGCCTTCGCCACTCTTTTGAATTTCGTCAAGGATTGTCAGGAGGCGGGGCGATTGCCCTCCGGAGATCTGCGTGAAATGGCGCTACTCGCCTGGACCATGGTTCACGGCATTGCCAAGCTCGCTATAACTGGCCGCCTGCCCTTTCGCTCCCGCTCTGAGGTTCTGCGGTTCGGTGAATTCGTCATCGATCGATCCTTGCCGACTGGGCGGTAGAATTGCTGGGTGTCCTAGCTAGGTTCGCCTTTCTTTGAGCCAACCGGGTCACCATTTTGGCGAAAAAATGGTGTATGAATCCATGGCCCTCCCACAACCGTAATTTTTTTTTCTCTTTACACGTTTTTACTTCAGCGTCTCTGCCCCCGCCTTGGCGCACTGTCCGTCCTGCGCGCTAGTCATACCCGAGAGGCCGATCGCCCCGACGATTTTGCCCTCGATCAGCAGCGGAATCCCTCCCTCAGAGGGCACAACTCCGGGCAATCCAAGAACTCGCCAATTTTCTCCGCCGTTCGCAAGCGCGTCCTGAAATGCCTTCGTCGGGCGCTTGAACGTCGCAGCGGTGCGCGCCTTTTCGATGGACACGTGTGCGCTGCCCAGCTGCGTGTTATCCATCTTCTCGTAGTACACAAGATTGCCTGCCGGATCGACGATAGCTACAGCCATCGCCCAATTGTTCTTGGCAGCTTCGGCAATCGCAGCCGCAGCGACCTTCTTGGCGGTTTCCAGCGAGATGGGGGCCCCATAGGCGTTAGGCATTTGACTGACGGTGCTCGTGATCGCAGCCAAAGCGAGGAGAACGAGGGACAGACCGAGTGTGGCGGGTTTCGGCATCGTGGATTCTCCAGAAGGAACAAAGCTCTGTGGGATTGCGCCCAAACAGCTTAAGCGGTATTGAGGGCTGCGAACAAGCGATTTCCGCTCCGACCCACCGGGCTGGGCCGCCTCTGCCAGCCCTCCCGCGGCATTCCACGCGATATAATGTGCATTTGCGTTTTACTACGATTTCTAACCAGCGACCCCACGGAAGGACAATATGCCAACAGACGTCGTCATGCCCCAGATGGGAGAATCGATCTTTGAAGGGACCATCACCAAGTGGCTGAAGCAGCCCGGTGACAAGGTGCAGCGCGACGAGCCGCTATTCGAAATTTCTACTGACAAGGTGGACGCGGAGATTCCCGCCCCAGCCTCTGGTACGTTGCAGGAAATCAAGGTTGAGGCGGGCAACACCGTACAGGTAAACACAGTTGTGGGTGTCATCGCCGGCGATGGCGATGGTGCAGCGGCACCCGCTCCCGCCAAGCCAACGGCGGCCGCTACCGCCCCACCGGCGCAGGCTGCTTCAGCAGAGGAGCCCAAGGCTGGTCCCGCTTCTCAGGTAGAAGCCGAGCCCGAGGCCGAAGCCGGCGAGCCGGGACGTGTCCGCTCCAGCCCTCTGGTACGCAAGATTGCCAAGGAAAACAACGTAGACCTCAGCAAAGTTCCGGGAACCGGACTTGGCGGCCGGATTACCAAAGATGACATCGAGGCTTTCATCGCCAAGCACGCTGGCGGAGTTCCGGCAGCTCCCACTCCGGCTGCACAAACCCAGGCTCCTCCCGTACCCGCGGCTCCTGCTTACGAGGCCCCGCCGGCTCCCGCAGTCACGACTCCGCTGCAGCCTATAGGTGGCGTGACCCCCGGCGAAGTGGTGCCCATGTCGGTGATGCGCAAAAAGATTGCCGAGCACATGGTGATGTCGAAACGCACCAGCGCGCATGTGCACGGAGTCTTCGAAGTCGACGTCACGCGCATCGTGAAGTTGCGCGAGAGGATGAAGGGAAAATTCGAGCAAGTTACTGGAGCAAAACTGACGTTTACGCCATTCTTCGCTCGCGCTGCCGTGCACGGCATTCGCAAGTGGCCCATCATCAATTCTTCGGTCGAAGGCGACAACATTCGCTACCATGCGTCCATCAACCTGGGCATCGCGGTTGCTCTTGACTGGGGGCTGATCGTCCCCGTGGTCAAGAACGCCGAGGAGCGTAGCTTCGTCGGCTTGCAGCGCGCCATCACCGATCTCGGCGAGCGCGCCCGCTCCAAGAAGCTCAAGCCCGAAGAGGTTCAGGGCGGAACCTTCACCATCACGAACCCCGGCATCTTCGGAGCCAAATTCGGCATGCCCATCATCAATCAGCCGCAGGTCGCGATTATGGGCGTCGGTGGAATCGTCAAAAAGCCCGTCGTTGTGACCGACAAGGACGGGAACGAATCCATTGCCATCCGCTCCATGATGCATCTCAGCATCGGCTACGACCATCGCATTATCGATGGCGCTGTCGCCGACCAGTTCATGGCCGACGTGAAGAAATTCCTGGAGAACTGGAACGAAGAGTTGCTCTAGTGGACCGATCACAATCGACATTTAACGGCAGGGCGTGGTCCCTGCCGTTCTGGTTCAGTGGCGACGTTCGCGCTTCCGCGATGCAATAAGAGTGCCTTTGGGACGCTTCGCTGCGGCGAAGTCGTACAATTCGCTCATATGAATTTTGGGACCCCGCAATCTGCCAGCACGAGTTTTTTTGCCGAGCCGACAAGCCCGCAAGGCGAATCGCCGATTTCCGGCCCGGTGCTGGTTATGCCGCCTGCGCAAAAGCCGAACCGCCAGCAGCGCTGGCTGCAACGCGTATGGCTCGTCGTGTTTGTTCTTTTCTGCCTCGAGGTTGGCATCTTGCTTACGGTCCTTCCCTGGACGCGTCTCTGGACAGACAATGCGTTATTGACCAGATTTCCGACGCTCAAAGAAATCCTCAGCTACAACTTTGTGCGCGGCCTAGTCACCGGACTGGGGTTGGTCGATATTTGGATGGGGGTTGTCGAGGCGGTGAGTTTTCGCGAAAGCCCGCGCCCCTAAGGCCATGGAGCGTTGCCCGACGGGGCAAGGTTCTCCGCCTCTGATATATCTATCCACATGAACGAGAAAGACCGGCCAGACACACATCCCAATCAGCGCGCTCCCTTAGCCTACGAGAACCGCAGGTTTCTGAACGGTCCGGACGGCCGCAGCCTGCGTATCCTAGCCGAGTACTTAGAACCCCTCTCGAAATTCCGCCGCGAACGAATTCAGGACACGATTGTTTTCTTTGGCTCTGCTCGCTTTCACAGTCGCGAAGACGCCGAGACCACATTGCGCAGATTGCAGAAGGCAACCGGTAATGCCGCTGGCATACCAGACGCTCTGCGCAGCGCCGAATGTGACCTTGCGATGTCGCGCTACTACGAAGATGCGCGCCGGCTCGCTTTCCTCATCAGCAAATGGACGCAGACCATCGCGCAGCCGCGCCATCGCTTCGTGGTCTGCACCGGCGGAGGCCCCGGCATCATGGAAGCTGCCAACCGTGGTGCATCAGAGGCTGGCAGCAAAACTATTGGATTAAATATCCATTTGCCTTTCGAGCAGGTCCCCAATGCCTACATCACACCGGAGCTCAACTTCGAGTTCCACTACTTTTTCATGCGCAAGCTCTGGTTCGCCTACTTAGCCAAGGCACTGGTAGTTTTTCCGGGTGGCTTCGGCACATTTGATGAGATGTTCGAGCTGCTAACCCTTTCCCAAACGCAAAAGCTCGCCAAGCACATCAGTGTCCTGGTCTACGGCAAGGACTATTGGTCGAAAGTGGTGAATTTTCAGGAGCTTGTCGATGCGGGTACAATTTCGCCAAGTGACCTTAACCTGATCCAATGGGCCGACACCCCTGAGGAGGCGTTCGAAATCCTCCGCTCTGATCTGGAGCGCCATCACATCGAGCACCCTAGTGCCTCCGACAAGGAGCCCGACATCGCCAAGACTCGACTCTGAGTGGCTGCTCTAGTGAATTAAGGCACGATACCCTGGTGCCAGCTGCCCATCCTACCGCCACCCCCACTTTTGTAACTCGCGCGAAATCTATAATCCATCGTAAACTTGTGCCCGCATGCATTTGGGCATTGAGGTGGTAGGCCGAAGCGAGGTCGGCCGAGTTCGGCTGTCCAACGAAGACAGCTACGGATTCGATCTGCGCCACGGGGTCTTCGTCGTGTGCGACGGCATGGGCGGTCATGCTGCTGGCGAGGTCGCCAGTAAGATCGCCGTCGATACTGTGCTCTCCTACTTTCGCGACAAGGAACCCCTCGCGGCAGACGCCACCCTCATCGACGCTCCCTTGGGGGCCCAGATGCTTTCCGACGCCGTCAACAAGGCCAACGAAAACATTCTCGAGTATGCCCACGGACATTCCAATGCCTCAGGCATGGGCACCACTCTAGTGGCGGCTCGCTTCGACGATGGTAAGTTCACCATAGCCCACGTTGGTGACAGCCGCATATACTTGATGCGCAACGGTACGCTGCTCCAGTTGACCGAAGACCACTCGCTGGTCATGGAGCAGGTGCGCCGCGGCATTATGACGCTGGAAGAAGCACGCCACTCGACCGCACAACACATCATTACCCGTGCGCTGGGCACGGAAGACAACAGCCCTCCCGATCTGGCCGAATTTCCCGCCGAAAACGGCGACATCCTGATGCTCACCACCGATGGTGTCCTGCGGCATCTGGAAGACAACCAGATTCACGATGTGTTGAGCGACACGCTGTCTTTGAAAATAGCCTGCGACCGCCTCATCGAGCTCGCGTTAGACGCCGGCGGCGAAGATAACGCCACTTGCATTCTGATTCGCGTCAAACGCGAAGAAAGCACCCCAGGGCTCTCCAGCACAAACTAGGTTGGCATCGCAAACGCGCCTGCAATGATCGCTCTGCTACACTCGTTTGTTTTGTTGTGCTGATCGTAGCACTAGAGGCAGTCATGGAAATCAAAAATGTCGGCGTTGTCGGTGCCGGAACAATGGGCAGCGGAATCGCCCACGTCTTCGCTAAGTCCGGATATATCGTGGTCTTGGTGGATGTGGAGGAACGTTTTCTTAATCGCGGAATGAAGACGATTCGCAAGAATCTCGAGCGTGAGGTTGCGAAGGAAAAAATCACGGCCGAAACGCGAGACGCGGCCATCGCCCGCATTACCCCAACCGTCAGCCTTATGCAGCTTGCGGCGTGCGACTTTATCATCGAGGCTGCCAGCGAGCGCTTCGAAACTAAATCGGAACTATTCAAAGATCTCGATCGTCTCTGCCGTTCTGAAGTCATGCTAGCCTCGAATACCTCATCCATTTCGATTACTCGGCTGGCCGCTGTGACCGGTCGTCCTGACAAGGTCATCGGAATGCATTTTTTCAATCCTGTTCCCGTGATGAAGCTGGTGGAGGTGATTCGTGGCCTAGCGACATCTGATGAGACCTTCGCTACCGTGCAGGTCCTCGCCGAGAGACTCGAAAAGACGCCGGTGGAAGTGAACGACGCGCCGGGATTCGTCTCCAACCGCGTGCTTATGCCGCTGCTCAATGAGGCCATGTATACGGTGATGGAAGGCGTGGCAACTCCGGAGGCCGTTGACGAAGTGTTCAAGCTTGGAATGGCCCATCCGATGGGACCGCTCACATTGGCCGACTTCATCGGCCTGGACGTTTGCCTGGATATCATGCGCGTGATGCAGGCAGGCCTTGGCGACCCGAAATATCGTCCATGCCCGCTGCTCATCAAGATGGTGGACGCCGGCTGGCTGGGCCGCAAATCCGGCCGCGGTTTTTACCAGTACTGAGCGGTCATGACCGACGCAAACCAGTGCACCAATCCGTTGATCTACATTTTCGCCGTTGCTGCTGGCCTCTTCTCCGGATGGGCGAACCAAAGAGTTGACGACGCTCTTCTGACCGCACTGTGCATGGTAGGCTTCGCTATGCTTTTCGGCGTTTGGAAACCGCAGCAGCCGTGGCGCTGGGTGCTGCTGGTTTGGGTGGGAGTTCCCCTCGTACTCGGCTATTACCAGTTCATTGTGAAATGGCCGCACGATCGCGGCCAAGTCTATGGTGCTTTCTTACAGGTGCTGGCGGCCAGCGCCGGAGGGTTTGGCGGCCATTTCATGCGCGGCATGATCAATAACGTTTTCCTGAAGAAAGGCGAGTAACGGTGTAACCCTCAGGGACCCGGCGCTAAGTATCCTTCTTTGAAGTGGACGTGCATCTGGAAGGGGTTCTCGACCAGCTTCACCGAGATCTTCCGCCATTTGCCATCCTTATGGGAGTCGGTGGGGCGGTACCCTAACACGTATTGAGAACGCATTTCCCGGCTTATCAAGCCAGCAATCTGCGGGATCTGGCGGCGGTCATCGGCGGATATATTGCGCCCGCCGCTGACCCGGGTGACTTCGTCGAGCCACTTGCGGCCCCAGCGCTCCTCGATCGACTTGAATAGCGGAATCGGGATGTCATCGAAGATCCCGATCGAATAGGTGAGGATATCCGACTCAGCGAGAACCGATTTGATCTCCTTGAGGGTGTAACGGCTGTGATTGTCGCCGCCATCAGAGACTATAACCATCGCTCGCCGCTTGTATCGCGAGGACCGTAGCTTGTTCACGCCGAGGTAGATCGAGTCATAAAGGGAGGTCATACCCTTGGGCTCAACGGTCGCGAGGCGCGCCAGGATCGTATTGGTTGACTGTGAGGCGTCAGCGATGAGCGTCGGCTTGTCGGAGACGCTGATGACGTAATAATCGTCGTCGGGGTTGGCGTTCTGGAAGAACTCATCGACCGCCTGGTGTACGAATTCGATCTTGTCGCGCATACTGCCACTGAAATCGAGCACGAGCGCAACGGAAATCGGTCCGTCCTCGTGGGAGAAGTAGCGGATCTGCTGCTGGACCCCCGATTCGAGGAGAGAAAAATTCTGTTGCGGAAGATCGATGACAGGCCGGCTCCTAGAATCAACGACGGTGACGGGAACCAGGACGAGGTCAACATCAACCCGCATGGGTCGGGAGCTTAGCGTTGGCAGCGTTGCCCCAGCCGGAATGTAGGACGAAATTTTCGCGTTGGCGTGGGGAGATATATGCGGCGAGTCGATTTCCGGATCTTGCGCTCTCGCGTCGGAGATCAGTAGCAACATGACAGCAAGGAGCAAGAAAAGTGCACTGCGGGTAGGCAAACTATCGTGCGCGATCATCGCCAATCACTCCGGGCTCGGCCGATCTTCGATAGGCGAGAGGCGAAGGCGAACAAAGCGATTCAGCGACCCCAAAGCTGCATGGGCTATGCTTCCGGCTGATCCGATCTTAGAAGTCAAGGATTCTAACGACCGGCTTGCTCGCACTCCTCACCCCAGCAAAGTCTTGGGCGGGATTTTATTCCGAAAATGAGGAATTGCAAGACATGTCGCTAAAAAATATTTGTGAAACGCAGGCAACCTTAATTTAAGGCTATGTCTCTCTTACGGCGCCTGATGAACCGCAACATGACGCTTTACGACCAGCTGGATACGCTGGCGACTTGCGGCATCGCCCTGCGCGATAGTGTCGGGCCTGCAGAACTTCTGGCGCGCCATACCGAGCGTGAGTACGAGACAACGCCGTTTAAGCTCTTGCTCACCGAACTGGGACGCGAATCAGAAGAACCGCCATACTTTGCGCTCTCCGCTGATGTGTGGCTCATGCACGCAGACTGCGTTACGCACAGCGGAGACTACGCAAAAGTGGCGAACCGCATGGCCGCTCTGTCACACGAGGTCCTTGATGTGGAGTCAGTGCACGACGAGTTCGACATGAAAAACGGTGTTGCCTGGCTTATGTTCACGCTCCGTGGCGAGGAGTTTCGCTGGCTGGCCAAGATCGAGGAGCGCTGGATCGATCCCAACGTCCTAAGCCGTTTCGCTGCCTTGCTGGAGGCGCAGGAAACAGAGTGGCACTACATCTGCCTCGATGTCGGCGGGCAGGACTGCCTGCTGGGTTGCGCTACAGAGCAGCAGTTCGCCGCACTTCGCAAAACCACCGGGTTGGTGTTCGAATGGTTAGGGTGACGGCGTGCCTTTCAGATTGCGATTCGGCGTGCGAGCGTCGGACAGCGGAGTCATAGCAAAAACGCCAAGGAGTTATTTTTCTCACGTCGCAGGAGCGATGCACTTCCGCGGAGTGTTCTTGCTACCGAAGCCCCGCTTTTCCTCGGAAAGGTCATCATTGGGCACCTGGTGGGTGAACCCGGACTGAAACAGGACGATCTCGATGTGCTGACCAGGCCAATATCGACCGGGAACTCGGACCCCAGCATCGCCTGAGTCGTAATCCTTGTCGTTGAGGCGATGTCCACCAGCAACAGAATCCGAGTGTTGTAGTCTCCCGGACGTAGAGCCCGCTCACTGTGGCCAGAACGTCAGCAAGCGTGAGGCAGCCGTAACGGCTGGATGTCGTCTGCGGCAACAATCGTGACCGAGGAGGGAGCGTTGACGGCAAGTTGCAATTGTCTTGATGCGCTATATTCAATTTACTCCAGGTTCTCGTGGAATAGGCGCTCGCGGATCAAGGATCGACCGCTCCCTGGTTGACCGAAAATTATCTGCGTCTGCTGGAAAAGTGAGTTACCGCCCAGCCGTGCATCGGATGGGTCGGGTGCCCGTCCAGATCGCTTTATCGCAGGTTGGAGTCGTAATATTGAAAATTGTTAAAAAGTGAGACGGTGGGTGGTACGGTCGCTCCCGAATCGTCTAAAGTTGTGAACCACAGGCTGGGAATTCGCACTGGGATAATGCAATGCTGAGTGTCCGCCTTCGGAGAGCTGCCAAGCGGTGGCACCGCACATACCGCGAAACCCGCTTGGTTGCGCGCGCATTAAGGTCGCCCAACCATCCCATCCTCGCTCATGTCGTAGTAACTCGGCGCTGTAACCTAGCCTGTACGTACTGCAACGAATTCGACGACTTCTCGAAACCGGTACCGACCGACGAGATGATGCGACGAATCGATAAGCTGGCGGCACTCGGAACTACCGTCATCACGCTCACCGGCGGCGAGACGTTGTTGCATCCTGATATCGAGAAGATCGTCGCGCACATCAGGCATCACAGCATCGTCGCTTTTCAGGTGACGAACGGGTATCTGCTAACGATCGATAAGATCAAAACGCTGAACCGCGCGGGCCTCGATCACATGCAGATCAGCGTGGATAACGTTAAGCCCGATGCGGTTTCAAAAAAGAGTCTGAAGGTACTTGATCAGAAGCTGCAATGGTTGGCGAAGTATGCGGAGTTTCGCGTCAGCATTCACTCCGTGCTGGGAGCCTGTACCAAGAATGACGAGGACGCGCTTACGGTTGCACGCAGAGCGACGGAACTTGGCCTCATCAGCACGGCGGGAATCGTGCACGATTCGGCGGGACAATTGAAGCCGCTTAATGCTGAGCAGCGCAAGATAATCGAGCAGATCGAAGGCTTGTCGAGGGGGCGCTTCTCGCTCGTCTCGCATAATCCGTGGCGCAAGAACCTCATCAACGGCTTGCCCAATGAATGGGATTGTGGGGCAGGCGGTCGTCATCTTTATATCTGCGAGAACGGTCTAGTGCATTGGTGCATGGCGCAGCGCGGACACCCAGCAATTCCACTGGCACAGTACACGCGGGAAGATCTCATCCGCGAGGCTGCCATCAAGAAAGACTGCGCCCCATACTGCACCGTCTTTTGCATTCAGCGGTTGGCCGTGATTGACGAAGTACGCGCCAATCCCAAGCAGGCGCTGGAGCGGTTCTTCCCCCCGCAAGAAGCAGAAGGCAAACCAGCACCTATACCCTTCCCGATACGCGCGCTGAGTTCTCTATTGGCTCCGAAGGAAGGCGGCTCTCGGAAACGAGTTCTGGAAAAGGCTGCATTGCGGATTCTGAAAGTTGACTAGTGAATGTAGTCGAACAATCCGACGGCCTCAGGAATCAGCGGACCGTGCTCTCTGCCTGCAGTCGTTCGTGACGGCGGAGTGTCGCCTTCGAGATCTGCAGTGCAGCGCAAATTTCTTTCTGTGAAGCTTGAGGCGAGCCGTATTCAGCAATGCGCCTCGGCAGCTCTCTTTCACGCTTGAGGATTGTGCGATAGTAACCTTCCAGCTGGCGGGTAGCGGCTGCCCAATTCCACTGCTTTGCGTCCAGTCTGGCCGCATGGCTCATCCGTTCATGGTGCACCGGGTCCAACAGCAGCTTTTGTATCGCCGCAATCGAGGCAGTCTGATCGCCATACGGACAGAGGTGCCCTGTAACGCCATCGCGAACAAGGTCGAGCAAGCCTCCTTCTGCCGCGGCCACCACGGGGGTTCCTGAAGCCATGGCTTCTAAGACGACCAAGCCAAGGGTTTCGGTGCGTGATGGCATAAAGAAGACGTCAGCCGATGCGTAGGCAGAAGCGAGTTCGGCGCCCATGAGGTATCCGGCAAAGTAGGTGCGAGTTCCTGCGAAATGCTGTTGCAGCTTTTCGCGGTGCGGCCCGTCGCCAATCAGGGCAAGATGGAGGCTGGGGATCGCTTCCAGAACCGAGCGCGCCGCTTCAATTCCTTTCTCGGCGGAGAGTCTCCCAACGTACACAATTAGCTTATCCTGGTGATGGCCTAGCGTGAGCCGAGCCCGCATGTCCGGGGAAGTGCGGTCTGGGCGAAACATCTCGGTATCAACTCCCCGCTGCCAAAGGTCCACGCGCTGAATCCCCTGCTGTCTCAAAAGATCGACCATCACCTGCGACGTACAGAGCACCAAGTCCGCGCCGTTGTAGGCAGATTTGTGTGCCTTCCAGAATAGAGACTTCAACTTGCCGATGCCGTAGTAATGGAGATATCGGTCCACCTGCGCGTGATAGGAAATCACGAGTGGAACGCGTCGCTGCGAACTGTAGTAAAAGGCTGCTGTCCCCAGCAACATTGGCTGAACAGCGTGAATCACATCCGGCTGGAACTCAGCCAAAACCTTGCCAATCGATGGCCTCGGGAACGCCATCTTCATGTCGGGATAGAGCGGAAACGGCGGCCCGGGGACGCCGTGAACGCGAGCGCCTTCGTATTCAGCAACGTTTCCGTCAGGGGCGACGACGAGTACCTGGTGGCCAAACAGAACAAGGTGGCGAATTGTTTGGCACAGGCGAGTGACCACGCCATCAATCTTCGGCAGGAACGTCTCAGTAAAGAAAGCTATGCGAAGAGGGCAGTCGCAAGCAGGAAAACACTCAGAATCTGGAATTTGGTCTGCTGCCAAGTTGTTAGCTCCGTCCACAGCCGCTGCGGGTGGGTACCACCTTGCACACATCAGGACTGAGTATTTTCCATCATCAGAGTAGTTGCTAAACTTGCGAATTCGGTCTTACCTTCATCTTCGATGCGGTCGTATTCACCCTTCATGGAGAAGATAAAGCGCAGCACCGGTCGGACCTTGTTATCGGAGAGCGCCACGACTACTTTGACAACCGGTGGCAGCCAAGCTGGAGTGCCCTTACCTCCATCGAGGTAGAACGACAGCCGATGCCAGCTGTATCCTTCTACCTCAGCATAAACTCTGTCAGTGAAGCGGCGCTGACCGTACGGATGATGCGGGTAGCAGCGAAGAACGTCGCCTGCCGTGGCCAGCTCGCGTAACCTCACGGGTTCCTCATACGCCGGTAGGACAAGGACATGATTGGGCTGCTTTGTGCGAATTTCCTGCACGTAATCTCCCCAGGTTTGCGCCAGGGTGAGGTTCAGCATCGTATTGGGGCGGCATCCGTGCCGGTCGCCTCCAGCAACGATGGGAAGATCGTACTCTTCGGAGAGCGGCAGCACTTTGAGGTTTTCTTTCCAGGGCCGCATACCATTGATCTCGATAGCATGAATCCATGATCGGCAGAGTTTGATGAAATCGCGTAGAGTCTGCCAGTGCCGATCCGCCGGCACTTTCACGAAGTTACAGCAGGGATGATTCAGAATGATCAGGGTCTCGGCAAACCCTGAAAGCATCGCTAGCAAATCGCGGAGCTGCTCGGTCGAGGGGCTGGCAGTGTGATAAGCGAGTTGCTCCATAATGTCGACAGCGCGCGTGGGCGGAAGGTGATGCACGCCCATGTGGAAGGCATTGCCTTCGAAGGGGACCGTCCATTCCACGGAAATGGGCACCGTTTCTGCATTGGCATCTGACTGCAATTCGAGCGGGCCGGCGATGCTGTCGTGGTCTGTAATCGAGACGACCGCCGCCAGATTCAGTTTGTTTTCAATCTGGTCTTTTTCCGATGCGAGAACATGGCTGGCCGGAAGCGGCGGCGTCCAGTATGCGCGGCTAAAGTCGAGTGCTTTTCCCGTCCGTTCTTTGTAATCCGCAAATCTGCGCTTGGCCAGCGAAGTTACCAGTGGAATATTGTGGTAATCCAGATAGCGGGACAGAAACTCCAGATTTTCCCTGGAATGGTGGGTATGGCTATGTAGAGACATCGCCGAACGAAAGCCACTGACTGGGCGGATTCGTCCAGACTGCCGATGTAGGTGCGTTCTGGTTGTGTTCAATTCGCCACCTCTCCCTGGTATAGGCGCAACCGCACCGCCTCTTTTCTACCGGCAGCACGCCACAACCGCGCTGCCAAACGAGATTCGAACTTTCGCGCCAGCCATATGAGGCGCTCAATCACATAAGGGGGGTCTTCCCATTGGACCGAGACCGGCATCATCACGCCATTTTTGTCCGGATGCAACAAACGCTCCGCCCAGTTCCTTGCGCCCAGTGGCTTGTCCGGATATTCACGGACTACATCGAGAAACGTTTGCACGAAGCGCATCGCAATCGGATCGGCATACTGCGGCATGAACATGATGTGACTGAAGCGTTTCACACGTATTTCGTGCACCCACTCTTCGAATGAGCCGGTATTAGTCAGATTTATGTTCGCGTTCGGTTCCCGACCGTGCCGATCACCCCCAGAGATCACCAACTGGTTCCAACCGCGGGCCAGCTCCGCCACCCTCTGATTCTCGTTCCAGGAACGCAACCCATTCAGCTCGAACGCATGAATGTGACCCGAATACTTCGCAAGGAAGTTGATCAAGAGGCAGTCAAATTGCGCCGCCTCCAGTAAGCTGATATTCCACTTCGGGTGGTTAAAGATGATAAGCACGTCCCTGATGTCATTCAACTGGCACAACAGTTCGCTCAGATGTTCTGGTTTTGGATTTGCTGTATACGCTGCCAAATCCGACATGATGGCGGCAGCACAACCGTCTGGTAGGTTGTGTATTCCAAGATGGAAGTTCCCTGGGCCGAACGGAACCGTCCACTCCACGGAAATCGGAACCCTTCCAAAGCCTGGAACAACCCGGAGCAAAGTTGCTGCGTCAATGTTGTCGTGGTCGGACAGTGAAACAAGGGCTTCCAGCCCGAGCTGTTCCTCAATCTGTTTGCGTTCTAGGTCATAGGCTTCGCGCGCCGTGAGGGGCGGGGTCCAACACGCCTTGAAAAGATCAACAGACCTTTCCCGGTACGCATACCGTCGCTGATGTTTTTCCAAGTACCATTGCAACCAAGAGATGCGACTGCCCAGGACCGAGACGAACGACAAACTCTCACGCGAGTGGTTCGTGTGGCTGTGAATGGACACTCCGGTGCGGTACGGCTTGCGCGCATCCGCTTCGTCCCAGAAGTAAGAAACTCGGCTCTGCAAGGCTGCCTCCGTTCGCGTTTGGCTTTCGTTTCGAACTCTGACTGTTGGTTGTGCGGGACTTCCCGTAAAGTATGTCTGAGGAAAGTAAACCTTTTATGAGCTTTATGAGATTTCTTCGTTAAGATTTAACAGAATCAAGCTAGTAAATGCTGATACTGCGTGGCTCAAGATGTCCCTGGACGATTCCAACCTGAGTCCGGAACCGACGGTCGGACAGGCGGCAGCTCAGCGCTTCCGGTACCCGGCTGCGCAGCTGGTTGCTAATTGGAACTGGAAATCGGCACTTTTCAGTGTTCTTAACCGAGGGTCAATTTTCCTGATTACAACATTGAAACGGGGTGCCTTTGAAAGGTCAGTGGCTGTCGGCGTCGAGATGGTCTTTGCGGCGATCGCTGCAGGAATTTATAGTGCTTTCATACAATCCCTACGGTTCGCGAAACCTCGCTGGTTAGCCAATCTGATTGTGGGCGCGGGTCTTCCGGGTGTTCTGCTGCTGCTGGACTACTTAGCCCACCGCTACACCGGAATGCGCCATATGCAAGCGAGCATAATCTTCCTCGGATTTTGGTCCTCGTTTGCTTCACTGTTTAACCTGTTTATCATGCGCCGCGGTGTGTGGCTAGTTGGGAAACAAAGCGGGCCTCTTTGGCGCGACTTGGTGCGGATGCCGGTTCTGATCGGCACTTTTGTCGCTGTCGGACCCCGCTGGCTGTGGAATAGGATTGTTGGTGCTGAACGCAGAAGCCTGGAACAATTGGGTGAAATACACTGTAGGGAATCTCTCTGCCTGGGTGTCCTCGAGTTTGATCAAAATTCCGGTGACCGCAACTGTTCCTCAGGGGTGAACACTGAAACGTAATCTTGGCTGCGTCAAAGGGTTTAGCAGTTTCATGGCCAATCTTTTGGTGTTTTCTCTGCTTGCGATACCCGTCAACGCCATCAGCCAAACCCCTGACGTCCATCAGATCGTTACCCAACTGGTGGGAAATAACCAGAGACGGGCTGCCCTCCTGCGGCATTATGAGGGTTGTCGGCTTTATCTGCTCGATTACACCGGTTTTCCTTCCAGCAAAACCGCGGAGATGGTTGTCGATATGAAGTACGACGCGCCGGACAAGCAATTCCGAGTGGTGCGCGAGACCGGCGCCCGTGTACTGTTGAATAGGGTCCTCAAGGAGCTGCTGGTTAGCGAAAAAGAGGCTTCCGATGACCAGCACCGAAGCAGCAGCGCCCTAACACCAGAGAATTACGAGTTCAAACTCTTGGGCACAGACACAATTTCTGGGCGGCCGCAGTTCACTCTGGAGGTAACGCCGCGCTCCCGAGACAAGTTTTTGTATAAAGGCAAAATTTGGGTTGATGCTACCGACTACGCGATTTCCCGCATCGTCGCCGAACCGGCAAAGAATCCTTCCTTTTGGATCAGCCACACTGAAATCGAGCACGACTATAAGAAGGTGGGTGAGTTTTGGCTGCCCGAGCGCAACGTTAGTGTTACGAAGGTCCGTCTTGGTGGCACCGCAAAACTGAGCATCCAGTACTTGAATTACGTAGTTGGCACGTCCGAGAATACGACCAACGTGGATGTTTGCAGTAACCTACCTCGTAGAGTACAAGTCTCCGAACGGCAATAGAGTAAGCGAATTTCGTTTAGGTCGCCTGCAGCAAGTTGGGAATGCGATGTCGTCTACTGAAATCAGCGATCACCTCCCGTCGAATCGGGAGCTATTTCTATCGGGGCCGTTGCTGCAGACAAAGGAAAAACGAATCAAGGCGTGCTTCATTGGTGCCAAACTGAATACCAGATTCGAGCATACCTCGTCTTGAGATGCTTGCCCAAGGCATAGAGTTTGGAGCGAGTGAGTCGTTACGACGAGAATGGGTCGTCCTAGAGCGCCCATACCCGGCCAGTGTGCTGTGAAGGACTGCTCCGGAATCCATGCGGGTCCGCCTGAATTTTGTGCTACAGCATGCGGTGATGAAAGACAAACAACGCCAGCTCCAGACGGTCGGATACGCCTATCTTGACAAAAATCGACCGCACTTGGATTGTGGATCAACGCCCCCGTCGCTCGCAATACGAACAGCGTTCTTCAATTACTTAGGGATCTCGCCACCCGAATATCGAATGAGCTTATCGCCGAAACAGCGGTCCCTAGACCGACGCAAACGCCGGTACAAGAGTATCAACATGTCCAGTCGTCGGGCGCTTAACGCACTCGCACTCTAGAAAGGGCCTGATAGTTCGAGCGATAGGCAAAACGGCAGGTTGAGAGCTGAACCAATCAATCCACAGGAAGCAATTTGTAGGTAGGTCAGCAGTGAAATTAGGTTCACAGCCGGCCCTTCACACGACTTCGCCATTTGGCAAGAATCGGCATCGGCTGTCGGATAATTATGTTAACGATGACGGAGCGGTACTCATCATCCACAGGGCGAATTTGTAAAGCTAGGCAGCAGGTAGAATTTTCAGCTTTGGGAAATTAGCTGTCAACCAGGTGATCACCTGCTGCCTTTCTTGCGCGGGACACGCATCATCGATCAAGACGGAAGTACACTCAGCGACTGATCCGTATGCCATCACGCCATCTGTGCCGAAAACAGTGTCTACTTCGTATCCTGCTCGCATGAGCAGCTGTTCGTCCCGAATCAATGTCGCAGGATTATAGTTGACGTAAAGTATTCGCTTAGCAGCCACTGCGGAATCGCCCTTCCGAACACCGGGCGTCGTGCGATTACGCCCGACTTTTCTCGTCCGCCTTTACGAGCAAGGCTTTCGCCAAGATTTCCGGAATTACTTTTCCCTGTCACGTCGTATCGTACTACACTATTCACCCGCCGGGTTCGGGACAGTGAGAGTGGGCACACGAGATTGTGACCAACATTTGTATTCTCGATGCAGCAGAAGAGTGTTGGGTTGCGTCTTCAATCGCGCATATTGCGACTGCCTTATGCCTGCTGCGCGCGATTAGGTGGTACCCTGAACTATTGAGGTCTCTGTGAACATGGTGTGGTCGAAGATCCATCGAATCCGGCTGCGGGAAGGAGAAAGCGGGACTTTGTGCCCTAGCCTAAGCCTAGGCGCTAGCTTTTTTTGTTACTGAGCATACAAGCTCGCAACGCAGCTCCAGGAGAATGAGCTGTGCAATTGACCGAACCAATTTGGTTTCTCAATCTGTGTTGATAAGTCCTTCGCAACTCGGAACTTAGAAGACAGTCGGCAAACGTCTCACCCGGGTGCAGTGTTTGGTTCTGCAAGAGCCTGCACCTTCTGGATGGGTGGCCACAGGAGAGGCGAAACATTTTATTTTATTGTGAACTGGCACGTCCAGCACTGGTGTGCATTGACAACAATTTGAAAGATCAGCTGTCTTTCAAATAGTGCCATATACGTGCTTCATACAACTCTCCTTTGCACGCCTAAGATGAGAAATGCATTGAATGCCCACGGGCTTTCTACCGGGCAGTCGCTGTCTTAGGCGTCGGCCCCTCGCAAGGATTGCCATTAGAGTCGCGCCGCACACGTTTGCCAATGCATTTTTTTCAACGTTAGATGGGTGGTCACAATCGTTGGCAAGTATCTTCGTGATCCCTCTTCCAGAGTTCATGTTGACCAAAGTCGCCCTCCTCAAAGGATTGCAAATTCGGGGTAACTGCGGTCTGGAGGCAGAAATCGTTGGTCAGTCCCAATAGACAGCCGAAGAGTTGTTGGCCGATGGAATATAAAAGCCTCGCAGCCGACCGAGCTTTGCCCACTTTAGGGCCGAAAGAAGAAGTTCAATTGGCCCTGAGGTCATGCTCGATTTATTCGCAAGAATATGCAGCTTGAAAGCCAATCTTTTGCAAATATCTGTAAATGGAGCGCCCATTCTGAAAGACCCACCTACGGTACGGACGTAAGTTTGCTATGTCATAGCAAGCCTGTGACGTAGAGGTTAACTGTCGTAAAGGCAGGCAGTTGAATGGAAGTGGCGAAGACGCTGTTGCTCAAGAGTGCGCAGCGCCGGTGCCGCGAACTTTTATCGATATTGATACGGCATCTAGCTTATTGCTCACGTTCTGGACAAGCAGCGTTAGCATTTGGCAGGCCCCAGCATGACAGGCAGAGAGCGAATTTACTTCGTGATATGGCTGCTGCTCTTCCTCTTGGGTGGGAGGCATACGTGGTGATCCCCACGCCAGACCCCAGGGGGCGGAAGATCTGCAGCAGGAAAACACGCCAAGTGCGCGCGCGCTTGAATCTTTTGTCTTGGCTGGAGGTGATGTCTCGGAGATGCAGCCTGTTGCTCGGCGTCTTAATCCTGACGCCCGTTCTATCGTCGGCACAAACCATTAAACTTGCTCCGGAGCTGGGACAAATACCAGGCAATCAGACGGTGTCGGATATTGTGCAGTATAAGCCGCCGATGTTACTGGCACTACTGAGTCTTGTGACCAACACTTCCAGTTCTGCAGCGATCATCAACGCCGTAACCCAGCACCGTGTGGGGGCGGCGGAATTCATATCCGGCACACCGGTAAGCGGAGGCTCGACAGTGTGGGGTGGTTCCGCCATGTGGGGTAACGACGTCGTAATCAACGGCGAGAATTAGCGAGCTGCCGCGAGCAAGAACGAGGTTTATACGGAAGTTTGTAGCAGCTGTATTGGTTTTGGGTACGTGCCTGACGTTGTTGGCGGCCAGCATCATTCGCCATTGTGTGCAGAGGGATGCTTGGTCACATTCGGCCGTTGGCGGTCGGGCATTGCAGAGTAACGATTGAAGGTTTCGACTGCCGAGGCTAGTTATCGGCGGTCTATGTGTTGCGCCAGCTGAACCGTCTACGAGTTAAGGAAAGGAGCTTTAACCCACAGACAGCTATTAAGGCGGATGGCGCCGCACGCGAATGGCCTAGATAGGCCAGAGGATTGAAAGTTACGTCGTAACGAGATCTTGCGATGACTTGGCGAGCCAAGGCATTTATCGGGGCAGTACTTGCAGCAGGCGCAACCGTCCTCACCGTGGAGCTGACGCGGGGTCCCTGGGTGGCGCACGGCAGGTTCGCTGTGTACCTGCTTGCGGCGGTACTCGCGTCGGGCTTGAAGGTGGAACTGCCGGACATTCACGGCACCCTCTCCATCAACCTGATTGTGAACCTGGTGGCAGTGGCAGAGCTGTCTCCCTGCGAAGCGCTGGCGGTGGGCTGCACCTCAGCGGTTTGTCAATCACTTTGGCGCAAGCACCACATCGAACTGGTGCACGTGGTGTACAACGTGACGCAAATGGCGCTCAGCATTGAAGCGTCACAAGTGGTGTTTCAGTATTCAGCCCAAATACTGGGGCCGGCTTTGCCGTTGCGGATGCTGGCAACTGCTTCGGCCTATTTTCTGGTCAACACATTGTTGGTGGCAGGCGTGATCGCACTGACGGAACATCGACAGTTCCGACAGACGTGGGCTGAGTTCTATCTGTGGTCCTTCTCCAACTACCTGGTGGGTGGAGTTCTGGCATGCTTCATCGCCTGGTCGAACTTGCGCCTGGGATGGCAGACGTCGGCAATGATGGTGCCGGTAGGATACTTGATTTACCGCTCCTACCGTCTCTACCTTGCCAAGCTAGAGAACGAAAAGGAACACGTAGAGCAGATGGCTGCATTGCACCTGCGGACCATTGAGGCGCTGGCCCTTGCTATTGATGCGAAGGACCATACTACTCACGATCACTTGCAGCGGGTGAGATTATTTGCCGTCGAAGTGGGCAAGGAAATGGGCCTCGATAAGGAGGAACTGGAAGCTTTGCGAGCTGCGGCAGTTCTGCACGACATCGGCAAACTGGCGGTGCCCGAGCACATCATCAACAAGCCGGGACGGCTGTCGCCAGAAGAATTCGAGAAGATGAAGATCCATCCCATTGTCGGGGCAGAAATCCTGGAACGTGTGAATTTTCCGTATCCGGTGGTGCCCATCGTGCGATCCCATCACGAACGGTGGGACGGAACCGGCTACCCAGATGGATTGAGAGGCGACCAAATCCCGATCGGAGCCCGAATTCTTGCTGCGGTGGACTGTCTGGATGCTTTGGCGTCGGATCGCCAGTACCGGCGTGGGATTCCGTTAAGTGAGGCGATGGAAGTGATCGCGCGGGGCGCCGACACACAGTTTGACGGGCAGGTGGTCAAAATCCTGCAGCGGCGGTATGAGGCGCTGGAGAGTGAAGCGAAGGCCCTTTCCGATACCAGCGAGACAGTTGCATTGTCGACGAATGTGCGAGTGGTGAACGGTCACGCGCCGGCCGTGGGATTCGAGAGTTCGAAGCCGGGAGTTATGGGGAAGGGCGATTTTCTGTCATCGATCGTGGCGGCGCGCCAGGAAGCGCAAACACTACTGGAGTTCAGTAAGGAACTGGGACGCTCGCTAAGTCTCTATGAAACGCTGTCGCTGGTAGCAGCGCGATTGCGTAAGCTGGTCCCTTATGACGCAGTTGCCATCTATCTGGTGCGCGGCGACAAGTTGATTCCGGAGTACGTCACGGGCGATGACTTCCGCATTTTTTCATCGCTGCAGATTCCGATCGGGGAGGGCCTTACCGGATGGGTGGCCCAGACCCGGAAGCCGATCCTGAACGGGAACCCATCGGTCGAACCGAATTGTCTGGGGGAAGCGCATCCCGGAAGCTGCATGGCGTCAGCTCTGGCGCTGCCGCTAATGCGTGGTGGAGACGAGGTTCTAGGGGTGATGGCGCTATACAAGCTAGAGGCCGACGCCTTTTCGTCAGATCACCTGCGGATCCTGCTGGCGATGTCGGAGAAGATTGCGATCTCGATCGACAACGCGATGAAGTACCAGGCAGCGGCCGATTCGGCGAATATTGACTACCTCACAGGGCTGCCGAACGCGCGTTCGTTGTTCCTGCACCTGGACGCTGAGATTGCCCGTTGCACGCGTGAGCGGAGCAAACTTGCGGTGATTGTATGCGATCTCAATGGCTTCAAAACGTTCAATGACAAGTTCGGCCATCTGGCGGGTAACAAGGTGTTGGAAGCCTTCGCTGCGAAGCTGCGCCTGGTGTGCCGGGAGTACGACTTTATCTCGCGGATGGGAGGCGACGAGTTCGTTCTGGTGACGCCAGGTCTGACACGCGAGTCGGCGCGGGAAACATGCCAGCGAGTCAATGATGCGGCCGCCGAAAGTGCGGCCGGCTTCGGTGTCAGTGAAGTGCTCTCAGCAAGTGTGGGAGCGGCATTCTTTCCCGAAGATGCGAAGGACGGGGAGCAACTACTGGTGGAAGCGGACAAGCGTATGTACGCCTGTAAGAAGCTTCTTCAACAAACCGAAGACTATACAGGCCTAATGGGGGCCACCGAGATCGTTCAGTAAGGCACACTATGTCCCTGTGGCGAACACTTGCGAAGCGACTGATTATGGCAGTGATCGTGATCTTGGTCGGTGGCTTCCTTTCTGCAGTCCTCGTGCGCTACGCCCCGGGCTTTGGAACCGACGAGCGGCAACTGGATGCGAGATTGAGCGCCGAGAGTCTTCAGGCAATCCGAGATGAGTCGAGCGCAGAACGAGGCATTGCGTCTTACTACGTGGAATGGCTCCGGAAAATGTTGCGAGGCGGCCTTGGCGACTCGAGATCGATGCAGAAGCCAGTTGCGCAGTTGTTGATGGAGCGCAGCGGAATCACACTGCGAATTGTCGCCGAGAGCCTGGCAATTGCTTGGATGGTTGCTTTGTTTCTCGTTGCGGCCACCTGGAGCACGCACTCTGCCCCGCTTGAGAAGACATGCACGACGGCTAGTGGTTTGCTGTTGTGCTTACCGGCAGGAGCGGTCGCCTTGCTGCTGATTCTGTTGAATGCTCCGGGATACCTCGCGCTGGTAGCAGTCGTGTTTCCCAAAGTGCATCGCTATCTAAGCGATTTGGTGGGTGCAACCGGAAGAATGTCTCACATCCTGGCTGCCCGGGCGAAGGGTATCTCGGAGCATCGGCTTCTGCTTTGGCATGTCATTCCTGCGATTCGGCGCGAAATCCTGGCGTTAGGGGGAGTCTCGATCGCACTTGCGCTCAACGCGGCCATTCCAGTGGAGGCGCTCTGCGGAATTCCGGGCGTAGGTCAATTGGCATGGCAGTCGGCGCTGGCACGGGACCTTCCTGTGCTGATCAGCGTTTCGCTTCTGGTAATTGCGTTTACGGTGCTGGCCAACTCCGGTGCTGACTTGCTGGCGGACGAGCGGAGGCAGCCGGCATGAAGATCGCACGAATGGTTGCCATTGTCGTCGTGTCGCTGATTACCTTGATCAGCATGGGGGGGAGCTTGCTTCCGGGATTCGATTACATCCGACAGGACCGGAAGCATTTTTCCGAAGGACCGTCGTACGAGCATTGGCTGGGGACGGATGCAGTGGGGCGCGACCGATTGGCTCGTCTGATACACGGGACGCGGGTGTCGTTATTGCTGGCGCCCGCGGCGGCCGGGATTTCGGTAGTCCTCGCGTTTGTGGTTGGCGCCGCGCCCGGCTTTGCCGGGGGTGTTACCGAACGTATGGCGAAGACCATCATTGACTTGGCCCTCTCGCTGCCGTGGTTCTTTTTGCTACTGATGGTGCGCGCGATGCTGCCACTCAATACGTCGCCAGCGGTGTCGGCTGCGATTACCTTCTCAGTGCTTGGGCTGTTGGGCTGGGGCGTACCGGCGAGAATCCTGTTGGCGCGGGCGAGGCGTCTGCGACAATCGGAATTTGTTGCTTTGGCGCGAGCAGGCGGCGTCTCACATCGGCGTCTATTCGGTGTTCATGTCTTGCCAAACCTGCTGCCGGTAATGACGGCGCAGTTTTGGATCGCAGTACCTGTTTTCATTCTGGCGGAAGCCAACCTCAGCCTGCTGGGCCTGGGTGTGGCCGAACCACTGCCGTCACTGGGGGGCCTGCTGAGGGATCTGGAAAGTGGGCTGTCGGTTCGCAGCGATCTTTGCAACTTTGCAGCACTGTTTGTGCTGGTGGTGATGGTCAGCAGCCTGCAGGTTGCGTTTATGAAGCATGAGGTGTCTTGATATGCGTCGCTTGATGCTCCCTCTTTGTTTGTTGCTTTTGGCGCTTGCGACGCCGGGCATGTGTCTGGATGAACTGCGGTTCTACCTGCACTCCGATCCTAAAACGTTTAATCCTGCGTTGGTAGCCGATCCCGACTCGGAAACAATTCGCTATTTGACCGGGGGAGTGTTGGTGCGGCTGAACCGCCAGACACAGCAGCTTGAGCCGGAATTGGCAACCGCGTGGAAAGTATCGAAAGACGGCAAGACGATCACTTTTCAACTACGGCAAGGCGTTCGATTTTCCGATGGTACGCCGTTCGGCGCTCAGGATGTGCAGTTCACCATGACGGTGTTGATGGACCCGATGCTGCATTCGCCCACGGGAGACGCATTCCGCTCAGGGCAGGGAAAGATATCGGCAGCGATTCTCACGCCCGACAGAATCAGCCTCACGTTTCCAGCGCCGGTAGCCGGACTGGAAAAGCTGTTCGATCAGGTGGCCATCATGTCAGCCAGCTCGCCGAAGAAGGAAATGGCCGTGCTGGGGCCGTTCTATGTGGCTGAGTACAAGCCGGGAGCATACGTCGCACTACACAGGAATCCAAATTACTGGAAACACGATGATGCCGGTCGTGCGCTGCCCTATCTGGATGCGGTCAAGCTGGAGATTCAATCGAACCGCGATATCGAGATGCTGAAGTTCTCGCGCAACGAGATTCATCTGATCAACGCCATGGACGCCGACTATTTCGACCGGCTGGCACGCTCGGCACCAGACAAGGTACGCGATGCCGGACCGTCACTCGACTCAGAAATGATGTGGTTTAACCAGGCTTCCGAAGCATCCATTGCCTCCTACAAGCTGGAGTGGTTCAGGTCGCGGAATTTCCGCCAAGCTGTGTCGTTATCGATTAACCGCGACGACCTGTGCAAGGTCGTGTATGGGGGCCATGCCATTCCGGCTCGCGGGCCCGTCTCACCGGCCAACAAGTACTGGTTCAATTCCCAACTGCCCCAGGCGCGCTTCGACCAGGAGGACGCCCTGCGACTGCTGCAAGAGGACGGTTTTCGTTTGGTAGATGGAAAGCTGGTTGATCGCGGCGGCCATCCTGTCCAATTCTCCATCATCACCAATGCCGGCAACCGATCGCGCGAGCGTATGGTCAGCATGATCCAAGCTGACCTGCGGGCGATTGGCATGCAGGTGAATGTAGTCACTCTGGACTTTCCCTCGTTGATTCAGCGAATCAGCAAAGCCTTCAACTACGAAGCCGCAATGCTGGGCTTGACGAACGTGGAGCTTGATCCAAATGAGCAGATGAATGTATGGCTCAGCTCATCGGATCAGCACCAATGGAATCCTCGCCAAAGCGCACCAGCCACGTCTTGGGAAGCCGAGATTGATCGCCTCATGCTTGTGCAGGCGTCGGCGATGAATGATAAGACCAGGAAACGGGCCTTTGATCGCGTGCAAGAAATTGTGGCTGACGAGCTGCCCTTCATTTACCTGGTCAACCAGAACGCGCTAGTAGGCGTATCGCCCGCCTTGCAGGGAGTTGTCCCGGTAGCAGCTAGGCCGCAGACGTACTGGGACATTGAACACATTCGCTTTTCGGTCGAGAGGGCCAACAATGCAAACTGATGCCCCATTGCTGGAAGCCGAAGTCAGCGTGGACTATCCGGGTAAGCCGGAAGCGCTGAAAAACATCAGGTTACGAATCGAGCCCGGAGAAGTGCTCGGACTGGTGGGAGAAAGCGGATCGGGCAAGAGTACGCTCGCCTTGGCGCTGCTGAAACTCTTGAGCTGGAAAGACGGCAAAGTACGGGGACGAATTGTATTTCGTGGTCGGGATCTGTTGCGGTCTTCGGAGAAGGAACTACGGCGGATTCGTGGCCGTGAGATTGGACTGGTGATGCAGAGCCCGCAGGCCAGCCTGAACCCAGCTTTGCGCATTGGTACGCAACTGGCAGAGGCGTGGCGCGCGCATAACGAAGGTGACGCCGAAGCGGCAACCGCCGCCGTTGTAAGAGCACTGTTGCGGGTGGGCCTTCCGAACGATAGCGAGTTCCAGCGCCGTTTCCCGTCACAGATCAGCGTCGGGCAGGCGCAGAGAGTGCTGATTGCCATCGCGGTCATGCACAACCCAGTTCTCCTGATTGCTGACGAGCCTACCAGTGCACTGGACGTCATAACCCAACGGGAGCTGCTTAAAATGTTGGCAACTCTCAACCGTGAGATGGGAAGCTCGGTTCTCTTCATTTCGCACGACTTGCAGTTGGTGGCGACCATCTGCCAAAAGATTGCCATTTTGCACAATGGAGAGATCGTCGAGTGTGGGGCTACCGAACAGGTAGTCCAGCGACC
>DASRAA010000040.1:0-3735 GCA_035638375.1 Binatia bacterium | reverse complement strand
GTTACGAGGTGTGTCCCGCGGCATTTGTGCGTCCGTAGTTTGCGGCGTTCCCCCCGCTGTTTTGTCCGATTATACTCCAGCGTGATGGATCGACAGGTCGACGGCTTACACCATTTAGCTCGGCGGCTCCTCGCCCAAATCACCGCGCCAGTTCCCAAAGCAAGTTGGCCGCGGAGGAAGATATACTGCAACGACGAGGCATAAATGATGGCGGGGTTCGCCGGAGATTCGTCAGAAGAAATCGTGGGTAGATTCCGGCTCGGGGAGCTTGCCAAGCGAGTGATAGAGGGAGAGTTCGAGGACGCGGTAGGTGCGAAAGCCATAGGATTTTCTCATGGTGAGTTTGGCTTTGTTATTCAGTCCTTCAACGACCCCGCTGGAAAGCAGTTTTTGAGCGCGGAAGTAGTTGAGGATGAGCTCGCGATGGTTGCGTAGGGAGCGGGCGATTTTCTTCATGCGTCCGATGCGGGATCGCATCGTTTGGCGGCACCACTCGTCGAGGAACTTACCGGCCCAAGCCGGGGAGTTGTAGTCCCAGAGCTGCTGGAAGGCTTCCTTGAGAAGGTAGGCACGGACGGTCTTGAGGTTGTAGCGGAGCAGATCTCGGAGCCGGAAATGCTGTTCGTCCTGGAGATTTTCACTGCGTTTGAGCAGCAGCCAGCGGGATTTCTTGAGGATCGGGTTGCGACCCTCGCGTTGCATCCGGCCGCTTTCTTCGGCGCGAACTCTGTCGAGCGCCTTGTTCATATTGGAAACGATGTGGAAGCGGTCGAGGACATGCAGAGCCTCGGAGCATCTTTCTCGGATGAGTTTCAGGTACGGCTCCCACATGTCGGAGCAGACAAAGCAGATCTTGGAAATGACCTCCTGGCCCATGGCGGTAAAGAACCCCTGGAAGGACTCAATGGTCCGCTCCTTTCCCACCCAGAGCAGACGGGTGACGCCGATATCGATCTGGTAGACCAGCGTCAGATACTTGTGCCCTTTGGCGTATTGGATTTCGTCAACGCCGATGGCGTCGATCTGCCCCAGCATCCGGTGCTCCAGACCCCAGGTGACGATGTGCTCGACCGCATCGAAAACCTTGTCCCACGAGGTGCGAAATGCTTCAGCGGTCTCTTTCCAGGAAAGGCGGCGTGCCCAACGGGCTAGGAAGAGCATATACGCTTTGGTCAGCGTGCGCTTGCCGTCGCCCCAGGGAACTTCTTCCACGACGACTGCGCCGCAGCGGCGGCAGTCGACACGCCGCATGGCGTACAGCAGGAAGACGAAGAATCCCCAGAGAGGAATGAATTCAAACCGCCGTTCCGCGAGTTGGTCGTAGCCGGGTGCCGGCAAATGGCAGCGCGAGCAGACTGCGGCCGAACCTTTGCGCGGTCGCAGGATCACTTCGATGCTCTTCTTGTCGGTACTGAAACGGGCGTGCTCATAGACAAAACCTCGAAAACGATGACAGCGGTTCAGGATCGTGGTCAGTTCCATGTGGCGCGAAGGCGAATAGCGGCGAAAGCTCCACCATAAACCGCCTCCGGACGTTCGGCTCGCGATTGGTGAAGGCTACGCGACCCAGGCAGGGCCTATCGCCCAGACGGGCGGATTACGAACGATCAGCGGCACCAAAGTCCGAGACGGCGACGACACGTCCGGGTGGATCACTTCCGGGATAGCCGCCGACGCTACAATGCATCGCTCGCCGGGACGGTGGTTCGCGCTTTTGACCTCCACATCACCTCTTCGGCGGTGTAGGACGGTGAACCGTGACGGCATCGCCGACTTCGATCGTCATTAGATCCTCCCCGAACTCAACAGGACCTGCATAGCTTTGTCTCACTAGACCAAGTGCGGCAGGCGAGGCCACCGCGGCGTGCGAGAAAACCGCGAGCTTTGGCTTCACCCGCTGTAATACCTGTCCGGCCTCGGTTGGATCGGTATGGTGCTCTGCGATGATCTTCCTCTGCCTGCGAGTCTGCCGCGAATTTGGAAACAGTTCGTCTAACGGACCTGCCAACGCGGGATCGACCTTCGACGGCCCGAGTTCGTGAATCAACAGATCCACGCCGCGCGAAAACTTGACCAGGTTCTCGGTCGGCTTCGTGTCTCCGGAGATCACGACCGAGTGGCCGCGAAAGTCAACCCGGAAACCGTAAGCCGGCTTCACGGGTCCGTGATCCACAAGAAACGCCGTAACCTTGGCGCCATTAGCCTCATGAACAACTCCCTCCTGTATATCGGTTACGATCGCTTTGATGCCCTCGGCTGGGAACTTTTCGTCCACGTCGCGCCTGATGTGAATGTCAAATTCGAACGCTTCCTGCAGGTGTTTCATCATCGCGCTTGTGCCCTCAGGCCCCCAGATCTGCAACGGCTTATTTCGGCCTTGCGAAGCCCAGGGGAACAGATATAGTTCAGGCAGAGAGATGACGTGATCTGAGTGCAGATGAGTCAGGAAGACCTTCGTCACATCAGCGGGGTCGATCGCCAACGCGGACATTCCGGCCGTCATGCCGTGTCCACAGTCGAACAGAAGCTTTTCGGGGCCCGCCAGAACGAGCGTACTGATACCGTGCCGCTGGGCGCTGAACGTCGGCCCGCCGGCCGTTCCCAGCAGAATTACCGTGAGATTGGACTCGCCCTTGGCCAGCTCTTGCGACTGAACTGTAGCGCTCAGGGAAACCAACAGCAGAAACCTCAGGAGTGTTTTCTTCACACTTCCCCCCAAGGCAAGTATAGAACTCAGCAAAGGACAACACCGTAAATTTCGGGCTCGCCGCGGGTCACAGTTCGCGGTGACGTCCTGACAGCTCTGGGCGGACCGTCGGCCATCCGGAAACAGGTCGGCAGGGGAACAAATCGAAAAACGCCCACGCGGACTCCCAACACAACCGCGCAGGACAATAGTAGTGAGATACCCAATCATCTACATCGAGACATTTGTGGTTCCGCGGGGTGTGACGTGACGACAGAGGTTAAGGCGCCGTACTCGGCCATTGTGCTGGGCGCGACGGGGAACGTGGGCGGACGCATTGTGCAACTGCTGATCCGGAACCCGCGATGCAACAAGGTGGTGGTGGTGACACGCCGCAAGACGGACGCCTTCGCCCACCCCAAGGTCTCCGAGGTGGTTGTCAACATGGACCGGCTACAGGAGGAGGTTGCGCCCCATGCCCAGGGGGTCGATGTCGCGCTCGCCGCGTTCGGCGTCGGCAAGGGCAGTGCGAAAATGCCGGAGGAGGAGGTGCGAAAGATCGAAGTCGCCTACCCGCAGGCCTTTTGCCGCGCCGCCAAGGCTGCAGGGGCTCGTGTGTGCGGGGTTATGACAGCGGTGGGCGCGGACCCCGCGGCCGGGATGAAGTATGCGAAGATCATCGGCGAGAAGGAGAAGGCCGTCGAGTCCGTTAAGTTCGACTTCCTTGGCGTCTACCGTCCCGCCGTCATTCTCGGCAACTCCAATACGCCGGGCGTCCTTGGCTACGTTATGCCACTGCTGAACTGGGCCATGCCATCCAAATACCACTCCATCCACAAGAACGACCTCGCGCGTGCGATGGTGGCGCAGTCGGAGCAGGCATGGGCCGCGATCGCGCAGGGCAACGGTCCCAAGGAGCCAATGGTGAAGATCCTGGAGCACAAGGGAATGCAGCCGTTCTTCGTCAAGGGCGATCGCAACGAACCTTGAGCAGCACAGGCTATTCTGAAATAGCATTTGTCCATATTCATTCCAGACTCCGAACTCAC
>DASRAA010000039.1:0-22322 GCA_035638375.1 Binatia bacterium | reverse complement strand
GGCCGCAATCTGCTCCTGCAATCCGATTACATTGACCGGGTCGAACTTTACCAGCCGCCGAACAATCGCCATCTGCGTACGCAGCATGTCGCCATCGGCAACGGCAGCGATGACTTTCTTGGCCGAAGCTTCTAGGCGATTCATTGCGCCCGCGATGTAGACCTGGGTCATTGCCGTCACCAGCGAAGCCTTCGACTCGCCGTGGGTCTCGATGAACTTGCGCGCGCGCAGCAGGCAGGAATCCATGGTGAATGTCTCAACCACCATGTCGGCGATGGCGCCCATGATCTCCTGCTGGTCGGCCAGCTTCTGCAGGTATTTCTGCGAGGCTGCTCCGGCCACCAGCATCGACAGCTTCTTGGCATTGCTGACGATCTTCTGTTCGGCCTCCAGCGTGCCTCCGAGTTCCTCAAGCGACGGACCTGCCATGACCTCGTCCATCGTCTTCTTGATGGCGGGCAGCAGCGGAAGCTGTCCGCTCATGGCGCGCTTGAGAAGCCATCCGGTGATGATGAGGCGGTTGATTTCGTTCGTGCCCTCGAAGATGCGGTTCACGCGCGAATCGCGATACGGCCGCTCCGCCGGGTACTCCTCGACGAAGCCGTAGCCACCGTAGACCTGCACGGTCTCGTCCACGACGAAGTCGAGCATTTCGGAGCACATTACCTTGATGATCGAGCACTCGACGGCGTACTCCTCGATAGCTTTACGGATAGCTTCGGGAGTCTTATCGGTCAGTCCGAGCGCGGTGTCCATCATTCCGACGGTGCGATACACCATCGATTCGCCGGCATAGATGCCTGCGGCCATCTGCGCCAGCTTCTCGCGGATGAGGCCGAAGTCGGCGATGCTCTTTTTGAACGCCTTGCGCTCCTTAGCGTAGGAGATAGCGCTCACCAGCGATGAGCGTGCGCCGCCGACACAACTTGCACCCAGCTTGAACCGGCCTACGTTGAGGATGTTGAAGGCGATGACGTGGCCCTTGCCGATTTCACCGAGTACGTTCTCCACCGGCACCTTGCAGTCATTGAGAATGAGCGGGGCTGTCGACGAACCACGGATTCCCAGCTTCTTTTCTTCCGCCCCGACCGAGAAGCCGGGAAAGTCTTTCTCAACCAAGAAGGCGGTGAACTTCTCGCCGTCAATTTTGGCGAAGACGGTGAACAGGTCGGCGAAGTGGGCGTTGGTGATCCACATCTTCTCGCCGTTGAGGATGTAATGCTTGCCATCGGGCGAAAGCACTGCGCGGGTGCGGGAGTTCATCGCGTCGGAGCCGCTTGTGCTCTCCGAAAGTGCGTAGGCTCCGACGACCTCCGCGGTCGCCAGCTTGGGTAGGTATTTCTTCTTTTGCTCCTCGGTGCCGAAGAAGACAATGGGCAGCGTGCCGATGCCGCTGTGCGCGCCAAGCGTCACCATGAAGCTGCCGGACTTCGCCATGAAGTCGGAGATGATCGCCGATGAAACCTTGTCCATGTCTGAGCCGCCGAACTCGGAGGGGATATCGGCGTTGGTGAGGCCCATTTCCGCGGCTTTCTTCAGCAACTCGCGGCAGACGGCCCATTCCTTGTGCTCCATCTTCTCGGCGTTGGGGACGACTTCGTTGACGGCGAATTCCTCCGCCAATTTCACGACCATCTGATGGTCTTCGTTGAAGTCTTCAGGGGTGAACAGGTCGTTGAGGTTGTGTTCTTCGAGCAGAAAGCTTCCGCCCGTGAGTTTCGTCTTGGGAGCTGCGGTCGTTGTAGCCATCGAAAGTCCTCGCTGGTTGAACTTCTAAACCTTGTTTTCACCGCAGAGGCACAGAGAATTCTTAAATCAAGAACTTAACCGCGGATCGCGCGGACAAACGCGGATCAGATCTGGAACCGGATTTTTTTGGACTTACGTCTTCTCTGTGTCTCAGTGCCTCTGTGTCTCTGTGCCTCTGTGGTTAACTCTTTCTACTGCAAATTCTCGAAAATGCCCGCCGCGCCCATGCCACCGCCAACGCACATGGTCACCATGCCGTAGCGGGCCTTGCGGCGCTTGAGTTCGCGGATGATGCTCGCGGTCAGCTTGGCGCCGGTGCATCCCAGGGGATGCCCGAGCGCGATGGCCCCGCCGTTCGGGTTAATGATGGACGGGTCGAGCTTGCCTTCCTTGATGACGGCCAGTGACTGTGCTGCAAAGGCTTCGTTCAACTCGATCAGGTCGATGTCGCTTAGCTTCAGGCCCGCCATTTTCAGAACCTTGGGAATCGCGAACACTGGGCCCAGTCCCATTTCCTCCGGCTTGTAGCCCGCGGTGGCGTAGCCGACATAGCGCGCCAGCGGCTCCAGGTCGAGCGCTTTCGCGCGTTCGGCGGACATCACGACTGCAGCAGCGGCGCCGTCGGACATTTGCGAGGAATTGCCGGCCGTGACGGTACCTTTCGCATGGAACGCAGGTTTGAGGGCGGCAAGCGCTTCCAAGGAGGTGTCGGCCCGTGGGCCTTCGTCCATCTTGAAAACGATTTCGGTGCGCTTGGGCTTGCTGCCATTCGGCGTGGTGAAGCTCACAGGAACAGGAACGATCTCCTCATCGAACTTGCCCGCCTCGATGGCTGCGATGGCCTTCTTGTGGCTCTCGACCGAGAACTGGTCAGCCTGTTCGCGCGTGATGCCGCACTGCACGGCAAGGCGCTCGGCGGTGAGGCCCATCGAGAGGTACGAGTCGGGATAGTTCTTAACAAGCCAGGGGTTCGCGGAGACCTTGTTGCCGCCCATAGGGATCATGGTCATCGACTCGACGCCGCCAGCGACGACGACTTCGGCCCCGCCGGCGATGATGCGCTCGGCGCCCTGGGCAATCGCCTGCAATCCGGAGGAGCAGAAGCGATTGATGGTGATCGCGGAGGCTTCAACGGGCAGCCCGGCGCGCAGAGAGGCGATGCGAGCGACGTTCATGCCTTGTTCGGCTTCCGGCATCGCACAACCGATGATGACGTCTTCGATCTCCTTGGCATCGAGCTGCGGGACCCGCTCCAGCGCGCCCTTGATGGCAAGGGCGGCAAGGTCGTCGGGACGGGTGGCGCGGAGGGTTCCTTTGTAGGCTTTGCCGACCGGGGTGCGAACGGCACTAACGATTACAACTTCACGCATGTTTAGCTCCCAGCTATCAGCTGTCAACTCGTTACAAGGTAGTTCTAGCGGGCTCACGCCACAGTGATGCATTCCATTTGTGAACGGGGGTCTGGAATTGGATCACCATGCCGCATGCCTTCGAGATGAAACTCGCTCGCCTCACGGATCAACTGCTTTGTCTCTTCCAACGTTCTTCCGACTACACCCAGTCCGGGGAGAGCAGGGGCATAAGCGCCGCAACCATCACTCGATTTCTCATGGACGATGAGATACTTCATTTCAAACCTGCCTGTTTGAGGATATTATTCAACGTTCCAGACAGAACCTCCACCGACGGATGTCCCGCGACGGTGAGCGTTCCCGGCTTAGAGGGATGATGGAACTGGCGATGGCTTCCTTTTCTCCGTACCAACCTCCAACCATCCTGCTCCAGCCGTTTAATAACATCGCGAACCTAACGCTCAACTTGCTTAGTCCTCATTGTCGCGGTCGCCCAGGAATACATCCGCAATTAGCGCTTTGCCCGACTCGAGCGCCAGAGTCTCGTGTTCGAAGTCCTCTGACATTTCGCGGTAGCCACTTTGTCGCTCGACAAAATCCAAGTCGCATCCGGCCGCCGCGCCGCGGCCCCGGATCTTTAAGTTCGGCTACGCAATGTCGCAGTCATTTGATGGCCTGAAACACCTGAGCCGTCTGCTATATCGACCGTGTCGGCTCCCAGAAGTTTGGCGTTCAGTGAACCTCCGATAAACAACATCTCCTCCAGGGCCGCATCCACCGACCGCTGCTGCAGTGCGCCGTTTCCATCCACTTCGATGTGAAATTGCGCAGAACGACGCATCAACTCTTTGATAAATGCGGCACTAGTACCCTTGGTCTTTTGAACGATTGCGTTTACCACGTCGTCGGGCACCGACAAGGAACGAGAGTACAGTCGAACGAGCTTCGCTCGACCGTCTGGATCGGGCAAGGGAAACTCGATTGCTTGATCAATTCGACCCGGGCGAGCGGCCAGCGCTGGTTCGAGTTGGTCCGGACGATTGGTGGTAAGGATAAAGATCACGTCGGCATCCTCGCGCAAACCATCCATCTCATTCAGCAGTTTGTTGAGGAGCACCTCTTGCATGGGGTCGCCCATATGCGTCCGTTCGCGAGCAATTAGGTCCACGTCCTCCACGATCATTACCGATGGCTGCAGAAACCGTGCTAATCGGAAGTATTCGCTAAGGAGGCCAACCTGCTCTGCCGTAACCAGTAGCGTTGTATGTCCTGGTAGCTGACTGGCGAGGTAGTGAATCGTATGTGTTTTGCCGGTCCCCGGAGGACCATAGAATAGCAGCCCCTTTTTGGCCGACAGTCCGAGGTCCTTGATACGTTCCCGCGTTCGAATAAAGCTCGCCACATTCCGGTCGAGTAAACTCAAAGTTCTTTCCGGCAATATCACATCTTCGCGAGCCACCTGATGTAGACGGTGGACCTTAACCGCACCGCCTCGGCCTGCGAAGTCAGATCCCATCTCCAGAGAAATCACGCGGCCTCGGTAGGTGCGACCGGCGTTCACTCCCTTCTCGATCTCTCGGAAGAATGATTGCGAGAAGGCCAGGCCAACTTCGCCCGGGGGCACACCTATTTCAACCTGAATGCCAGCAACCGCTCCATATTGCACGAACGGACCAACGAGAACGGCAAATGGAAGTCCTTCGGCTGAAGATAGCCAGAGACCAGTCTTCAGGCAGCGGACCGGGTCTGGTTCCCCAATGTCCACTTCGTCGTGCTGCAGCGGGCCGATGTCGACCGGGAATGGACTGCCTCTTGTCAACAGGTGCGCCAAGCTAACAGTTTCGTGACCGAACCCAGCATGTATGCCGAGCAGTCTGGTAGACGGATACCCCTGAAGGAAATCGTCGAGTGCGACTTGCAGGTCTACACGAGATGCTAATGGGAAGTGCCGGGCGGCAGTCACCAGGGTCGTCAATGGAAGGCCCTGAAAGTGCTTTGCCAGCAGCTTATTGACCTGCGACTTGCCCGTAAGCATGCGAATCGTTTGGAACATAGAACTCGCCCGCCAAAACTAGTTTCTCAGCGTCTTTCCCGTCTTCAGCGTGTACTGGATGCGTTCCTGCGTTTTCTTCTCGCCGCACAATGACTTGAAGGCTTCGCGCTCCAGGTCGAGCAGGTACTGCTCGTTGAGCAGAGTGCCCGGGGTCACGTCGCCTCCGCAGAGCACTTCGGCGACCTTCGTAGCGATCTTCACTTCATGGTCGCTGATAAACTCTCCCTGCCGCATCATGTGCACGCCTATCTTCAGCGTTGCCAGGATGCTCTCGCCGGGCGCCGGGATATCGGTGCGCATGATGAGGGGCCGGAAGCCTTCATGATAGAGCTCCAGCGCGCGCATCTTTGCGTCTGTTAGGACGCGCTCGCGGTTCATCGTGATCTGGTCGCCTGGAGAGATGAAGCCGTAATCTTTTGCTTCAAACGCCGAGGTCGAGACCTTCGCCATGGCGACGATTTCGAAAGCCTGCTTCATGGCTTCCATCAGTTCGACGCTCTCGCCGCGTCCCTGCGGACGAATGTGCGTGGCCTTGTGAATGGCGCGGATGGTCATCTCTTTGCATCCGCCGCCACCGGGCAGCAGACCGACGCCGACCTCGACGAGTCCGGCATAAAGCTCGGCGTGCGGCTGACGAGCGGCCGCGTGCAAGGTGATTTCTGTTCCGCCGCCGAGTGTCATGCCGAAGGGCGCAACCACCACTGGCTTGTGCGAGAACTTGATGGCCTGCGTCATGTTCTGGAACTGACGAATGGCCAAGTCAACTTCGTCCCACTCCTGCTCCTGCACCGCCATCAGTAACATCATGATGTTGGCGCCGACGGAGAAGTTTGCGGCGTCGTTGGTGATAACGAAGGCGTCGAACGGCTCGCCGGCGCCACCAGGTTTCAGAGTCTGGGTGATGAATGAGACGATGTCGCCGCCGAGGGCGTTCATCTTGGAGTGAAACTCGATGCAGCCCACGCCGTCTCCGAGATCGATGAGCGAGGCGCCCGCATTCTTCTTGACTACACCGTTGGCCTTCTTGGCCACCGTAACCGACCAGACTCCGGCGGGAACCGCTTCCGCCTCGTAATCGGCAGTGGCGATGTCGAAATACCTGCGACCGCTCGCGGTCTTGGGATCGTCGGCGTACCAGGTGGCCTTTCCCGAAGCGAGCAGCTTTTCGACGTTGGCCGCGATAGGGCGGTTCTCCTTCTTCATGCGTTCGACAGTCTGCGCGACGCCAGCGGCATCCCAAAGTTCGAACGGCCCCATCTCCCAGTTGAAGCCGGTCTTCATGGCGCGATCGATCTCGACGATGGAGTAGGCGATTTCGGGCACGCGGTTGGCCGAGTAGGTCCAGAGATCCGAAAGGACGTTCCAGAGAAACGTGTTGGCCTTGTCCTTCGAGGGAGCGATCAGTGTACGCAGGCGCTCGCCGAGGTCTTCGATGTTCTTCGCCATCTCGAGGGCAGGGAACTTCGGCTTAGCCTGTTCGCGATATTCCAGCGTCTTCCAATCGAGGGCGAAGCGCTTCTCTCCGTCGGGTCCTTTCTGTTTCTTGTAGAAGCCGCCCTTTGTCTTGTCGCCCAGCCACTTGCGATTGAGCATCTCCAGGAAGAACCCAGGCAGGGCGAGGTCGCTGCGCTCGTCTTTGATATTGGTGACGGCATTGCGAACTACGTGGCCGAGCACGTCGAGGCCGACCAGGTCGCCGAGCCGGAAGGTGCCAGTCTTCGGCCAGCCGACGGCGGAGCCGGTGAGGGCGTCGATTTCCTCGACGCTGAGCTCCATCTCCTGCATAACGCGCATGACGTTGAGCATGGAGAAGGTGCCGATGCGGTTGGCGATGAAGTTTGGCGTGTCCTTCGCGTAGACCACGCTCTTGCCGAGGTGCAGATCGCAGAAATCGGCAATTATCTTCATCGCGGCCGGGTCGGAGTCCTTCGTCGGAATGAGCTCCAGCAAGCGCATGTAGCGGGGAGGATTGAAGAAGTGCGTGCCGAACCACGAGCGGCGGAAATCTTCGGAAAAGCCTTCGGAGATTTTTGCGACCGGAAGTCCGCTGGTGTTGGTGGTAATGATGGTCCCCGGCTTGCGGAAGGCTTCGGCCTTGCGCAACAGCTCGCGTTTGAGGTCGAGGTCTTCGACGACCGCTTCAATGATCCAGTCGACCTCGGCGAGCTTCTTCAGGTCATCGTCAAAGTTGCCGATTGTGACCAGACACTCGAGCGAGGGCTTCATGAAGGCGGCAGGCTTGGATTTAACTGCGGCTTCCTTACCGGCGGCGGCTATGCGATTGCGCGCGGGGCCGTCGGCATCAGGAGGAACGATATCGAGGAGGTAAGAGGGAACACCGGCATTAGCCAGGTGCGCAGAGATGCGGGCTCCCATGGTGCCCGCGCCCAGTACGGCGACCTTATTGATTCGTTTCTGCATGAGTGCTCAAGCGCTCCAAACTTTTTGCCGGCTCGTGCGCCAGGCCAGCCGAGGCTACGTTAATTCAGACGCAAAATCAGAATGAGCGATTGAAGAACTTCGATTCTGTGAATTGACGAATTCAGGATGAACTTTGGAAGATGAATACAAAAAAGCGCGAACAAGAAGAGGCGTATGAATATTCATTTGTGCTCTCCTCTCGACAAAAACGGCCTTCTGACAACAATCAGCGCGCGCCGCAAGATGTGGGGTGAGGATGGCAACGACGCGCGCCGTATTAAATTGAGCCCATAGTAATGAATGAGTCCTCATTCAGTCAATGGGGAAGGTCTCATTATTTGTGAGAATTTGTCGGACTTCCCGCCATGGGTTAGGAGATGGCCTTCGCGATAAGGAAGGCTGCGGCTGCCGCAAGTCCTCCAATTACAACGGTTTGCAGTGCAGAACGGCGGGGGCGGGCGCCCGTGAAACGGCCTTTGATGTAACCGAACACTCCCAAGGCCACCAGGGTTACCAATGCGGACCACACCAGAGCCCGGCGCGCGCTCTGCAAAACCAGGTACGGCGACAGCGGTATGAAGCCTCCGCCGATATATGAGCCGGCTATGGTTATTGCGCTGCGAAGGGCGCGCTTGGGGTCGGGCTCTTCCAAGCCCAGCTCGAAGCGCATCATGAAATCGACCCACTCTTTGGGCTTTTTTGTGAGCGCTTCAACCACCGGAGTGGCTTCTTCGCGGGTAAGTCCGTAGTCGGTGAAGACTCTCTGAACTTCGCGGGCTTCTTCGTCGGGGATCTCTTGCACTTCGCGCTCTTCACGATGGCGCTCGCTATCGTAATGCTCAGCATCGCTGCGGGCGGCAAGGTAACCTCCTAAACCCATGGCGATGGAGCCAGCGGCGATTTCGGCGAGTCCGGCAACGACGACCAGGCGGCTGTTGTCGACAGCGCCCGAAAGGCCAGCAGCGAGGGCGAAAGGAACGGTGAGGCCGTCAGACATCCCGATGACCACGTCACGAACAACCTCGCCGGCAGTGAAGTGGCGCTCAATGTGCGGTGTTTGCGGCATGGTCTCCTAGCTCGGGATGGGCCTGAAGGTAGGCAAGGGCCTGCTGGGCGACTTCGCGCTCACCTTTGTAGCTAAGCTTCGCCGCGGCTTCTTCCAACGGCAGCCAGAAAGCATTCTGCACCTCAATGCGCATGGCATCGGAGATGTTGCCCAAACGGCCGGAGCGATACAAGAACAGGTAAAAGCTGACGATCTTAAAGACCTTGGCGCGATCGCCCCAGTTGCGGACGTAGATGTATTTGATGTCGGCGAGCTTGGCGATCAACTCGGCGCGAACGCCGGTTTCCTCGCGGACTTCGCGAAGAGCCGTCTGGTGGGGCTTCTCGCCGGGGTCGATGGAGCCTTTCGGCAGGGCGATCAGTTCGGCGTCCGTGGCAGTGCGCTTGGTTCGGCGCAAAGTAATGTTGCGTCGGGGGCGGTCCATATGCGGCTCAATCACCGCCAAATACCAGCGCCCACGCATTTTGCGCAGCACGACACCGCCGGCAGAAGTTTCGCGGACCATGTTGGGGAACGAAGCAGGGCTAGTTTCGCAGAGTCTAGCGCGTGGGGGCAACTGACTTAATAGCGCCCCGCTTGAACCTCGGCAAAGCTCGGGTTGGGAGATGCCGAACGGGCACTGATGCGGTTGGGAGTACCCCAACAGTAACTGTTGGTGCAAAACAGTTGCCTGCGTTCGCCTGTCGAAAGGTGAGAGCGTAGCCAGTCAAACGCTCGAATCGTAAGGAAGACCAAGCTGGCTATCCTTCGTACCGTCCTTGCATTTGGCAACCACCAACGTGATGTCGTCCTGCTGTTCATGCGGGCAATGTCGGCTCACATCCTCGACAATCTTGGCGACCACACCGCCGGCGGACAGGTCACGGTGACGGAACAGACACTCCAAAAGCCGTTCTTCGCCGAATTCGCTCCCATTACGGTCGCAGGCTTCGGTCACGCCGTCGGTGTACAACGCAACGATGTCGCCGGCAAACAGGTCTGTTTCGGCGACTGAACACTGCCAATCATCAAAGAGGCCCAACACGGTTGCGGTAGGCTCGAGACGGTCGATGCGATCATCGCCGCGAATTACCAGCCCGGCGAGATGGCCGCAGTTGGCGTAGCGCAGCCGACGAGCGTGGTCATCGTATTCGGAGAAGATGAAGGTGGCATACGAGTTGTCGGGCGTGTTCTCGCAAAACAGGCGATTGACGGAGCCCAGCAGGCGGTCGAGGTTGTCGATTGCGCTGGTGCATTGACTGCGCAGGTTCGCCTGAAGGTTGGCCATGAGCAGAGCGGCCGCAATGCCCTTACCGGAAATATCGCCAATGATGAGGCTGAGGCGATTGGGGCCAGTGGCCAGGAAATCGTAGTAGTCTCCTCCGACCTGTCGCGCCTGCAAGCACCTCCCTGCGTAGTCAAGAGTGTCGAGAGCAGGCAGGTTCTGCGGGAAGAGGTGGGCCTGCACTTGTCGCGCTATCTCCAACTCCTGAGCAACACGGCGCTCGGCCTCGGCCTTTTCGGCGAGGGTGCGGCGCTGCGCTTCAATAGATTGGGTCAGTTCATCGAAGCTTATCAACGAAAACGAGTTGCCATCGATGTCCTTGAAACTAGTGAAGATGCCGCCCCAGACAGGTGGTTCGTGATCCGGAACCTGGGGAGAGGAGGTCCACACGCGCCGCAATTTGGGAGTGGACAAGAACTTGACTCCGCGACGCGACCATTCCCGGTATTGAGTGAGGACGTCATCAGTCACGAAAACGACATGCGTGGATCGACCGATGAACTCGTAGGCTTTAGTGTCGGGTGCCGGGGCCACCAGAGCGAGCAAAGCCTGGCCGTCGGGAGGCGCTACGGCCAGCCATCGTTCGCCGGACTGCAGCCGCGTGTCGGCCACCAGCCGGAAGCCAAGCTGGTCCCGGTAGAACCGCACACTTTCCTCCAGATCGCGAACATATACCCTAACGCAATGAATGCGGAGGATCGGTTCCGGTGGCTGGGAAGGTGTTCCCATGGGCGGGATTATAAAGAGTAGCCAGTGACTAGTGGCCAGTGATTCTTGGTAAAAAGAACCACGGAAGGGGAAGGGGGCGGGTCCTCCGATGTGTCCTTTAATGCATTTCGACTGAAGGACATAAGCGAAACTAGCGGCCTGTGGCCCTCGATCAATACGAGATAAAATTTCGCCATCTGTGTTTAAGAAGATACTTACGGCGGTTAGAAAAATACCGCATGATGCGTCGAAAGACAGTCATGTCCGTGCCGCACGGGCTACGACTAGCATGCAAACAGGCCAAGGGTGCCGGAAACCGGCAGGTGCAGGTTGGAAATCAGTAGGCTGCTTCGCTCTGTTCGAGCTTTTTCTCGCGAACTCAACCAATCCCCAAAAACTCTACCGAAACGGCCATCGCTGGGAGTGGCGCTGGGCGGCGGATTCGCGCGCGGCATTGCGCACATCGGCGCGCTAAAGGTGCTGGAAGAAGAGGCCATTCCCATCGACTACGTTGCCGGTACCAGTGTGGGAGCGATCATTGGAGCGGTTTATTGCGGTGGCATGACTGCTGCCGAGTTAAGCGAATTGGCCCGGAAGTTGCGGCTGGCCGACTTTGCGCGGCTTACGCTTTCGCGCTACGGCTTTTACAACAACGACAGGATGATCCGCTTTTTCGCTCGCGTTCTGAAGCGGCATACGTTCGAAGAACTGAGAATCCCGCTCGCGATTGCGGCGACGGAATTCCGTACTGGTGAGCCGGCCGTCTTCACGAAAGGGCCGCTGGTGGATCCAATCCGCGCGAGCTGCGCCTATCCGGGAATGTTCCTTCCCGTGCCAATCGATGGGCGCTCCTACATCGACGGCATGCTGGCGTATGCGGTGCCGACTACCCCATTACGGCAAATGGGAGCCGAGCGCGTGATCGGCATTTATCTCAGTGCGCACTGGAACAATGCCAAGCCTCCGCGGCATGTGTTTGAGGTCATTGGACAGTGCTTCTCGATTGCGCAAGCGAGACTGGAGGACTCGTGGAAAAAGGACGCGAACCTAGTAATTGAACCGGACGTAAATGGTTTTGCCTATGACTGCTTCGAGCGAACTCCGGAGCTCATTGCCGCCGGTGAGGCGGCGATGCGGGCGGCGCTGCCTCAGGTGCGGGCGATGCTGAACTTGCCGAGCCCGCAGAGCCTTGCAGTATCGGCGGTGGCTCAGCCGCAGACAAGCCCGGCGGTGTAAGCACTGCTGGCCGCTATAACATTGGCCCAGCAGCGATGCAAGTCACAGACTTCGAATATCTTCACCAGACGTTGGTCCATCAGTTGATTGTTGGTGCTGCGTTTCTTACCTACCTGATCCAACCTGACGACATCGTCCGGCGGCTCGTCAAGGATCGCGCGGAGCCACAGGTGCTCGAACGCCTTCTTTTCATCCTCGCTGCGATCTTGATCGCGTTTGGTGCCGTCCTCTGCACTTGCGCCCGTGCTGATACCTGGCTGTACCGCTATTTCTGCCACCCGCGGCCTCTCGGCGAATTCCTCTACGCAATTGGGCTGGGATCGCTGGCTTCTCCTGTAGGATTTGCGGTCATGGTCGTGGGCGAAGGTCTTCGCCTATTACGTCTGATTCGGCGCGAGAATGGTTCGTCTTCAATTCCCATGGAGGTGGCGGAGAAACAGCCTCCTGACCCTCAGTGGAAAAGTGCTTTCCAGGGTGAGGCAGTGAAATGGGGAGTCGTAGTTGCGATGATTGCTTTTGTGATCACGCTTCGAGACAGAGTGGCGGAGGTTCTGCTGGTGACGAGCTTCTTGGCGGGGCTGCTGCTGAATGCGCCTTTCTTCCGGAATTCCCAGGGTATTGAAGGATCGGCTTAGGGCGGTTGGATCTGGTTCCACCCATGCGCTCAAGACTATGCGAAGGATAGGGTGCCGAGTTCTTGTGCCAGGAGGAAAGGATCCACCCGGCCAAAGGAAGGCCGAGTGGGCCTCCCCAACTACCGGCCTGCGCCGGTTCCCGCTTCCAGGCCGCGGCGCTTCAGCATGGGTTCGATACTAGGCTTTGCCCCCCGCCATTTCTCGTAAAGCGTCTCCAGGTCTTCGGTGTTGCCCTTCGAGAGCACCATCTCGCGGAAGCGATCGCCATTGGCGCGGGTGAGCCCGCCGTGCTCAACGAACCACTGGTAGGCGTCATCGGCGAGCATCTGGGTCCAGAGATAGGCGTAGTAGCCGGCGGCGTATCCGCTGCCCCAAATGTGACTGAAGTAGCTGGAACGGTAACGCGGCGGAACGTAGGAGACCCACAGCCCCGTCTTTTGCAATGCGGCTTTCTCGAACTCGTCCGGCGGCTGCAACGGTGCAGTCGCAGGAAGCGTGTGCCATTGCATGTCGAGCATGGCGGCGGCCACGAGCTCGGTCATCTCATAGCCTTTGTTGAAAGTCTGCGACTTCTTGATTTTTTCGACCAGCTCAGCAGGCATGGGCGCACCCGTCTTGTAGTGCTTGGCGTAATGCTCGAAGACCGTCGGGTACTCAGCCCAATACTCGTTGAACTGCGAGGGGAACTCGACGAAGTCGCGCGCGGTTGAGGTGCCGGAGATCGCCGGGTATGTGGTATTCGCGAACATCCCGTGCAGGGCGTGTCCGAACTCGTGGAACATGGTGCGCACGTCGTCGGAGGTGAGCAGGGCGGGCTCTCCAGCCGCCGGCTTGGCGAAATTGGCTACGTTTACCACAACCGGCTTGGTGCCCATCAGCTTCGACTGCTCGACGAAGTTGTTCATCCAGGCACCGCCCTGTTTGTTATCGCGCTTGAAGTAATCGGTGTAGAAGAGCGCGAGCGAGCTGCCGTCAGCGTTGAAGACTTCAAAGACACGCATATCGGAGTCGTACACCGGAAGGTCTTTGCGCTCTTTGAAGGTGATTCCGTACAGCTGGGTGGCCGCATAAAACACGCCGTTTTCCAACACGTTGTTTATTTCGAAATAAGGCTTAACCTGTTCCTCGTCCAGATCGTATTTGGCCTTGCGTACCTGCTCGGAGTACAGGTCCCAATCCCAGGGCTGGACCTGGAAGCCACCCTTCTGCTGATCGATGAGCGACTGAATGTCCTTGGCTTCGCTGGCGGCGCGTGCCGTTGCAGGGGGTGCGATGGAATTCAGGAATTTCAGGGCGTTTTCCGGATTCTTGGCCATCTGATCTTCGAGCTTCCAGGCGGCAAAGTTGGGGAAGCCGAGCAGCTTAGCTTTCTGCGCGCGGAGTTGGGCGATTTTGGAGATGGTGTCGCGTGTGTCGTTGTCGTCGCCTCGCTCGGCGCGGTTCCAGGAGTTGTTGAAGATGGTCTCGCGCGTGGTGCGGTTGGTTAGCGTGGCGAGCTCAGGCTGCTGAGTGGTGTTCTGCAAGGGAATCAGATAGCCTTCGACCTTGCGCTCTTTCGCTTTCTCGGCCGCTGCGGTGATGTCGGCCTCGCTCAATCCCGCTAAGGCAGTCCTTTGCTGGCTGAGGAACGCGCCCTCTTTGGTAGCTGCCAGCAGCTTGCGCTCGAAGGTTTCGGAAAGGCCGGCGATTTCTTCGTTCAGCTTCTTGAGCTGGGTTTTGTCGGCCTCGCTAAGATTGGCTCCGGCGTGTACGAACTCGTTGTAATACCACTCCAACAGGCGTTTGGACTCGGGATCGAGCTTAAGCGAGTCGCGCTGCTGATAAACGGCGGAAACCCGATGGAACAGCTTGGTGTTCAGGAAAATCGCGTCACGATGGGCCGCGAGCTTGGGTGCCTCGATCGAGCGCACCTTCAGCAGCGTAGGGTTGGTGTTGGCGCCGGCCTGGGCAAAGAAGGCAGAGGTAGCACGCCGCAGCGCCTGGCCGCTTTTTTCCAGCGCGACCAGCGTATTGTCGAAGGTCGGTGGCGCAGGGTTATTCGCGATGGCATCGACTTCCTTGAGCTGCTCAGCCATGCCTGCATCGATGGCAGGTTGATAGTCGTCGTCCTTGATCTTGTCGAAGGGGATCGTCTGATAAGGCAAGGTGCTCGGAGCAAGCAGCGGATTGCTGGAAGCGGTTTGAGCGTCAGTAGTGATTACAGAAGTTGTCATAAGGGCAAACAGCAGAGCTCCGAAAATCAGTTTGGGCATAACCATACAGTGTAATTCGTTTTCGCATGGGTTTCAGGGTAGAACAAAAATAGCTGGGATCGTCCTTCAACGGTTAGCAAGGGCAGCTGGTGCGGGGTCGACCGATTTAATCCCTGATGCGTTGGAGTACAGGTTGAGAGATGAACAAAGCTGGCTCGGGTAGAACTTTTTTGCCCCCACAGAAGCTAACGCGAGGCGGCTGGCAACGAAGTGTGCCTGAGCCGCTGTGCTGCGTAAGCCAATATCAAACTCTGGAAGACGCCGGTACCCAGCTTGACCCATTTTTTTCGGCGCCCAGCACCCGGGCACAGTGCTCCACAGGGCTGGCGGCAGATTGAGGGTAGCGCCACGAAAGGTCCAGTGACGTAGCACCTCAGCTGTCATCTGTCAGCGGGACCGCCGGACCAATATAGCCGCAAGAAGCAAAACGGTACGCCGGCAGCCCAGCCCCCACCAGCCTGATGTTAGCCAGCTTGTAGGCGGCGGGTCCGATGATGCTGCAGGCCAAAAGTTCTGATCAGCACATCGAGAAGAACAACGATGATGATGGTCATGACTCACCTCATAGAAAAATCTGCAGGAAAGGAACTGCAATAGAGAGGTAATGGTTGTATTCCTATAAATGCTCCTTAAGAATACGGGGTGAGAAAGCGGATTCATCTCTGCGGAATCGATGAGCGTGAATCAAATTCATAGGTCGTGGTCCACCAGTGGCCCGGCGATTGTCCTCTATGTCGCGTCCGCCGTGCTGCTTCTGCAACTCGCAACTGCGAACCGTTACGGCTATTTCGGCGACGAGATGTACCACATGGCCTGTGGCGAGCATTTGCAATGGGGCTATGTAGACCAGCCGCCGCTCATCGCGCTCATTGCCTGGCTTACGCGGCACATCTTCGGGACGTCTGTGTTCGCAATCCGCATCATTCCGGCCTTCGCCAGCTTTGCATTAGTGTGGCTCACGGGATTGCTGGCCCGAGAGTTGGGCGGAGGAAGGTTCGCGCAGGGGCTGGCTGCACTGTGCTCCGCCTGCGCGGGCGTGTATCTCGTCCTCGGTCACCTCTTCACGATGAACGCCTTCGAGCCGCTGCTGTGGATGGGTTGCGCGTACGTGGTGATCCGCATTGTGAAGACCGGTAATCAAAAGCTCTGGCTGTGGTTCGGCCTGCTGGCCGGCATCGGGCTGGAGAACAAATACTCGATGGCGGTGTTTGGGTTCGCCGTGGTGGTTGGATTGCTGTTGACGCGCGAGCGCAAGGCATTCGCCGGTCCGTGGATCTGGATTGCGGGGGCGATCGCGTTTCTGATCTTTCTGCCGAACCTTTTGTGGAACATTCAACATAGCTTTCCGTTTTTCGAGCTCCTGCGCAATATCCGGGAGAGCGGGCGCGATGTGGTCTTTACGCCCCTCGGATATCTCAAAGCGCAGATGATGCTACTGACACCGGTGACGCTCCCAGTGTGGCTCCTGGGCGCGGTGTACTTCTTTTTCTGGAAGACTGGCAAACCATTTCGCGTGCTAGGCTGGGCTTTCGTTACTGTTCTTGCGGTGCTTATCGTTGCGCACGGCAAGGATTATTACGCCTCTCCGGTGTTTCCCATGATGTTTGCCGGAGGAGCAATTGCCATTGAGCAGCTTTCGGAGCGTCGCGGATTGCGCTGGTTGGGGCCGGCGTTGGTCGTCGTCATTCTGCTCGGAACGCTAGCGTTCTTGCCGCTGATGGTTCCGGTCTTGTCGCCGGAAGCCTTCCTGCGCTACCAGGCGAAGCTGCCGTTCAAAGTTCAGCAGTCCGAGAAGAGCATGGCATACGAGCCGTTGCCACACATCTATTCCTGGTGCTTCGGGTGGGAGGAGATGGTCGCGGCTGCGGCAAAGGCTTACGCGATGGTACCTCCGGAGGAACGTGCAGACACAGCAATTTTCGCTAACGACTTCGCCGAGGGCGGCGCGGTTGACCTCATCGGCCCAAAATACGGCTTGCCCAAGGCGATTGGCGGCCACCAGAGCTATTGGTTATGGGGTCCGCGAAACTACAGCGGGCAGACGATAATCGTGCTCGGCGATACAGAAGCGGGTGCGCGTCAATGGTTCGACGAAGTCACGGTAGTGGAGCAATTGCACAATCCCTATGCGCCTCCGTGGGAGAACAAGCCGGTGTTGCTGTGCCGCAAGCCGAGGGTGTTTCATTCTCTGGCAGAGGCATGGCCCCAGGTGAAGAACTGGGACTGAAGAAAGCGGTTTCAAGTTTCAGGGTTTCGAGTTTCAAGAACGCCCCCGATTCAGCGGTGACCTCTCGATCAGTTTTCTTAGAAGTGCCTTTTGAACCACAGATAGAGTGTGTGCCAAACAACCGGGCTTCAGTTTCGTCGGTAACCTCGAGGCTAGCCAGACCGAAAGCGCCATCACGTGCCATCACGGGGCCGTAAAGGAAAATCCAGCCCGCGGCGAACTGCTGCTTGCAATAAGTGCTGTGTTGTTCCATCGCGCCTTTTCTTCGGCAGTTATGTCGAATGGAAAACTTGGCCTCGGAGGAATCAGCTTGAAATAATGTTGCTGTTTGTTCATTACCAGAGCAGGATAGGGCAATCCAATGGCCAGCGGCCTTTGTGTCCGCATTCGCCTGCGCCAGAACAATGTGGTCTTGGGGAGCTTGCTAGCTGTCCTTGCGGTAGAGTAGGTTGCGCATCGCCTCTCGGCGAGCTTCGTTCTGTTCGCGGGAATCGGCGGACAAAGCGCCCTTCTTGGTATTGTCGGCGTCCGGCACACTGCACTCCGGACAGCGGTTGGCAAAGCCGGGCTTACCGGGCTTCAGTTCGAATTCTTCTCCGCAGACGACGCAAACTTTAATAGGGAATACCATACAAACTCCAAGCTCGAAGAAACGGTCCAGCGCTTTAGTGTTGTGAATATTTTATCCAACTGATGATCGGGCTTGGGTAAAGAAGGCAACGTGGTAGCTAGAGGCTGCCTCTTCGTCAGCTAATTCCCCGAATTGAACTCTTGCACCGCTCTCCAGGCGCCGAATTCACTATGGGAGGCCTCCATGATGGCTCTGTGAATTCGCGCTTCTATCCTGAAGCGCAGTAGCGATCCTCTTTCGACCCCTCCACAGTCCGCGATCCCTCCTGGGAGCCGCTGGTCGATTCCCCTTCAGCCCGGATATCCCGATGCGCACTGCATCAACTCCGGCGCGGAGAGAGCGGTATTGGAAGCGGAATTCAAATCAAAACGGGGGCCGGATCCACCAACCATGACCAGCCCGACAGCGCCCGGCGTGACGCACAAGTGGCCGAACATTGAGGCATATGCTGAGGAAGCTTCGGTTGCGAGAGCTGGCCTGGCAAAATTACTTGAAGCCTGTTCAATCTTTGCCTTCGTCGGCTGAAGGCCCGTAAATAGCCGGAACCTTTTCTCCAAGCAACCGCAGATACACCGTCAGCTGACCGCGATGGTGTGCCATGTGGTTCAGAACGCCCTCGCGGATCGCCTCGTAGCGTGATTGTTCCATCATGAGCTTACCTGCTGATAACAACCGCCACTTCGTGTTGAAGAGGTGATGGTCGCTCGTCTTTTGCAGAACCTCGCGTCCTTTCTTCAGGCTGGTTTCGAATTGATCGAGCAAGTCGTGACGTGTCTTCCACTGTGGCGAGCGATATGTTGAACCCCCGGGCGGATTAATGTCGAGCTCGTCAACATTTACGACCATGTCGAGCCATGCCGGGACGGTAGCCACAATCGTGGCCAAATTCCCGAGCGGCATCGACTTTTCATGGGGTTTCCAGTCGTTCCTACCTTCGGGAACGCGTTCGAGCGTCTTGCGAATTCCGACTGCTTCGTGATCAAGCTCAGCTAACAGCAATTCGGTGATCTGCATCTTAATAGTCTCCTGGCGCCCGGTTTAGATGCACTTCGCTACCGAATGGCCATTTTTAGTTTGAGGTGACTTCTCCTATACTCGCCGAATGTTCAGGGTAAGCCGAATACTTTTCCTGGTTCTGTACGCCGCGCTGGCGGCGGCCCAGGATTCGCCGCCGCCTGATGCACAGGCGAATCAATTCAGTTTGCCCAGGTAACCCAGTGGTCCGTTTGTCAACTGGCCGCTGGCGTCGTTTGATCGTCCTACGCGAATCAACATCGGTACGACAACCAAACCTTGGTTGCATGTGCTGGGCAATGGATTGCGGCACTGCGCGAACAGGGCAAAGATGCAGACGCGATGCGCCTCTGGGTTTAATCTAGTTACAACCAAATGGTGAGGAGAGCCTCGAATTGAATCGATTTTTCGCCGCCCTTTTAGTCTTGGCGCTTAACCTGTCTTCCCTCGGCTATGCCCAGCAGTCCGTCGATAAACCAGCCTTCACTCCGCCGACGAAAATTACCGGCTACCGTGACGCCACCGCCGAGTTGCAAACCGAGAAGACCTTTCTCGCCGTCCCCAGTGCCGCGCTGGCGAAGGAACATCTGCGCACGCTCACAGCCGTACCGCATGTTGCCAGCTCGCCGGAAGACAAGGCTACCGCCGAATACGTGCTGAAGAAGTACAAAGAAGCCGGACTCGAGGCTTACATCCAGGAATACAAGGTTTGGATGAACCTGCCTGCCGAGATTCATGTTGACCTCGTCGCGCCCGCGGGTGTCGAGATGCATGGTCCTTCGCGCGAGCATGTTGACGGCGACGATCCGTACCAAAATGATCCGCGCGTGCTTCCTGCCTATAACGGCTTCTCGCCTTCCGGCGACGTCACAGCTGATGTCATCTACGCGAACTACGGCCGTCCTGAAGATTTCAAGAAGCTGAAAGAGATGGGCGTCGAGACGAAGGGCAAGATCGCACTCGTGCGCTACGGCATGAACTTCCGCGGCGTGAAGCCGTTCGTCGCCTCCCAATACGGATGCGTGGGAGTGCTCATATACTCCGATCCCTGGGATGACGGCTACTTCAAGGGCGACAAGTATCCCAAGGGGCCGTACCGTCCTGATACGGCGGTGCAGCGTGGTTCGGTGCAGTATTTGTCGCAATATCCCGGGGACCCGACGACCCCCGGCATCGCGTCGCTTCCTGATCTGCCCGACAGCAAGCGCACTCCGCCCGATAAGGCCGCCGATCTGACCAAGATACCGACCACGCCGCTCTCGTACAAAGACGCCACTCCGATCCTGGCAAACCTCGACGGCCCCGACTCTCCGCGCGACTGGCAAGGCGCTCTGCCGTTCACCTATCACGTCGGACCCGGTTCGGCGAAGGTCCACATTCTGCTCAAGCAGAATTACGAGTACAGGACCATCTACGATGTTATCGGCATGGTGAAGGGCAGCGGGCATCCCGAGCAGTGGGTGATTACCGGCAATCATCGCGACGCGTGGGCCTATGGCGCGGTTGATCCCAACAGCGGCAGCGCCGCGCAGCTTGAGGCGGTGCACGGCGTCGGCGAGTTGCTCAAGACCGGATGGAAGCCGAAGCGCACCATCGTGTTCGCCAGCTGGGACGCGGAAGAATTCGGCTTGATCGGCTCGACCGAATTCGCCGAGCAGCATGCCGACGAGCTGCACAATGCGGTCGCGTACTTCAACATGGATGTTGCCGTTGCCGGCCCGAACTTCGGCGCCTCGGGAGTGCCCAGCCTCAAGCAGTATCTGCGCGAAGTGTCGCAGGGCGTGCCGAGCCCCAAGGGGGGCAGCGTGTACGACCAATGGAAGTCCGTGCAAGACAAGCGTGACAAAGAACGCGCCTCCGGAGTAACCAGCGCGCTGGGCGGTGACTCGCGCCGCGCCAACGCTACGGTGAAGAAAGACGTCAGCGTCGGCGATCTTGGTAGCGGCTCCGATTTCACGCCGTTCCTCCAGCACCTCGGCGTGCCCGCCACCGACATCGGCTCGGGTGGGCCTTACGGCGTGTATCACTCCGTGTTCGACAACTTTGCCTGGTTCACCAAGTTCGGTGACCCGACCTTCGAGTACGAGCAGCAGATGGCGCGGGTGTACGGTTTGCAGCTCATCCGCATGGCCTCGGAAGACGTGCTGCCCTTCGACTACGAAGAGTACGGCAAGGAAATTGTCGAGTACGTGAAGTCTGCCGAGAGCAAATCGAAAGAGACCTTTGGCGCAAACTCACCGTCGTTTGACAGCGTGAAGCAGGCGGCATCACGGCTGGAGAAAGCCGGCGCCCAGATGCTCCAGGCTGAGACCGCCATAGAGGGCAACCCGGACAGAATGAACCAGGCGCTCATCGCCACCGAGCGGGCTTTTCTTATCGACGGCCTGCCCGGCCGCACGTGGTACAAGCACTCCATCTACGCTCCCGGCGAGTACACCGGCTACGCAGCGGTGGTGATTCCGGGAGTGAACGAGGCGATCGATGCGCAGAATCTGGAGCGCGAGCAGCAGCAGTTGCAGGTGCTGACGAATGCGCTGAACCGCGCGGCCGAGACGCTGGAGAAGGGAATGTAGCCAGGCAATTCTTGCCGGCCCACCCTTATCGCCTTTCGTTGGCGGTTACGGTGGGGTTGTCCAATATATGCTTAGAAACACCTTCAGAGCCTGGACTGAGTGGAACAGTTCAGCGCTCGAGAGGTAGCCGATGTTGCCTCCGATTCCGTCATACCCTCCGACGGGCAACGCTTCTCTGTTGCTCAGCTAGACCGCCGAGTGGCTGGTGCGCCCGGTGTTTGGGAGACGCAGGGCCTTCAGAGCCCACGGTCTCAAAACCGGGGGTATTACTCGCTGGGGTCAGTCTGCTCAGAATCCCTTGACGGCAACCACTGCGACCTTGTTCACGCCGCTGCATGCCAGATACAACTTGCCGTCAGGCGTAGCTACCATGTTGCGCACTACTCCGCCGCCTGAGGGGATCGCCTCCGTGGCGAAGCTGTCGGATTTGGGATCAAAGCGGACGAGGGTGTTGGGGCTTACGCCTGATTCGCTGTACCACACCTCACCATTCGCAGTGACCGCGATTCCGTAAGGATGCGATTCTGTCCTTCCCGGCGAGGCCCACTCTTTCAGCAGCCTTCCCGTGGCGGGATCGAAATGACCGAGGTATCCGCGCGCGTAGTCGGTGTAATAGATGGTGCCGTCAGGTGCGAGTGCGAGCCTTCGCGGTCGCGCCGCCGGCGACGGCAACCTGTACTCGCGGATGGCCATCGTTCTAGGATCAATGCTGGCCAGCTTATTGGTCCCAAATTCGCAGAAGAACAGGAAGTCCTTAGTGGCTACGATTCCGTATGGGATCGCGTGTGGAGTTGGGACTTGCTTTAACTCCATCTTGCCTGTGGCTGGATCCAGTCGCCCGATATAGTTGGTCTGTTCATTGGTGAACCACAGAATTCCGTTGTGATCGAAGACCGGTGTGTGCGGGTCAATGTCGCTCCCATCGGAAGGTCGGTACTCCTGGATCTCGCCCGTCCTCGGATCGAGTTTGCCCACGTAGCCGCCTGAGATCGCGGTGAACCAGATGTGGCCTTGCTCATCAGCGACGAGTCCGTGTGGGCCGGAATTGGGTGTCTTCAGAGGGTATTCCTTGAAAGCGCCGGAACTGGGATCGAGGCGGCCAATTTTGTTCACACCTTGCGCGGTGAACCAGAGCGAACCG
>DASRAA010000038.1:0-4472 GCA_035638375.1 Binatia bacterium | reverse complement strand
GCCAATGCCATACCCGCCAAGACTCTTACATCGCGCCCCGGTGACACATTTAGAGCTGCCTTAGCCTGCTCTGAAGCCAACGCGGCATTACCCACTTCCGCCTCGTGCAGTGCGGCGTAGGCTTGCCACAGAGCGGCGGTTTCTTTCGACCCATTGGTCCTAGCCGATTCCTCAGCACGCCTGGAAAATTCACGCGCCTTTGCCAGACGGCCATAATAAGCCTCGATGTCGGACCGCATTGTAAGCAGAATGTCTTCGAACTGTGGCTTACCCATCGCCGCGTCAAAGTACTTTTGCATGCCAGCCGCGTCGTCTTCGGCGAAAGCCAGCACATACATAACGGAGTCCGGAAAGGCATTTTCTAGCTTGTGCGCCCGGCCCTGTTGGTATGCAGCTTTGGCATCTTCCAGTCGATCTAAAAGAAGATTGTCCGCGATGAGCAAGGACAAGAGATAGCCATTTTCGGGGTTTAGCTGCATTGCCTCACGGCATTCAGGGGCTGATTTTTCCCACCGGCCTAGTTGGTAGAGTGTTGCGCAAAGGTAAGTATGAGCATCGGCATCATTGGAATAAGCCCGCGCATATTCCGTAAGGACCTGTGTTGCCTTGTCCAATTCGCCCGTGACATTCAGGTAGTACATACCCTCGATGTAAAAGCGCTCTCGCTCGCTGACCCGGTTGCGCAGATCGAAGGCCTTCTTGAGATTGGGTATGGCTAAGCTCGCTTGATTGAGAGCCATATAGCTGGCTCCCAGGGATGCGTAAGCGCGCGCAAAATTGGGATCCAGCTCTAGCGCGTGTTGCAAGTACGGCAATGCATACTGGTCTCCCTGCGCTTGTGCAGCGCGAGTTCCTCGAGTGAAGGCCTGTAGTGCCTCGAGTGAAGACGTGGTGGCTTCGTCAAGGGGCTTATCGTGCTTCTCCACCGAGGCCAGCGACTCACCCAACTTGCCGCGGAGAGTGTTCGCAGCCTCACTGAGCGCTTTGACTACTTTCTCGCGGTTTTCTGCCTCCACCACTGTGCTGCCCAGCGAATCCCCGGTCTGGCAGTTAACGGCTTTCAATTCGATCAAGTAATGACTACCAAGACTCGCAATCGAGCCTTCCAGCAGGGCATTCGAATTCGTCCGCTGACAAATTTCCCGTGCTGTTTCCGACGCGATGCGTTCCCCAGACTTGCGGCTCATGAACTTCAGCATGCTGTTCACTTTTTGATCGGACAGCACGTTTAGGAAAGGCGATTGCTCCAGTTGAATGGCTAGGGCCTGCTTCAGCGTGTCGTCGAAGACCGTATCGCCAGTCTTGTTCTCGAAGTCGGCCAGCACGATGGTGTCCTTGTCAGTGAGCGGCTTTGCCTGATGCGAGCGGTAGTACAGCCCGCCTCCGACAAGCGCCGCAACCACCAGAGCCACCGATGACGCAAACAGAAGCCAGGACCTCTTTGGTCGAGCAACTGCTCCCGACGGGCTTGATGGTGCTTCCGCAATCTTGACTCCGCTCGCAATCGCCTCGGCAGCCACCCCCGAACATGGCCCCGGGTGCTTCATCCCTCCTTCTTTCGTGGGGGTTTCCGATAGGTGGTGACCCACATTTCCCTGGTTTTGGGAACTGGGGGTTCCGACCGCTGTTGCACTCGTCCTTCCCGCTAGATGACGCCCGCTCTCGCTGTCTCGCTTCAGCCGCTGCAAATCCGTTCGCATGTCGGAAGCATGCTGATAGCGCAGGTTGCGGCTTTTTTCCAGTGCCTTGCCGATTACAGCTTCCAGCCTCGTCGAAACCTGCGGATTCACCTGCGACGGTGGCACAGGCTCATCACGGAGAATGGCGCTGCATATCTCGCCCGAGCTTTCGCCATCGAACGGCATTCTGCCCGTTGCCATCTCGTACAGCACGGCTCCAAACGAGAACAAGTCGGTACGCGCGTCCAATTCCTTAGCCTTGATCTGCTCCGGCGACATGTAGGCCACCGTACCTAGCATCGCCCCTGGACTGGTCAGGTGCTGCGGCTCCGCATCGGGCATCGCCGTAACCGAGTCGGAGCTGGCTTCAACCTTCAGCGTCACCTTCGCCAAACCAAAATCGAGGATCTTAGCGTGGCTGCGCTTGGTGACAAAAATGTTCGGCGGCTTGATGTCCCGATGAACGATCCCCTCGCCATGGGCGGCGTCGAGCCCATCGGCAATCTCGATCGCAATCGGCAGCAGCAGCTCCGAATCCATCGGCCGTCCTGCAATTTGGTGCTTCAGCGTCTGGCCGTCAAGGAACTCCATGACCATGAAGGCGCGGCCGTCCTCTTCGCCTATGTCGTAAATGGTGCAGATGTTCGGATGGTTCAGCGCCGAGGCGGCCTCGGCTTCACGGCGGAAGCGGGCGAGCGCCTGCGGGTCATGGGCAACGTCCTCGGGAAGGAATTTGACGGCGACGAAGCGGTGCAGACGGGTATCTTCGGCCTTGTACACCACGCCCATGCCTCCGCCACCGAGCTTGCTGATGATGCGGTAATGCGAGATCGTCGTGTCGATCATGACGATGTGGCCGGGGGAGATGCTTGATGATAGGGCGATTAGCACTAAGGGTCAATTCCCGGTTTCGACACATTCCCGGTTTCGACACAGATGGGGCAGGGGAAGAGGATGTGGACTGCACCCCAAAAGTGAGCCAGGAAATTAAGGGGGCCAGCTACATGAACGGAGGAGAACGACGCTGGTGCCCCGACAACAATATTCCCGCGAATTGAAGATTGCCTGCATGCGCGAGCTGGACTCGGGCAAGAGCATGGCTGAGATAGCTCGACAGTATCAGCTCAGTCCTAAACGGTTTGAGACCTGGGAAAGTTACTCCAGTTCGTCGGGCTCCAAGTCCTAAGTCAACTATACGACACCATTCGGTACTCATCAGGAAGCGTCAGGTTCTTCCTCAGCCATCGGCTATCCGAACTCTCTGGTGGACGCGCGACCGGTATCCAGCATCCTAATTGCTATCCCATTTGCGCGCTGGTGATTGTTAGAGGAACAAGCGCCTGCGGGCCGAGGAGCAGACATGAAATCCAAGCGAATCCTCCAGCTACTCACACTTCCGCTTCTGTTGGCACTGATTTCGGTTGCTGCCAAGATCCCAGCCGGGACCATGATTCCCGTGCGCTTCAACACCGAACTGAGTTCCGAAACCACCAAAGTCGGCAACACCTTCGAGGGAAGCGTGGCGCAAGCGGTGACTGCCGGCAGCGCTACCATCCCCGCAGGTGCGGCGGTGCGAGGCAAGGTCATCGCGGTCAAACCGAGCGGACGCCTGGAGACGCCAGGTGAGCTGACCTTACAAGTGACCTCCGTGGAAGGCAAAGCAGTGACCAGTGCCCCCGTAGCTCTAAAGGGCAAGAGCCACACTAAGAGCAATGCGGTGAAGATCGGAGGCGGGGCGGCGGCCGGAGCCATCATTGGCGGACTCGCTGGAGGCGGCAAAGGCGCCGCGATCGGCGCAGGTGCCGGTGGGGCAGCCGGGACCGGTGTCGCCGCTGCCACTGGCAAGCAGCCCGCACTAGTCAAACCCGAAGAAGTGATTGAGTTCACCATCCAATGAAGGTGGAGCGCCAGAGTCAGCCACACTCCGACGGGCGGTGGAACTACGGCTCCCAAAATGTGAACAGGGAAAAGGGTTTCAGCGAGCGGCGCCCTCGCGACCATTGTCCACATGGTTGACGCCCGCTTCCATACCGGCCGGCGGCGTGCCAGCCAATAAAATCACTTCACCATGTCATTGATGATGCGCAGCGGACTGAGCGGACCTAGCGGGATATAGTCAAAGCTCATCAAACCGGCCTGCCCCAGCGGGAATTTCTCCAAAATGTTTTTCGCCTCTTCCGGTGTGCTTGCGTTGACGATGAAAACCACACCCTTCCCGTCGGTCCGGAAATACCACTGGTCTATCTTGCCCGCGAGATAAGCATTCACCGTGTCATGCACCTCGTGCGGCATGATCTGGGCGCGCTGGGCGGGTGTCATGGGCGTGCCCATGAAATGGGAGATCGCCAGGATCTTCGTGGTGGGCACAGGCGGCAGCGGGTTCTGAGTGGGTACCATCGAGGCTTTCCGCAAATATGGTTCCCGTGTGGTGCCAATGTCAAGGGAGAGGAGGGCGAAAACGGGTTCGAGCTAGGAACGGCGCCAAAGGGGGGGCAGACGAAGTCGGCAAGTAGGTAGTCGAAGCGGGTTTGGCCGGGCGAGAGGCGCCGGGCGGAGGCAACGTAACGGGCGATTAGGCGCGCTCTTGCCAGTCTCTCGCGCGCACCGTCTAATCTGGAGCGGTGTGACGAAGACGTGCGCACCAGAATCGACTCGGGGTACCAAGGCGTGGGACTGGGCCAACGCCGCGCTCGACCTCGCGTTGTGTCATCAGGTCACGCGGCGCCCCGACTACGCGCGGGCAGCCGTCGAGTACCTGCGGGCGCTGCTCGACGACGAGCAGAAAGTCGGCGA
>DASRAA010000037.1:0-10734 GCA_035638375.1 Binatia bacterium | reverse complement strand
TATTCGGTGAACGAGTACAACCAACGCAACAATCCTCCAACCTCTGTGCAGATGCGCCTGAAGACACGTGCGGAAGGGCGTCGGCACGAGCGGGTTGAGCTTGTAGTGCCGGTGCTGATCATCAATCACGCCGCAGTTGATGACCAGTTTGTCGAGGGAGTCTCCATCGATATCAGCGAATCTGGTGTAGCCTTCGAAACTGAAGCCGACTTGAACTCCGGGAATCTCGTTGAACTGGTCTTCGATGTGAATGAGGAGACTGAGTATCACCGCTACGCCCGACTGCTCTACCGATTCGGACCGCGCTACGGAGCCTACTTCACGAAACCCGACTGACCCGATCACCTCAGAAGCGGTGGCCTGCGCCTATCCGCTCGCCGGGCCACCAATTGAGACTGGGATTATTGGCGCGGTGGGCGGATCCGTGGCTGAATATACTTCCGTCTTTATCGATGAAGCGCGACCGGTGGAGGAGAGGCAGAGACTGATCCGCTGGTTGACGGCTAATTCCCTGGGGCTGAATATTCTATCTGCTGTAGCTTCACAATTGCGTCGCACGGCTTCTGCGATGGATCTGTTCAGCTCCCAAGTTTGACAGCCACTGCCTAGCAGGCTTCTTTAGACTACAAGTGGACGAAGCGCCTCACCACCGGGTTTTTTCACAGGTATACTGACCGACTTGCAGGGACGCTTTTGCCTTTCAACACTTGCAGGCTCCTTCTTCGGCGGCAGAATTCTTCGATACTCGGTGGGCGAGACCCCTAAGTAATTGAAGAACACGGTTCGGAAGGCGGATGCTGTCTTCAAACCGATACCCACCGCAATTTCGCTGTCGGTGGCACTAGAGCTCTTCAAAAGGTCGAGTGCGCGCTCGATACGTCGCCGCAAAACAAACTGACCGAGTGCGACCCCAGTTTGTGATTCAAAACCACACAGCAACACCCTCTCTTTAAGTGAGAGTCTTCTCGCCAGGTTTGAGACCGACAAATCGGCATGAAGATTCTCCATGATGTAGTGGATGACCTGCATGGCGAATTCAACAGAGTGAAGTTCGAACGAGAGGGGAGGCTGGGGTAGAGCTGCAGCGCGATTATCGTCTTTCAAAGTGGCGTCCTCGTTCCGCGAGAGTCGAACAGAAAGTTAAGTAACTCGGGACGCAAGGACGGCCAGATTACCCCTTGCTTCTGAGCACTCATTCGAGAGGTTTTTAGAGATTACGGTAATTTTGAGTGGTTACTGCGTCAACTGAAATCTTCACGCCATAATACGCCACGTCATTAGTGGTCTCTTAACTCGGAGAGAGACGCCTAGGACCGGGAATGGCCTGCTAGCCGTCCCGTGGGGTAATCCCAGGCGTCGCGAAGGAGATTTAACTGAAGTGCCCTCATTAAACTACTTGAAAAGAAAAGGGGCTTTCAGATTCTTGAGAGAGGTTACAAAATCAATCGCAATCTGTAGCGATCGTCAGCGGAGGCCGAAGGCCAGCTTGGATTCGCATCCGGTCCAATGCAATTCCCGGCCGTTATTGATAGGATGAGAGCACTGGGTGGACGGCATCATGCAACATGTGCGGCAGAGTCTGTCAGCATCGATCTGCCCCAGATTAAGCTACTTGAGGATTGGAGATAGCTTGCCGGACGATATAGCACCAATTTCTACGGCACTTTAGGCCCATTCCCATTTCGCCCCAAGTAGCGTTACAGTTTGCTGGTGAAGCAGATAAAAGTCATTGTCGCGCTCCTTGCACTTGCGGCTGTCGTGCTTCTCCTCCGCCTTCAACTCGGAGTTTGGTCGATTTTTGTTAAGCCAATCTATCAAGACCTAAAGCTGCACATTGTAGACGTTGTCGTCGCACTGGTAGTTCTTACAGCGATAATAGTGGTCATGATGGTACCTCGGGTCCGCTCACGCTAAACTCTTGTCGTTTCCGCTTCAAAAGCCACTGAGAGTTTGGACTTATTCACATGTTCACCTTCCTGGCGGCTTGAAAGGAAAAGTTGCCGTATCCGCGTCACCCGCTCCAAACTGCGTTCATGCGTAGACTTTTGAAAATCGATGAAGAGACGACGGTGTTTCTTCTCGAGCGCGAAACGACGTGATAAACCCTGCGATGGCAGTTTTAGGGCATTGTTCGCACTCGCGATAGCGTTTGTATTCGCCGCCGTTACGGTGGACAGCGTGGCTCTTCTTCGCCCCTAACTTTTTTGTGTCCAGCTTATTTGGGGTTTTGGGCATGGCTCATCTCTGCTTTCCTCAACGACAGAAAGCCTAAACCCCCAGCAAAAGACCCTACCGCTTGTCCTGCCTCTCCTTCTCGTCGTCTTTAGCAAGACACGAACTTTTGAGGTGGGGCATGTCAGCTTTGTTGTGCGGCTTGGTTCTTGATTTGCGCGTTTTGCGTTTGGTTTATGCGAAAGAACCAAATCAATGTGGGCTTGTACGAAGAAGCGCGAAAGGTCCACGACTATTCGGCGCTCCGCGCAGTCGCTCTGTAGAAATGAACGGAACTGCCGGTTATCGGCGGGGGTAAGTAATGCAACACCTGGTTTCAAGGGATGCTCGCGTATGGGTAGGGTGGTCGTTTTTGGAGATTCTTCTTCGAAGTTCTATTCAGCCCCGACCTGCAACGCCGGAGGCCGGCTGCCCGGTCCAGTCAGCCTACACAAAGAGCCACTCTCTTTCCGGAAAGTGGCTCCGTTAACGAAGCAGGACATCGGGCCCAACTCCGTTACCTATGAGGTGCGATCACCATGAGCAGTGGAGTAGCTCGCACTATTTCAGAATCAATCGGTGAGTTTCAAAATCCTGCATTTTGTAGCCCGACCCCTGATGTTTTAAGTTGACGTCCATCGTAAATTCAGGCCAGCTTTAAATTGCAAGCGTTATGTTGCTAGTCTGAGAGCTTGCGAGCCTTACGATGGTCTTCGCTGGTCCCACTTCGCCTCACCTGCATAGGTCATTCGAGACCTCAGTTCACACTCCTGGCTTTAAGTGCTTTGTCCGTACTTTCAGACCACTTTATCTGGTTGGCTGGTGGCAAACTGCAATCGTTCAGTGCCACTCCGAGACTGGGATAAGTCTTGGGGTGTTCGCCCGGCTCCGACATCGGAACGGCACGAAGCTGGATGTGGTGCAGACGGTACACGATACTTTGTGTTGGGAAATCAACCAATCAGGAGTGGCTGGGGGAGACTTGGCTAGCGCCTTTTCAAATGCGTACTCCTCCTTACGGGAAGCGAACCTCGTCGATGGTTGGGTGGATCCTAAATCTCTTGCAACCAGCGTGGTCACTTGGTACTCGGGAACGAAGGCGAAGGCAGTCGGCGGTGGCGTCGTCTGAGGGATCTTGGTAGAGCACTATCCCAGATGCGCTCACGGTGAACGTGGAGTACTGAAACTAGCCTCACCCATCGTCATACGCCAGCAGCCGTACAGACCAGTAACCAGCCACTAGGCATTGTAACCAGTGATGTGGACAGCACGTTCGTGATCTTCTTTCGCAGACCTGTTCCACGCGTCCCGCAGCCTCTCCATACAGGCGTCGTACTCGGTACCTTTAAGACAGAGCTTGTGAGCTGCAAGGAATCTTCTCTGGGCGTTACTCTCCTCAACTTGAAACGTCAGCACATAAACGCCTATAGTCCACAGCACTGAGGCAACGATTCCCGATATCTCCCCAACCACCCAGGCGAAAGTGCATTTTAGCTCCGAGATTTAGCATCACGACGTCTGGTACAGAGAGCGACGACCGCCCTCTATCTCCGAGGAGGTGGGGCCACATGGGGTAGCCCCACGGCATCGTCCATCCGTCTCAATCTTGGGGACGCAGGAGAGTTCGATGAGCAACCTATATGGAACTACTTAGAAACTCGATGCGTCTTTCAGATTGTTGATCCAACCTTGATGCATTTCTGCTGGGTGGCCGGAAACGAGAATCCTGCTATTGATTATGCGGTAGCGGGGGACAGCGACAAGAGAGAACGACTCACCACGAACCACCCATGCAGAATTCGGTACGAACGGCTGGAGAAAGATATCGCAGCTCGCCATCCTGCAGCCGGAAACTTCCCTAAATCTGTCCAGTCTGCCACCCAGGCAGCTGTCAATTGTTTGGGCGTCGAGCCGCTCCGGAACCCCACTTACGTGGCCAGACTCTTAGAGATAATTGCCATCGTCTTCTCGTCCGGTCGGTAGCTATCCCTCATGTAAGAGTAAAGGGTGGCCTGCTAAGTCCCCAACGCTTAGCAAAGTTCTCAATCGGTTCTCAACAATCTGAAAGACCAATCAGGCTCCTAGGTAGTTCCATGGCGGCAGCACAGGGAGGAGCTCACTTTTGTCAACTGTGATTCTATGCATTGATGACGACCACACAGCGCTCGCCGTCCGTCGCCTGCTGTTATCGACGAAGGGATATACCGTGTTGACCGCTGCCAGCTCGGAGGTCGCCCTAAAACTGTTTAATTGCAATCACATAGACCTAGTGATCAGCGACCATTGGCTGGCGGATGGTACTGGGGCAAAACTCACGTCGGAGATGAAACGACTTCAACCGAAAGTGCCTGTTGTTCTCTTGACCGCATGGGCGAGTGTGCCGCCGGGATACGATCATGCTGACAGATTACTCAGCAAGTGCATAGCGCCCGAGGAGTTTCTAACTGAAATTGCAAACCTGCTCTCCTGTCACAGCGAAAAAACAAGGGGTTCCCAGATATCAATTCCATCGCCGCTTGTCGCGTGAATGACCTGAGCATAACCCAGAGATTCAGCTATACCCGTTCTTCATTTAGGAATGGTCCCTATCGTAGGTAGCCCGAGTCTGGGCATTGCGACAATGGGGTAAGGGTTAGGTGTGCCCAGAGAGGAGCGGCCCAGCGTGCCATTGGTCCCGGCAATCGGCTGATACAGTAGCGTGCTCATGACTCCGCACAGCAGAGGATTACTCGGCCGAAGTTGGCTTGTAGGAAATCAGCAAAGTCGGACAGATCTTGGTAGCTGAATCCCGATTGCGCCATTACTCGATGTGAGAACCGAGTCAGTGTATGACCCGTCAGGTCGTTGAGTCCGCAATCCAAAGCCTGCTCGAAAGCTAAGGGCTCTCGGATGCAGATCGGCTTTACACTTCTCCTCTATGGATGCATGCGACGGATGCGATCCGATCTACCATCGTATGAGGGCTGGTCCAGCATCAGTCACGAAGAATTCTGACTGGGCTGCGGCGTCAAACGAACTTCGCTCATAGGCTCGCTGCCATCGATGGACAAATTGAGCCGCTTTAGCGGTGGGAACTAACGCCCAGACGCTACCGCCGAATCCGGCGCCGAATGCCGATGCAGCGTAGGCACCGAGTGATGAGGCTTCCTTAGCAAGCCAAGTGGTTTCCGGGACCTGGTTCCTGAGGAGTGATTCGGCTGCGACCTGGGATTCGTTCACCAACTGCCCGAAGCATTCTAGGTCGTTGCGGACTAGTGCATCAGAAGCTCGAGGAATTATCTCCTCCGATTCCTTCCAGAATTGCTCGAAACGATCGAGAAGCCACGCGAAGTCAGCATTCTTGCTGGTGGCTTCACGCAGGGCTGCGCGAATGCTATCTGTCGAGTCAGCCGAGGAGGCGGCAGCCTCGGCCAATGTCATCGCATTCGATCCCGAGCGGGTGCGCCACAGTTCGAGAATCGATCTGATACCCTGCGAGGCTCGGTTATACCGACCCATAGCCGAGCCCTTCTTGTCAGCAACTACGCCGCTTACGCCAATGATAAAAGTGCAATTATTAGGCAGTCGCACGGTTCTTTCCAATCGCACCGGGCTGAAGGAATACTGCTTCAGCCTTCCTGGTTCGCTACAGAGGATTGCCGTGTGGTCCTCGCTGCCGCCGAATGTACCGACTCCCGCATCACCCCTGAGCAACTTGAACGTCTGCCCATTTTCGATGCAGCCTAAGTAGCCGGCCAGATCCTCCGCGGTGATGATGTTGGCACGATACTCCTCGCACTCGTCGAGCCGATTCACCGCGCTCAGCACGACGTACATGGCGACCACCAGCGCGCTCGAGCTGCTCATCCCGGCGGCGGAAGGCAAGTCGCTGGCCATCGCGATGTCGGCGCCGCGCCATTGATGCGGAAAGTTGAGCGCCAGCCGGCGCGCGACAACTGCGGCGTATCCCCTCCACGACGACTGCGGCACTAATAATACAGCAGAAATCGTGAACTCAAAGGCCTGCCTGCGGACAACATCGTTGATGCGCACGAGCGGGTCATTACGCGGAATCGCTGCCACGCAGAATCCGCGCTCAGCTGTGCATAGCAGACTGCGTCCGCCAGCATAGTCGGTGTGCTTGCCCAGAACCTCGATCCGTCCCGGCACGAACCAGCACATGGCTTCGCCGCCGCCTGTCGCCGAAAGCTCGCGCTCCGCCTTCGCAAACAGATCCGACTTCTTCCACGCCTCTCCTTGGCTCATGCCGGCGGCGATCAAGCGTGCGGCGACGTCTGAATTCATAACCGCACCTCGACGTTACGCAACCGGGCAGCAACCTCAGCAATGTCAGACCGGCGCGAGAGGTCCAACACTCCCGCGCGGCAAATCGCGGACTTGAACTTCGCACCCTTCTGGATCGCCAGCCTCACTGCCGCAGGCAGCTCGAGCTCGCCACGTTGCGAACGCGGAACCTCGCGGCACGCGGCGAAGATGTTCGGCCCAAATCGCCAAAAGTTCATGCTGACCAGTTTCCCCGAGCCGAAATCAGTAGCCAACGAAACGCTCGGCTTCTCCACGATATCTGCTAGAAATCCGTCGGGATCGACCACGCAATAGGCGAACGCGCGAATGCGATCTTTCGGAATGTTGCTCTCGCGAATGAGCGCTTCAGCCGGAAATAGCACCGTTCCTGGCTCTCCCATCCTCTGAATCAACCACAATGCCTCAGCGGGATAGTAGTTGTCGCCGTTGATCACGAGAAACTCATCGGCGTCGGCAAACTCCTCCGCAGCCACCACCGCGTTAGCTGTACCCAGCGGCTCCCGCTGAGTGGCGAAGGCCACTTTGATGCGCCGCACTTTCAAATTCGTGTAATACTCCCGCATTGCCTCATGTTCTGGTCCGATCACCAGGCACACCTGCCCGAATCCCGCGTGCGCCAGCCCGCTCAACACGTAATCTAGAAACGGCCGCCCGACTGGAATCATGGCCTTTATCCCAGCGTCAGCCGCAGTCGATTGTGAAGCATCCAACGCGGCCGCCGCGTCCTCGCGTCGCATGCGCATTCCCAGCCCGCGCGCCAGAATCACGCACTTCGTGATGTTCCCTGAACTACTCACGGTTCGCCAGACAGTCTAAAGCAGCCGTCAATCGCTTTCTGCCCGCGGCGATGAATTACAATCACCGCGACCATGAATGGCTGGTACTACTTCTGGATGGCGAACTTCCTGATCGCGGGCTCCGCCTTCGCCGTCATCACTCTCATTGTCCTAGTGCTCGGTCTGCGCGATCTTCGCGGAATGTTTGCCAATCTTCGGACTGAGGCTCACCGGCCTCAATGATCGGCACCCACTTCTCCGCACTCGACTGGATCATCGTCGTCACCTACCTGGGCGCCACTCTCGCCACCGGGCTCTACGGCCGCAAGTTCGTGGGCGGCATCGCCGACTTCCTCGTTGCCGGACGTGAGCTCGGAACATTTCTCGCCGTCGCCACACTGGCCGCGACCGAGATCGGCACCATCACCTTCATGTATTACGCCGAACTCGGCTACAAGACTGGCTACGCCTCCTTCGTCAACGGACTGATCGCCGGATTGGTGATGATCTTCCTGGGCCGCACCGGCTTCATCGTCAAACGGCTGCGCGCCATGCGCCTTATGACGGTGCCGGAGTTCTTCGAGGTCAAATTCAGTCGCAATCTGCGCGTCTTCACCGGAATTCTCGTCGCCACAGGCGGCCTCCTCAACATGGGTGTCTTCCTCAAGGTGGAAGGCACTTTCCTTGCCATCATCTCCGGAATCTCCCTCAACCACATCAAGGCCGTGATGACCGGTATCCTGCTGCTCGAACTCACCTACACCGTGCTCGGTGGCATGGTGTCGATCGTCATCACCGACTTCATTCAGTTTGTCGCGTTGAGTGTGGGTACGATCCTGGTGACGATTTGGTCGGTGCATGCCGCCGGTGTTTCCCGCATGTACGACGCCGTACGCCAGACCATGGGCGACGGCGGCTTCAACCCGTTCACCAACCCCAACTACGGATGGGCGTACATTGCGTTTCAGGTGCTGATCTGGTTGGCGGTGCACACCTGTTGGCAGACCACGGCGATGCGCACCTTCTCCACGCGCAGCCCTGAAGTCACCAAGCGCGTCTTCTCGTGGGCAGGATTCATCTTCCTCGGCCGCGGCATGATGCCCATGATGTGGGGCATCGCGGCGCTCGCCATGCTCGGCCCCGCACAGAATTCGGTCGAAGCCATGCCGAAAATGCTGGCCACGATCCTTCCCTCAGGCGTGCTGGGCCTGGTCGTCGCCGGAATGCTGGCCGCCACCATGTCGGTAAACAGCTCGTACCTGTTGGGGTGGAGCGCGATCATCGCCCAAGACATCATCCTGCCACTGCGCCACCGTCCGCTGACCTCGCTGCAACAAGTCATGCTCAATCGCGGCGCCAACCTGGGCGTCAGCCTCTTCGTGATGGTCTACGGGTTGTGGTACACCTTGCCTGGCCCGACGTATTTCTACCTCAACATTACAGCAACCATTTATCTCTCGGGCACGCTGGTCGCCGTCATCGCGGGCCTGTTCTGGAACCGCGCCTCCACCCTGGGCGGCTATCTTGCCATGGCCGGTGGAGCCGTTGCGACCATCGGCTTCTTCTTCTTCAAGACTCCAGCGAGCTACGCGGGTGCAGGCGCCTTCGGGCTGGCAGCGATTGGTATGGTGGTGGGATCGCTGATGACTGGACCAAAGGCCGCGCCGGTGACTTCCTAAGGTCGATCCATGAACGCTTCTCTCCGCGCATTCGTACATGTCATGATCGCGCTGGCGTTGGCTGGATGTGCCATCGCGCTGGACACGCCGGTGTATTTCTCCCCCGATCCCGGCGTCGCCAAGTGTAAGATTCGGCGAGACGGCTTTGTGCTGCGGAACGCGACCGTATCGCTGGACGCATCAATTTCTGGCAGCCAGGTCGATACTCTGGCATTCAACAACCTGATTCCGAATGATGCCACGCCACAAAAGATGCTTCCGTTCGCACTGTTGCTCGGCGATGGGAGCGTACTCTCAGCTTCGACATTGCAAGTCGTTGTCCCGCCGAAGCTGGTCGACCTCACGGCTCACTCTGACGCCTCGCGTTTGTCCGAGCGGATTCCAGGCAAGTCGGTTGTCGCAGAATTTGAGGATTCAGGCAACCGGCTGCACATCGTCTGGCAACTCATTCTCCGCGACGGCTCCAACTACATGCGCCAGGAAGTCGCAATTGCTGCCAAGGGAAACGACGTACCGATCCGCGAGGTCTGGCTTTTAGATTGGAATTCCGGAAACGCGCGCACCGTCGGTACCGTCAGAGGGTCGCCCATCGTCGATGGAGCGATCTTCGCCGGCATCGAAGACCCACTTTCGACCTGTGCCGTTGCCGGTGAGCGAGCACGTTGTTGGGTTGAGCGCGAGCTTCCACTGAAGGCCGGTCAGTCAGTCACCTACAGCTCCGTCATCGGAGTGGCTCCCGCCGGACAATTCCGGCGCGCCTTCCTGCATTACCTCGAGCGCGAGCGCGCGCACCCGTATCGCACCTTTCTGAACTACAACTCCTGGTATGACCTCGGCTATTTCAGCAGTTACGACGAGGGCGGGGCCCTCAGCGTCATCAATACCTTCGGCAGCGAGCTGACGAAGAAGCGTGGTGTGCCGATTGCATCGTTTCTATTTGACGACGGCTGGGATGATCCTTCCACGCTCTGGCAATTCAACGCCGGCTTTCCTGACGGTTTCACGAAACTGCGCGCAGCCACCGCGGCCTACAACACGGCTCCCGGAGTGTGGATGTCACCGTGGGGAGGCTACGGCAAGCCCAAGCAGCAGCGCGTCGCCGCCGGACAAGCGGCGGGCTACGAAACTGTGCAGAATGGGTTCGCACTGTCCGGCCCCCGGTACTTCGCAGCCTTTCGCGACACCTGCTTCAGGTTCGTGCGCGACTACGGCGTCAATCAGTTCAAGTTTGACGGCACCGGCAATGCCGACCGAGTTGTCTCGGGCAGCAGTTTCGACAGTGACTTCGCTGCCGCTATCCATCTCATCGGAGAGCTGCGCGCACTCAAGCCCGGCCTCTACATCAATCTCACCACGGGCACGTATCCGTCTCCGTTCTGGTTGCGCTACGCCGACTCCATCTGGCGAGGTGGCGAAGACCACGAATTTCTTGGAGTCGGTCCCAAGCGCGAGCAGTGGATCACCTATCGCGATGCCGACACTTATGCTCACATAGTGCTGCTGGGACCTCTTTATCCGCTGAATTCGCTCATGCTGCACGGCATGATCTACGCCAAGCACGCGAAGAATCTGGACACCGATCCGCAGCGCGACTTCAAAAACGAAGTCCGCGACTACTTTGGCAATGGCACGCAGTTGCAGGAGATGTACATCACGCCCTCGCTGCTCTCCACCGAGAACTGGGACACGCTCGCCGAAGCCGCTGCCTGGTCCCGCGCCAATGCCGATGTCCTGGTTGATACGCACTGGATCGGTGGAGACCC
>DASRAA010000036.1:0-8086 GCA_035638375.1 Binatia bacterium | reverse complement strand
TCGGGTTCCCAGATGTCCGGGCGTCCGCCCCCGAAACCATAAGTCTTGAAACCCATCGACTCCAATGCGACGTTGCCGGTCAGAATCATCAGGTCGGCCCACGAGATTTTCCGGCCGTACTTCTGCTTGATCGGCCAAAGCAACCGGCGCGCCTTATCCAGGTTGGCATTGTCCGGCCAGCTGTTGAGGGGCGCGAAACGTTGTTCGCCAGAGCCTGCCCCGCCGCGGCCGTCGGCTATGCGGTAGGTACCTGCGGCGTGCCACGCCATGCGAATTAGCAACGGCCCGTAGTGGCCATAGTCGGCCGGCCACCACTCGTGTGATCTCGTCATCAAGACATGGAGGTCCTGGATCACGGCATCCAGATCAAGGCTCTTAAATTCTTCGGCATAGTTGAACTCCTTGCCCATCGGATCGGAAAGGGGGGAATGCTGGTGCAGGACCCTCAGGTTCAGCTGATTCGGCCACCACTCCGCATTCGTGTAGGCCCCGGCCAGGCTGTGTCTGCGAGCTTCGTGCGATACCGGGCATTTGGTTTCGGTTGCCATGCTTTGCTCCTGATTCTCTGGGACAGTTGCCCCTGCTGCGGTGGTGAGATGTCTGTCCACCTGTTTTATCTTCCTTCAAATTAGTCAAAGGACTGTTACGAATTACGAATCCATCGGTCGCTTTCCATTGGTGCTATGGCAGTCGGCCGCGCTTGCTGACGCGCCATTCATCCGGCCTTCACAAGCCTCCTGTGCTTAATATGGCGCTGGACGGAAGCGTGCCGCGGCGCGCACTTGGCGCACAGCCCGCGGAAAATGACCTCGCTTTCACGAAGAACCCGCTTGCCAAGGGAGCCCGAGACGGGCGTAGGCACCTCGTACCACTCCATGTCCTCAACATTGCCGCAGCGATCGCAGATGAAGTGGTGATGCCGCATGCCCTTCGCATCGAATCGCGCGGCGCGGCCCTCGACAGCCACCTCACGCACCAAACCCGCCTGCACCAAGTCCCGCAGATTGTTATAAGTCGTGGCCCTGGAAGAACGCGGATCCAAGCGATTCACGGCTTCGAAGATTTCCGCAGCCGTGGGATGCCTGTTGCTTTCCATCAAGAATGCCATCACGGCGTAGCGTTGCGGAGTGCATCGCAACCCACTGCCCTCCAAGGACCGTTTGATCGCCTCGGCGTGCATGACCTATTTGGAATATATCTAATCTGACATTTTGTCAAGTTTTGAACTTCGTTGGGTTGCTAGCAGGAGACAACTGGCGGGAAGCCGCTGATGCGAGTTGGTTGGCGGCTGGCAGTCTTGCTACTCCTGGCAATCCGCTTGCCAACAAAGAGTCAGCCCGTTTGCCGGAACATCGAACCGTGCAAGAACGTATCACGATACCGATGAAAGCGTCTGTTGAATCCCACGATTACATTTCGCAGAAGGCTACGTCGCCATGGCCATTATGGCTGCGGATTGGATTCTGGGTCTGTATCGCCGTAGCAGTAGGGGCTGTGCTAAGGCGGTTGGCCGCCCTGGCCAGTCCGGTGCAGGCTGGGCCTGCCGATCTGGTTGCGCTTGATGCCTATTTCGCCTCGCACCGCAGTCTCACGCTGGTTCACATTATTCCCGCACTGGCATTTGTCATGCTTGCGCCGCTGATCTACATGCAGCGGTTCGTCCGTGCTTGGTGGCCTGAACGGCTCTTGTTTCCGCTTGGTGGAGTTGTGGGGTTGACAGCCTATGCGATGAGCACGCACGCGGTCGGAGGCTGGATCGAGCGATCGGCGGTATTTTTCTTCAATACCCTCTTTCTGTACGCACTGGGGCGTGCATTTTGGTACGGGCGGTTGGGCGAGAGATTTCTGCAGTTGAAATGGCTGACGCGCGCAATTGGAATACTACTGGGAATTGCGACGACCCGGCCAATCATGGGGGTATTCTTTGCAACCAGCCCTATTACCCATTTGCGACCTGGCCAGTTTTTCGGCCTTGCGTTCTGGCTGGGTTTCACCATCAATACGCTAATCGTGGAGTGGTGGGTTCGTTCGCCACGAGGACAATCGCAGCTCAAACGGATCGCCGCACCGAGTGCATAGGCAGCGCGCGACTAGAAGCTGAAGTCTCCGTCGATCCGCCACAAACGATGCACGGAGTTGTAGAAGGTGCCATAGAGCGGCGAGTCAAAGTACTCTTGTACGTCTCGCGGATTGAAGTGGTTCAGTACGTTGTACACCGTGAGCCCGGCCCGAAACTGGATGCGGTGCTTCTTGAATGTGAAATCTACCGGATATTGCAGTTTTACATCGAAGCCGATGAACGTCGGGAATCGCCCAGCCTGATTTTCCTTACCCAGGTAATTCCAGTTCTGGTCGAGAGTGGAGTAGGGAAACCCTGTGTGTGCGTCGAGGATTGGCACGAAATCGAATTTGTACGGCAATCCGATCACTCCCCAGAAGAGTCCGCGGTTGGGGGCGTCGGACGCGAGCGGGCCGTATTGATTTTGGCGAATCAGCGGTGTGGGAAAGTTGCCGAAGAATTGGTTGTAGTCGTTTAAATCGCCACGTGCCTTCGACCAGACGTAACTTCCGTAAATCGAAGTTCGCTCCGTGGCTTGCCAACGGACCATCGCCAGGAACTCCTGGTACCTTTGGGTGCCATTGTTCAGCAACTGCAGTTGGGCGCCATGGTTGAGCGACTGAACCGGATTCACATAGAACTCGCGGTACACCTGCCGGCCTTCGTAGCCGAGGCGCACAAGCACACCGCGCACGATTTCGCGGTCGATTTGCAGCGTCCATCCAAGGCTGTAAGGAACACTCAAGCCAGGAGTCGCGACCACATGCGTGTAGGTCGCCGGGCCGGCCATCACGGTTGTGCCGTCGCTAGCGTAGTTGGTGATGGTCTGTGCCGGATATTTGGTAAAGACCGCTACATTGAACGGGATCTTGTCGTAGAACAGGCCGACACCGCCGCGAATTGCGGTGCGACCGTCGTTGGTCGGTGCGAAGACAAAACCAAGTCGAGGCGCGACATTAACCGCCTCTGACGACAGGCTGTCGTGGTCGAGACGCACGCCGAGGTCTAGGGTCAGTCGTGGAAAGATCTGCCAGTTGTCTTGTACGAACAACGCGAATTCGTTCTTCGTGACGGCTGAAGCGAGACCGCCGCCGTAGCGAATGGTGCTGCTGAGCGTGCTGTCACCGCGCAACACGTTCACCGGGGTGTTCGTGATGGCGCCGTTGTAATCCGAGTAGGTGTATGAATATCCGGTGGTAAGCAGATGCCGTCCTGCCCATTCAACCGGATGCCAGTGTAGCGTCTGGGTCCACTGATAAGAGTTCGTAAACCGATCCTGCACCGTGAAGTAGGTGCCGGAATTGGAGTACGGATACAACGTCATCTCGCCGGGCCCAGGATCGGCGGGATAAACGCGTGTGTCGAGCTTCTTGGCGGAAAACAGCGACCGCAGAAAACCGCCATTGCTCAGAATCCAGCGATGAGTCGCGGTGACGAAGTAGCCCCGCTGGCGGTAGTCGGCCGTGACGGGCTGCGGATTGAAGGTGTTGATCGTGGCGTAAAAGGTGTCTTGCGGATCGAGCGCCAGTGACGCCGAGAAGCGTTGGTTGGCCGACGGGTTCCAGTCCAATTGTGTGTAGGAATTCACCTTTTCGACAATGCGGACGTTATAGGGATCGGGAATCGAGTAGGTATTGATGGTGTCATACCCGTATCCCATCGACTGAAAAATGTATAGTTGGCCCTTCTTGATTGGCCCGGCGAATGTGAGGTGCGGCGATGCGCTTTCCACGCCGTGAATGTTTCCGCCGATCCAGCGAAAGCGTGGGATGGGATCTTCGAAGAGAAACTTCCACTCGTCGGTTCCGCTGCGGGTATTGACCTCGACCACTCCGCTGGCGAAACGCCCGTATTCCGCGGAGAACGGGTTCGACAGCACCTGTACTGACTGCACCGCGACCGCCGGAAGGCTCAGCGCCGCCTGTCCGGTGAATGGATCGGTGACACTGGCAGAGTTCACCAGCGTGTTCGCCTGGTTGGTGCGGCCGCCCTTGATGCGGATCAGCCCATCCGGCCCACGAACCACACCCGGCAGCAGAGGCAGAGCATCCTGGAAATCCTGATTAAGTTGCACGACAGACTTCAGCATGTTCGCCGTAAGCGTTGGTGCGCCACCGGAGCTGGAAGTAGTGTCGACCATTGGCGCTTCAGCCGTCACCGTCACGTTTTGCGTCTCACTTTTCAGCGTGAGTTGGAAGTCGAGTTTGGCTGCATCACCGCTAACGGTTACGCGCTTTGTTACCGCATCAAAACCAGCCAGAGTGACGGTGACTTCGTAGCCCCCATAGAGGATGCCCGAAAACGTGTAGACGCCAAGGTCATTCGAGACGGTGGAGGTCTCGGTTTTCGTGCTCAGGTTCTTCAGGGTGACGCGGGCGTTCGGCCAGACCGTCTGCACCTGGTCGGCGTCGAGGGTATAGATGACACCGTTGATCGTGGCGGACTTCGCGGTAGCCGCCAGCGACAATCCCATCACAAGCAGCATTGCGATGGCGACGCGTCGAGCTGGAGTCCGCAGGTAATCCCAAAATCTCACAGCTTTGGGTATTGTGCCACTGCTCACTCTAACGGCAATTAGACCGCCAGGTTGCGCACTGGCGGAAGAATTCCCTGCCCGGCTCTGGCGTTTTTACGCTGCTTCGCTCTGCTTGAACCGTAGTCCCTTGCGATACAAGCCGTCGCTGCCTACATCGAAAACGCGGTTGTACCGTGCGCGAAAGTTCTCCTGCGCGGCGCTGGCGGCGAGTTCGATGAGTTGCTCCTCGGAGAAATGCCGCCGCAACTGTGAATAGAGTTCTTCACTGACATTGGCGGGTGTGTCGGCCAGGGCGTCGGCCAGGCGGAGAAGTGCGACTTCCGCCGGAGAGAATCCTTCGAACCTACCCTCCCGAATAGCGGAAATCTCCGCATCGCTTAGACCATACATTCTGCCGCCGGCAGAATTGGCGTCGATTCAAAACGGACACCCGACGCGCGCCGCGGTGCGGAGCATGATGATCATTCTCAAGCGTTGCGGAATGGCGGCTTTCTGCCCCAGCAGCCACTCCTGCAGTGCGACGGCCCAGAACACGCGCGGCACGCGCGCTGTGATTTTCTGGGGCGTCAGGTCCCGTCCCAGCATCTTGCGGACCTTCTTGAAGACCTGCCGCATCAGAAACGAAGTTTGCTTCGGATCGATACCTTCCACTCGAGCCACGATCATTCTCCTGCGACTGGCAGAATGCTAGAAGTGAAAACCTAGTTGTGCCGTTACCGTGCGGGGCGACACGTAGTGCGTCCCGCTAAAGGTCGACAAGTAGTTATAGAGGGCTTCTTTGTTCGTCAGGTTGACTATGGTCACCTGTAAACTCCATTTATAGCGGTCACCCTTAAATAGATTGTCGTCGCCAATGGAGAGGTCGAAAAGATTTCGTGGAGCCATCCGTGCGGGGTTCTTGTCGTTGTTCTGCGTGTTGGGTGCGGGAATGGCCAGCAGCGTCGAACCATACAACCCCACCGGACAGGGCGACGGCAGTGACGCAAATGGCGAGGCCTTCACATTTCCGCAGAAGAGTCCTCCCTGGAATTGCTGATCGGCACTAAGGCCGCTGAGATTCACTGCGGGCAGACCGTTCGGCAAAGTAGTGGAATCCGGGCATGTGTTGTAGGGCTGCACACCATAACATGGCGCTGCACCCGCTACCTGTCCACTGTCATAGCGCCAGTTGAAGCCGATCCATGGCCAGTTCTGCCTCGGCTGATATTGCATGTGTAACGTCTGGTTGAAATGCTCGTCGTGATCGGCGCGGAAGGGATAGCCGTTCTGCACAGGAACTACGCCGAGTCCGCCAACTTGCGGTGGAAACAGAACCGAAGCCACACTCGACATGACGGCCAGAGCTGTGAAGCCGTGTATTGTGGGCACGCTTACGCGCAGAGCCCATCCAGGAACTTTTGAGTTGTGCCACTCAATTGGAAAGGTGATCGGGGTATTGTCGAATACGCTGAAGTCAAACGCATTGCGGGTGTATTTCCATACGTATTCACCCGAAACGACCACGTACTTTCCAAAGGCCTGCTGAAGCCCGGCGTGAAATTCATTGCGATATCCCGGGCTGAGTGGCGTTGGCACGCAGGGAACGAGTGCAGCGATCACCGGATAGAAGCACCCAGTGCTCGAGAGCACGAGATTCTCGTTGTATGGAGTATTTAAAGTGCGGGCGTATGAAACGCGTAACACCGTGTTGGTACGACGAATGTTATACGCAACGCCGACTCGTGGCTCAGCTTGGCGGGCAACTGTGAGCCCGTTGTACAGATCGCCACGAATGCCCAGGCTGAAGTTCCAATTCTTGTAACTAACATTGTCCTGCACGTACAGTGCAAGTTCCTTCACGTCGGTGTGCCCCATGAAGGGGTAGAACGTGCTGTGCGGCGAAGCGCATCCTGCCGATTGCGGCGGGAACGGCCGTGTGAGGTCGTAGCAGCTCAGAATCGAAGTGTAAGACGGGTTGGGAGAGTATCCCGCAGCTGCGCATTGTGTAGGGCGGTTAAAGCCGGGCACGGGATTGCCATTGGCATCAACACACGGCGAGTTTGCCGTAGGGTTCACAATGCCGATCTGATCGTTCTCATCCAGAAACGTCTGCATGTAAGAGGCGCCGAGCTTGACGTTGTTAATGCCCTTCGACCAGGTCAGGTCGGCGCGTGCTCCGGCGTTCAGCAGACTGCGCTGCTGTGCGATGGAAGCCGACTGGATCGGGCTATAGTCAGCCAACGGATCTTGGCTGCGGTAATAGTTGAAGTCGTCGTGGCGAACGAATCCGACCAGAGTAAACACCGAATTGTTGCTGATGGTGTGCGTCCACGACGGCGCAGCATTGAATGTCAGAATCTTCGAGCGCTGGTCCGCAGGCCCAACGAGATTTCCGTCGGGTCCAACCACTCCATAATTCAAGCTATCGTAAGAATTCGGGGTCTGAAACCACGAGCGGGTGAAGCCAGCGTTGATGTGCATCGCGTCATTCTGTGAGAACACGTAGTCAAAACGGTCGAAGAAACTTTGCTGGTTCCCATGGGCGTGAAAGACGACAAACTCCGGCGGATCAAGGAACCGTCCTGTGTTCAGCCCACTGGCGGAGAAAAAGTTACCCCAGTTCTTCCTGCCATACGAGAGGTTCGCGTTTACATCCGATGAGCCAAAGGTTCCGTAGGAAGCGGTGATGTTGCCATGCGGTGTGGTTGCGCCAATTCCGCTGCGAGTGGTCACGTCAATCACAAGACTGGTCTTGTCGCCGTACTCGGCCGGCGGAGCGCCGGCGATTACTTCCATCGATTGCACGGCATCCAGCGGAATCTGGTTGGAGAATGTCTTGCTCTGCTGGTCGGTTATAGGTTGGCCATCGAGTGAGAACGAGTTGTCCGCGTGCTCGCCCATGCCGTGGAACATTCCGTTGGAATCGGCCGAGACGCCCGGAGTTGCAAGCGTCACCAGCGAGCTGACTTCCGAGGAAGAGCTCTCCAACGGCAGCCGGTCGAAAAGCTGGCGATCGACATCACTATGGAACGTAGGGTCAGTCTCCACCAGATCGCCTGCGTCGCTCTGCACGGTGACGGTTTCGGTAGCGGCACCGATCTGTAATGTAATCTTCAGCGAAAGCGGCACCGACGTGCGGACGTCTATGTCTTCTGTATGCCTCACAAAGCCCTGGGCGCGAGCGGTGAGATGGTAGTTGTTCGGCGGAATGTTGGTAAAGCTGAACTTCCCCTCCCCGTCGGTGGTCGCGGTGCGGCTGAATTGACTTACCGGGTTCTGAATTTCTAGCGTTGCTCCGGGAACAACCGCTCCCGTGGGATCGCTGACGACCCCCTCGACGGTGGCAGCGTTTCCGCCGCCTGCATTGGGCGTTCCAGCGCCGGCGGCGAAGAGACTCCCACCCAGCACGATGGTCAGTGCAAAATTTATAAAAGCGCACCAAACAGTGCGTCGAGCGCGCGGCGAAGCTTCCTGAGTTATCAACTCCGCGGCTTCTCCCGCGATTTCACATC
>DASRAA010000035.1:0-37169 GCA_035638375.1 Binatia bacterium | reverse complement strand
CGAACTCCCATGGCATTACCGGTTTGCAGCCGTTCGCGGGATCGCGTACTAGTCTTTGTAGATCGATGGAGGCGATGCCGCCATCCGTCAGCGAGGCCATCGGCGCGCCACCGTTCAACAGGGTTTGGTCAATGTCGATGCCTTCTTCGTACTCCGTGGTTGTGCCGGTAGGCGTCCCATTCGGCGTACAGGGGCCAGCAGCAAGACCATTACCGGTGGTCTTCGCCGGAGCGTCGTAGTTCCTCGAATAGGCCACATCGTAATAAACGCCGGTCAAAGCCGGGCTTCCGCCGGTGATTATCGCAGTGAGTCCCGGGAACGAGTCCGATGGTTTTGATGTAGTAGCGGCGACATAGTTGACGCCGGTCTTGCCCAAGGCAGCAATCGCCGGACAATACGGTATACCGTTGTTGAAGGTGGGGATGCCTTTCGCGCAGTTTAAAAAGTCAACCGCGTGCATTCCATCGATGCTGACCAGCAATACGCGCTGGACGGGGGTTGTCGAACTATTCGTACTGTGTTGTTGCGCAGAGACGGCGAGGGGTGAAACCACCAAGGCCGCTGAAGTTAGCCATGCAGAAACATACTTCAAAGATGACATTCCGTTGGTCCTTCCTTTCTGAGGTGGGCTCTCAAGGAATGTAGTTGTGCATTTTCTCTGCAGAGTTACGTTTTCGTAAATTTTTGTGCGTGAGTTGATGAAAAAATCTCAATATCCTGCGGATGTCCAGTCGCGTTGTATTCTGGCAGCAGAATCGGCCAATCCTGTCTTCTATTACCGCGCGGCAGAAATTTTGTCGAATCGCCTGTAAGCCGGGGTTGGATTTGAGAGCGCCGGATCGTTATCACTGCTGAGTTTCCGGCTATGATCAAGCTGCTTCCGCTTCTGCCTTTTTGCTTGGCGCAGTTCTGGCGACTGGCCTGATTTGCCTTCTGCTCGCCAGCGCTCAACTCCCACTCAATTGGAAGGCCGGGTGTGTCCCGGCGGAACCCTCCGTGATCTTCTGCAGGGCGCCAACTAAGGTGCTCACACTGATGCCGTAGGGCCGCTGTGGTTTGGGTCACTCGCGTCCTGTCACAGGTGCGCGCTTCCCCACCCAGGAGTGGTACGATAAGCACGTGCACAGAAATCATCTTCTCTTCTGGACTGCCCTTGTACTCGCCTGTCTGCTCATCGTGATTGGCTGCGGACAGTTCTTCCCGTCGTCTACTACGATCACCGCGATCCAGGTCCAGCCTTCGAACGCGATCGTGGCCCCGGGGGTCACTCAGCAGTACACCGCCACGGCAACCTTCGGCAACAACACCACCGGCGATGTAACGAGCAAAGTTACCTGGAGCACCCTTGCGACCAACATCGCTACCATCAGCACCGGCGGTCTGCTCACCGGGGTGGCATTAGGAACCACCACCGTAAGGGCTCAAAGCGGCAGTGTCATCGGCACTACCGGTGTCAGCATCCAGAACAAGCAGGTGCAAAGCGTAGCCATCCAGCCGCTCACCCAGACGCTGAGCTTGTCCCTCGGCCCGACTACCGTCCAATTCACAGCCACTGCCACCTATAGGGACGGCTCCACCGGCGATGTTACAAGCACCTCGACCTGGAACGCGCTTCCCAGCTCCGTGGCTTCCATTTCATCAACCGGACTGGCAACCGCGGTCGCTGTGGGAACGGCAACCGTCACCGCAACAACGGGCGGCGTGACCTCTAATTCAGCGACTGTCACCGTCATCCAATAGAGCGCCGCAGCGGATGCGTCTGAACGAACTTAGCCGTAGTAACAACTGCCGTGCAACTTTGGTCGCATTGTTCAACTGGGCATTATCGGAGTCGGAAATACTCGGATAAACCCACGGGTTTCAGCAGCTTGCCGCAACGATCGCGACCCTTGTTGCCTCCCTCTCTCTGTCACAAAATCGTTTATTTTCCTTGAGATTCAAGACCTACCTGGGTTACACTTATGTTTCTGAGACCTGAGGTTTTTCCTGCAAAAGGTTCTCACTTTCCCTTAGGGACGGCGCCCTCACTTGGCCTGATAGAAGTCGGTGGCAGTTTCAAAACCATTCATATCTAGGAATTTTTGGGGCGTGGGCTGAACACAGAATCCTCTCAAAAGGCAGGACATCTTTAAATTATGGCAAAGCGACGCGGCAATCCGAACTGGGGCAAGCCCGAACCGATCGGGCCGATAGTCCCGACCATCACCGAGTTTGAACAGGTGGTCAAGGAGTTCAAGCTCCAACCCGATCAGTATGTTCGCTCGACCCGACTGCGTGAGTGGGCGCGCAAGAACAAGAACTCGAAGTATATCCCTGAGCCTCTTTTGGAAGCTTGGGGTTTCGAGATCGAATCCACTCTGTAGTCCTCTATTACTCTTCCAACGGGCCGCAGCATGCGGCCCGTTTTTTCCTGCGTGTAGCAGAACACAACTTCCTGAGTCCAAGTATTTACATGCCAAAATTCGACAAACACATATTCATCTGCGGTAACCAGCGTCCCGCCGGACACCCGCGCGGTAGTTGCGACCCCGCTGCCACCGGGGGTCTTCAGCGCGAATTCAAGCGTCTCCTCTCCCAGGCCGGTGTCGGAAACTCCGTCCGCGCCAACAAATCCGGATGTCTCGACCAATGTGAACACCGCCCCACCGTCGTGATCTATCCCGAAGCTATCTGGTACGGCAACGTGACTCTGGCCGACTTAGGGGAAATCGTGCAGTCCCATATTGTGGGAGATCAGCCTGTGGAGCGACTCAAAATCTCCGACTCGTGCCTGAATGCTCCAACCTGCGAACACCGTCAGGTACCCCGTTCCAACGAAGTTTGAGCGAGTGGTGATGTACACGTAACTTCCATCGATTCTGTGTAGTTCTTACAATTCTCAGCTTCTTTTCCTGATTTCTCCGGGCCCGGCGCTGCCCCGCGGCGAAGCCGAAGGGTGGCTCCGTGGTGAAAGACAGCACCGGCAAACTGCTAGAATCACAAGTTGTCCGTCATGCCGCACTCTGCCCTATTCTGCGACGTGCCCACCGCGCTGGAAGAGATCCGCGCCGGTCGCGTGATTGTTGTCATCGACGACGAGGACCGCGAAAACGAGGGCGACCTTACCATGGCGGCCGAGAAGATCACTCCCGAGGCCATCAATTTCATGGCCCGCTATGGCCGCGGCCTAATCTGCCTTGCTATGACCGAGGAGCGGCTCGACTACCTTCGGCTTCCTCCCATGTCCGCCGAGAACACCTCCAACTTCGGCACCGCGTTTACCGAATCAATTGATGCGCGTGAAGGCGTCACCACTGGCATTTCGGCCTACGATCGCGCTCAAACCATCAAGGTCGCCATCGATCCCGCTACACGTCCCAACGATCTCGCGCGTCCCGGCCATACCTTCCCGCTGCGCGCGCGCAAGGGCGGAGTGCTCGTGCGCGCCGGGCAGACCGAAGCTTCTGTCGATCTCGCACGCCTCGCCGGACTGGTCCCCGCCGGCGTCATCTGCGAGATCATGAACGATGATGGCACCATGGCCCGCGTTCCCGAGCTGGCCGAATTCTGCCGTACCCACAACCTCAAGATGCTCACCGTGGCCGAGGTCATCCGCTACCGCATGGCGCATGAGCGCTATGTGCGACGCCTCGCCGAGACCGTCGTGCCTACGGCCTTCGGCGAATTCCGCATGATCGTCTACGAATCGGAGATTAACGGCGAGACCCACATCGCCATGGTCAAAGGCGACGTCGAGCATGCCGGCGAGGAGCCTGTTCTCGTTCGCATGCACGCGCACTGTCTGATGGGAGACGTCTTCGGCGCCACCTGGTGCGGCTGCCGCGACGCGATCGACGGCGCTATGCGCCGAATCTCCGAGCAAGGACGAGGCGCGCTTATCTATCTCCACCAGACTTCAAAGGGTTATTCGGTCGAAAAGCTGGGCGAGCGCCTCACGCTACAGTTCCATCACGAACAACGGCTGCCCACTCTGCCGGAAAGCCAGCGTCGCACCCAGCGCGAAATCGGTATCGGAGCGCAAATTCTTTCCGACCTCAACCTCAAACGCATCCGCCTGCTAACCAACCATCCGCGCCGCGTCGCCGGCCTCGACGGCTTCGGCATCGAGATCGTCGAACAGGTGCCCGTGTCCGCAACGGGCAACGTGATTTCGCAGTAGCGAGGATGGCGAAATACGGGAGTTGCACCGAAAGCCGCTCTTCCGCCCGCTTCGTTCCCTGTACTCGTGTCTTGATCTTCGCGAAAGCAATGTCCCTGGATGTCGATGTGTCATCCGCAAAGGGCCGAGAACCCGCAATCATCCGTCGTCCCCAGCGAAGCCAGGGGAATGAACTCCGCCGCTTCCATCACCCGGGCGCGAACCTGCTCCGCCGATTCGACTTTGGAATTGATGGGATAATGGGAAGGCACTATGGCTGCACCGCGTGCCTGGTACTTCGCTCAAGCTGCTTTCGCTTGGGTGGGTCTTGTTCTAACCGCTAACCAATTGTCTTCGGGCTCACGATGGAGAAAGACTCCGAGACTTAGCCAATCGGAGAATTGCCGTCAGGCTGCGCTCGACATCTTCATCCGTGGTTGCCCAGCTCGAAAAACTGACTCGCATAGCGCTCTGTCCGTGCCACTCCGTCCCGCCGCACCAGCACGTCCCTTCCTCTTGCACGGCAGTAATCACGCGGCGAGTTTCCTCGGCGGTCCCAAACGACACCAGCACCTGGTTGAGTACGACTTCATTGAGCACCTTGGACCCTGCGCGGCGAAGCCTTTCCGCGAAGAAGGCTGCTTGATGACAGTTTCGTTCGACCAGATCCTTGAGTCCCTGACGCCCCAGCGAGCGCATGGCAGCCCACAATTCGATTCCGCGCGCTCGCCGCGAAGATTCCGGAGTGTAGTGGCAAGGTTCACGCACATCGCTGGCCTGGAGATAGGCGGCGCTGGTAGCGAATGCTTTCTGCAGAGAACTCGCCTCTCGAACGACGGCGATTCCTGAATCATAAGGTACGTTTAGCCATTTGTGACAATCAATCGCCCAGGAGTCGGCGTCGCTAACGCCTTCCAGCAGTGGCGCGTAACGTGGGGAGACCGCCGCCCACATTCCGAAAGCACCATCCACATGGACCCATGCTCCCGCCTCCCGGGCTCGCGAACAAATCTCCTTGGCAGGATCGACCGCGCCAGTGTTCACGTTGCCAGCTTGAATGCAAACCAGAGTTTGGCTGTCGAGTGGGGGCAGTGCCTCGGCTTTCATCCGCCCTTGGCTGTCGGTGGGCACCGAGACGACGCGCGCACGACCAAGCCCCAGCATGGCAAGTGCCTTCAGCAACGAGACGTGAACCTCCTCTCCCACCACCACCTTGATGGGCGGAGCGCCAAACAACCCATCTTCCTCCACATCCCATCCCTTGCGCTTCAACAGCGCGGTGCGCGCTGCTGCCAGGGCGGAAAAGTTTGCCGTGGTGGTTCCGGTAACGAAGCCAACACCGCAAGTCGCCGGCAAACCAAGCAGGTCTGCAGTCCAGGCCAGCACAATTTCTTCGATCTTCGCCGCCACTGGCGACATGACGGCGAATGCCACGTTTTGGTCCCAGGCGCCCGCTAGCCAATTGGCTGCTAGCGCCGAAGGAAGAGTCCCGCCGGTGACAAATCCGAAGTAGCGGCCGCCGGTGCTCGCAACTGTGGCCGGGGAGCCAATGTCATCCAGCAGAGCCAAAATTTCAGCAGGATCGGTAGGGGTCTGTGGCAGCGGGCCACCAAGCGCTTCCAGGCGCGCTATTTCGTCAAGTCGCGGCGCGACTCGCCTGCTGCCGACGCTCTCCAGATACCGCGCCGATCGAGTCGCCGTTTCAGCCAACAGATTCTTCATGTCAATCTCGCGGGGGGCGGGTGCCCCACGCGCCCGGGCCCCGACGAGCGCCGTCTTTGCCCTCGTTGGGGTGAAAGCTGCCTTTGCGGGAAGTGGGTCTATCCGGTAATCACTGGATCAGTCGTAATACTCAAGCCCCAGGTGCGTGATCATCGCTTCACCCATCAGGTGGCGTAGCGTGTTCTTCAGCTTCATCGACTGGATGAACAGGTCATGCTCGGGATAGAGTCCCGGCGCAGTCATCGGAGACTTAAAGTAAAAGCTTAACCATTCCTGGATGCCGATACCGCGCATCGCGCTGGACCGCTTCGCCAGATCAAGGAACAGCACCAGGTCGAGCACGATCGGCGCTGCCAGAATGGAGTCTCGGCACAGGAAATCGACCTTGATCTGCATCGGATAGCCCAGCCACCCGAAGATATCTATATTGTCCCAACCCTCTTTGTTATCACCACGCGGCGGGTAATAGTTAATGCGAACCTTGTGAACAATATTGCTGTAGAGCTCGGGATAGAGTTCAGGCTGCAGAATATACTCCAGCACGCTCAACTTCGACTCTTCCTTGGTCTTGAACGAACCCGGATCGTCCAGCACTTCTCCGTCTCGGTTGCCCAAAATGTTGGTTGAAAACCATCCGCTCAACCCCAGCATCCTTGCCTTGAAGCCCGGCGCAAGAATCGTCTTGATCAGTGTCTGCCCAGTCTTGTAATCCTTGCCGCAGATGGGCGCATCGTTCTTCCGCGACAGCTCCTGCATCACGGGAATATCTACCGTCAGGTTCGGAGCGCCGTTGGCGAAGGGCACTCCCTCCTGCATTGCCGCGTAGGCATAGATCATCGACGGCGCGATGCTTTCGTCGTTCGCCAGCAAGCCTTTCTCGAACGACTCGACCGACTGGTGCAGCGGCCCAGCTTCGATGAAGGTCTCCGTCGATCCACACCAGATCATCGCCAGCCGATCGGCGCCGCTCGACTCTTTGAACTCGCGTATGTCCTCGCGCACCTGCTCGACCAGTTCCTTCTTGTTCTTGCCTTTCTTCACATTCGGGCCGTCGAGCTTCTTCACGTAGTTTTTGTCGAACACTGCCTTACGCGGCTTGATGGAAGACAGAAACGGCTTCACCTGCTCCAGCAGCGAGCGCTCCAGTACGCCAGCCTTGCCCGCGGCGGCGTACATATCATCTTCGAAGATGTCCCAGCCGGTAAAAACCAAGTCATTAAGCTCAGCCAGAGGGACAAAATCCTTCACCCGTGGCGAGCGGTTGTCCGTGCGCTTGCCCAGCCGGATGTGGCCCATCTGCGTCACTGAACCAATAGGGCTCGAGATTCCTTTGCGTACCGCTTCCACGCCAGCGACAAACGTGGTCGCCACCGCTCCCATGCCGGGAATCATGATCCCCAGCTTTCCCTTTGCCGGAGTAATTTCCGCGCGAGCAGTTTTGTTCTTGTCCTGCTGATCAGTCGTTGACATTCGTATCAGTCCGTTTCATGAAATGGATTTGGATCTTCAGGAATCCTGCGCGCACCAAGCGTGAAGAAACAGGCGGCGAGCTCTTGCACGTCTCTCCATTATGGGATGTCGGAGCACGACATCCTTGCAGGTTTTTCAGCTGACTCTCAAACCTGTTATCTTCTCGTATTCAACCCATGCTCTGCAAACAACCGCGTTCGAACGGAACCAATTCGCCCCTCGTTGGCGATTTCACGGATTTGCCGGAGTCCCATGTCTGACCACAAAGTCGCAGTCATCACCGGAACCTCCAGCGGTATCGGCCTGCTTACAGCCCTCGAATTTGCCGGCAACGGCTACCGGGTCGTCGCCACTATGCGCGACCTCAGCCGCAGCGATCGCCTGAGAGAGGCGGCCCAACTCGCCAATGTGCATGACAAGATCGACCTTCGCCGGCTCGACGTCACTGATTTCGGCTATGCCGCTTTGGTCTTGGAAAATATTGCCCGCGACTACGGCTGCATCGACGTGCTCGTCAACAACGCCGGATTCAGCATGAGCGGCTTCAGCGAAGACATGTCGCTTGATGAACTTCGCCGCCAATTCGAGACCAACTTCTTCGGGCCTGTTGCCATGACCAAGGCGGTGCTTCCCATCATGCGAAAGCAACGCTCAGGCCACATCATCCAAGTCGCGTCCGTGGCCGGTCGCGTCGGCAATCCTCTGCTCAGCGCCTACTCGAGCTCAAAGTTCGCTCTTGAGGGATGGAGCGAGTCGGTGCGCATCGAAACCCACGCCCTCGGAATTCGCATCGTCCTTGTCGAGCCCGGCTCTTTCGACACTGACATCTGGACCCGCAACGTCACCATCGCCAAAGGCGCACTCGACCCCAACTCACCCAACAAGGAACGCAGCCAGCGTTTCGCGAAATTCGTGAAGTCGCGCACCGGAAAAAACCCAAGTGCGACACCAGTTGCGCAACTGATTGTGCGAATCGCTAACGACCCCAACCCGCGCCTGCGCTACATGATCGGCGCCGACGCCAAGCTCCACCTCTGGATGCAACGCTTGCTTCCCTGGAACCGTTACGAGCGCATAATCGCCAAAACAGTAAAGATCGATGAATAGAACCCCGCTCTCCCTACACGGCAACTTCAACAGGGAACTTCGGATGAATTCTCTCGCCTACATCCGTCCGTGCTGTTGTCGCCAGGCTCACCCGTCTGTCCTAAACCATAATTTTGTCTTAACGAATCACCCCACCTGGAGCCGTCAATGGCTGTTTTCGTGCAGCCACACTTCAACACTTCCTTTAAGGAACCGATTCCCATGAGTAGCAGAGTTCTTCAGGAAGTACTCAAAGCCAACCAGCAGTACAGTTCAAATTCCGGCAAGAAGAGCGATCTTGCCATGCCTTCTGCGGCACTTCGCCATCCTTAGTTTGCCGGACGCCCGTCTCGACCCCGCTAGATTCGCCGCTCTCGCCGAGGGCGACGCCCATGTCATCGGCAACCCCTGATGACCTGCCAGCGACGATGCCATCTGCTCTCTCGTGATTTCCTACAAATTGCTCGGCACGCGCGAATGGTTCGTCATCCATCACAGCAAGCACGGCATGGAGCTTCTTTACGCGCGATGTAATTCGTGGCTTGCTCGCCAAGAGTCTCGAGACCGAAGCTCTCACCGATATCGGCGAGCCGCATTCGGAAAGAGGCTGACTCAGTGGCCGGTACAGGTCGGCTCTTTCTCGGGCTGCCAACGCAGTCCAACTCGCTCATTGCGCACAGTGATCTTTATAAGTGCTCTACCGTCCACGCGCCAAAGAAGCGCAGACTATGTGCATGATTGGCCTTCAGGACACGTTCGACTGCCGTCTTTTGCTCGTCGCTTCCGTCGGTCAGGACGGTAACGAAGAATTTACCGTTCCTGAGGCCTTCTTCGATCTCCTGGCAGTGCGTCCGATCTTCCGTGGTCATCGATTCGACACTACGCATGACGCGTGCCAGGAATCCATGGGCTTCTCCGTGGAGATCGAGTCTGGCGAGGCCTTCTTTGCCCGCGAATACGGACACCTGTCCGTCAGAGAAACCGGCTTGATTGAGCGCGCGGATGGCACCAGCCATGTCCGGCAGTTCATCGACAATTGCGGTGACCCTGCCTTTCGGATGCGGGCTGAAGCCTTTGACATGAGGGTCGGGATTGATTTTGGCGTCCATTTTCAAACCCTCCATTCCTCTGAGTTTGCGCTATGTCAAACTTAGAAGGCGGCCAACACAAAAACGTTGTCCAATGCGACCGCTGCGTTCCAACCATTTTCAAATTTTGGCCGCGGTTAATTAGCCAGTGTGAGCACAGGGTAAGGCTGAGGTGTGCCCAAATCTAACCGCCTCATTGAAATTGCGGCCACCTTCTTCTCCAGTTGAGAATCACTGCTCGATTGCTCGTCACTGTGACCTCTCTATACGAACGAACGTGACTCTTAGGCCGAACGAAATAGAAGTCAAATTCGTCTATAAAGTAACCACTGGTCGCAGAGTGACTCAAGATGACAGATCACATTTGCCGAAATGCCAGGATTGCCGGCACCTTTTATCTGCTCACCTTCCTGACCGGATTGCCCGCTTTTTTCCTTCGCAACAGCCTTGGTGTCGCCTTGGGACTTATCGCAGGCACGTGCTATATCGTTGTAACGCTGCTTTTCTATTATCTATTTAAGCCGGTGAACAGGCCCCTCTCTCTACTTGCGGCGGTCGTCAGCCTTGCGGGATGCGCGATCGGCCCTGTTACCGCTGCTTTTCATTTTGCCTTAAAGATCAGTCCGCTGGTATTTTTCGGCTTCTATTGCCTCCTGATTGGCTATTTGATTTTCCGTTCCACCTTCCTTCCTGGCATTCTCAGCGGGCTTATGGCGTTTGCCGGTTTGGGTTGGTTGACCTTCTTGTCAGCATCTGTCGCCAGCCACCTTCAACCCTACAATTTGGTCCCCGGCTTTATCGGTGAAGGAGCGCTTACTGTTTGGCTCCTATTGAAGGGCGTCAACGAACAGCGATGGCACGAGCAGGCCGAGGCTGCCAGAGCGCCCAAGAAAGCCGCCGTCTAACACGGTTGGCGGTGATTAATTAGCCACATCAGCACAGGGTAGGGTGAGGTGTGCCCGAAATCTGTGCTTCGTAGTTTTGGCAGGAGGAATCGGTGCCGCGAGTTCGGGCAGGACGGCCCTCACTCCAATCGGCCAGTTCGCGCAGGCGACGGTGTCCAAAGGAGGTCAACGGTGGACGGTTCACCATTAAGACGAACCGGCCAGGCGTGAAAGTCTCGTGGCAGGTTCTGGGGGCTCGGTGTGAGCGCGAGGTTTTTGAGCACACCTTACCCCTTACCCCTTTTCACATTTTGGGGCATTAGGTCGCGGTGGTCGCGAGTTGGTTATCCGTCTATTTTCACCTCGTACTTTGTGACGCTGCGTTCGTTCTCGACTACGAAGCGCGCTCAGGCTGGCTTCACGTTAGTTTGTTGTAATCGCACGTGAAGTCAAGCGGGCCAAAGCTCGGTGTCTCGGCGCATCTTCCCCAATTCGTATCCAGACAAAATCTGACTACCCTCGCGTAGCAGTCGCGAATAGATGGCAACTGCAGGCCGCTCGGCGCGAGAGCACGCATTGTGTTTCTGTTGTCAAATGCCTGAAAGAAGGCAAGGTGCGGTAGGAAATATCCGAGCACTCTCGTTAATTCATTGAAAACCTTGTCTCCGTTTTGACGGCGCCGCTCCACAAATTCCTCATACTGGGAGAGGCATACGAACTCGGGTACGCGTATGGGCAACCACTTGCGGCTGGCAGGGTGGCTTTCAAATATAGAGCTTGTTAGATCGATCACTTCACGAACAGTTAAGCTGCGCTCCGCGCCTGCGCAGATATGGTAAAAGCGGCAAGGGACGAATGCCGATTCGAACAGATAAGCAAGAGCCGACATAGCCCAGTCACTTGCGATGAGATCAATCGGAGCGTCTGGCTGGCCAGGCGCAATGGGCAGCACGTTCTGCGGAAATAATCTGATCAGTCTATGAACATGATTGAACTGAGCGACCGCGCCAGTGGTCGAATGCCCTATGATGGAACTGAGTCGGAAGATTACCGCGGGAACTTTATCCATTGCGTGTGAGACTAGTTCTTCCGCTTCGTACTTGGATTGCTGGTACGCATTGCAAAAGCCGTACTGGTGGCAAATGGGGCCTTCCGAGAAGTAGCCAGTGGATCGTCCGACTACATAGACTGTGCTGATATAGGCGAACTTTTGCAATTCTCGGCACTGCGAGGCGAGTACCAATACCTCCTGAGTTCCCGCGGTATTCACTTTACGAGCGCACTCCAGCGGAATGCCGAATCGGGTATCTGCGGCGCAGTGAATGATCTCTGTGATGCTCTCCTTGAGTTTGTCATAGGTGCCATTGTCGAACCCGAGACGCGGACAAGTAATGTCGCCCCTAAGTACCCTAAGACGGCCGCTCCCGTTGAGCTCCTCTAATTTCTCGGGTTGCCGCGTAAGAAGTGTGAGTCGGCGCGGTCTGCTGCCGGACAGCAACTTGAGTAGTGCGCCACCAATCAGTCCAGTGGCACCGGTAAGTAGCAAAACCGGTTTATCCTTCAACATCTCACACAGCGGCGGAAGTAGTCAGGCCACGGAATGTGTATCCGCCCGAGAGGCAAACGTGATACGTTCGTCCTCCCAACGCTTTCGGCAACGTAAAGCGCAGCCTTTTTTCATGTGAATTGAACTGCCACGAGACCGTCTCTCCTTGCTGTAGAGCGTGCTGAATCTCTATTCCCGACCGGGAATGTGCATCGGGAGTTCAAGTCCCAGGCAAAACAGAGGCTCTTGTCTCCTGAGCATTCAGCAGCGCGTGAGGAGCCAGATCGCATGGGCCGCTCAGGAGGAAGCTGTGGTCGCCGAGAATATCGCCTTCCGAACGGATCACCGCACGCACGGGCCGGGTAAGCTCAGGGTCGACGCCGAGCGTCTCCAGGGTGCTGGCAAATTCCGGGAAAGTAAGCAGAACGTGAAACTCAGCTCGGGTACGGCGGCCGGTGTAATCCAACACTCCTTCATTGTGAGTGCCGGCGGTGCGATCGAGTTCAATGTCCAGTGGTCCTGGGTCGAACTCTTTTCCTTCCCACTTAATGCTAAATCTTTCGGCTAGCCGCGCGCGTAGATTCGTAATTGCAAATTTTACGAGCATGGATGCTCCTCCTTATTGTCGCTGTCACTTCCGGACTCGCTCACCGAAATCACTACCTGCCCAAATGCGCCGCAACACCAGGGCAGAATTCTTAGAGCCAAACGCAATGCAGTTGCAGACCGCTTGCTCGATCTCAGCGTTGCGCCCAATATCGGGCACGTAGTCAAGGTCACACTCGGGATCGCGTCCGTCGATGTTGATGGTCGGCCGGATCTTCCCGTGGTGCATGGTAACCAGTGTCGCCGCGATTCCTGCCGCACCACACGCCCCTTGCGCGCGCACTGACTACTTTCCCGTTCATCCAATCACTTCCACATGATCGCGGCGGCCTGGGTACTTGTCCGAACATCAAAATCGATCTTGAGCTCGTCTTTTACCTTGACTGTTCCTCCGGCAACGCTGACGGGAGTGATACCGAATTCCCGCTGTTTGAAAGTGGTGGTTCCCACATAATGTCCATTTTCGGTTTGTACATTCACGACCACGGGATGTGTGACGCCGTGCAACGAGAGTTGGCCGCGGACGAGCAGACGGCCTGGACCGGACTGTTCGACGCTCGTCGATTCAAACTTGATTTGTGGGAAGCGGGTGACATCCAGAACATCGGAGCCGAGCATGCGTTCTTGAACCTGCTGACGATTGTCCGCTGACAGTTGCGGGTCGAGAACTTTCACGCGGCGCGAGTCAATTGCGAACTTCACCCTGTGAGCGCCTTCGTCGATCACTCCGTCGGAGATGGGCGCCTCAACTTCGTGATTGTCTCCGCCGAACGCGGAAAACATACCGGCCTTGGAAACATGCACGCGCAGTTTCGAATGCTCGCTGTCGATCGCGCGGATCTGACTGAGCGAGTTTACAGGGATGCAGATAAAGCCGGAAACTACGGCAAACCCGAGAATCAAAAGCGTGTTGGTAGACATCTTTATGTTGCTAGTCCTCGACGGTCTCCAGAATCGAGGCGAGCCCTCTCCTGCGCGAACAGCGGATTTCGGGGAAAATCGCGGAGCAGTCCATCGAACAGTTGACGTTGCCCTCTCCGGGTTTTTCTCGCGTGTGTAGACGTCCCCTTGTCACCTTCAAATCCTCCTAACCGCAGGGCCCAACGAGCCGGAGCGGAAACGGTTCCGATTAGGCACTGACTAATTCCCGTGGCGACATGTGCGTCATAGTAATCCGGGCACAACACAATCACTAGCGTAATTCAGTGTTTGCACCACACCAGACGGTGTTCGTCTCGGAATTGTCAAAAGATTGTCAATCTTTCCTCTCGCCCCAGCCGATAGCGTGAAGCACCTGGGCAGCCAACACAATGGCGTTACATCCGTTATAGATGGAATATTTGTCCGCTGATAACTCGGACGTAATACGGGCTTTTATTCCAAGCGGCGCTGTCGCCCTGGATGGATGCCCGTGAGCTTGGCCGGTCGGTGATAGTGACCTAGCTCACAGACTTCTGCGCTGCCTACCCGATAGGGTCATAGGTTGGTCTTGTTTTCATAATTTCAGTCTTTCCAACCGAAAGGCAGCAATCATCATGGCCACAGCAGCACACGTTACGTCCCGCGTACTCAACGCCAAACTTGCCGAAAAAATCATGGGCGCCGAACAGGCGGCCGCGCTCATCCGCTCGGGCGACCAGGTCGGAATGAGCGGCTGGACTGCCACTGAGCTGCGCGTTGCCGATCTGCTGGAACTTCGGCTTGCAAACCTGAAATGCCCACCTGGTCGCTGCCAGCCATTCCAGATCCAACCGCACCAATAAAACAGCATAGCCGGCCGAGAATCCGAATAACGGCGGCGACCACAACAACATAACCGTTTCACCTTCGTCCCTCACGGCTTCGCGCTCTTGTGTATCTCCACCGTACTCCAAGTCTTGTCCGCAGCGTGACACAGATTCTCCAGCGGACACTCCGCACATTTTGGCTTGCGCGCAATGCAGATCGCGCGCCCATGATGAATCACCTGGTGCGAGAAATCGATCCACTTGCCGCGCGGAATCAGCTTCATCAGATCCTGTTCGATCTTTCCTGGGTCTGTGTTCTTTGTCAGTTCCAGCCGCCGTGCGATGCGCTGCACATGCGTGTCCACTACTACTCCTGCTGCCACTCCGTACCACGACCCCAGTACAACGTTAGCTGTCTTGCGCGCCGCGCCCGGAACAGTCAGCAGCTCCTCCATCGTCTTCGGCACCTCGCCGCCGAAGTCATTTACGATCTTTTTCGCGGCGCCCACAATCGACCTCGACTTGTTGCGAAAAAAACCGGTGGATCGGATGTCGTCTTCCAGCTCTTCCGACTTTAGCGCGGCAAAATGCTCCGCTGTCGGATATTTCTTAAACAGCACCGGCGTCACCATGTTCACGCGCGCATCCGTGCATTGCGCCGACAGAATGGTCGCCACCAGCAACTCCCACGCCGAGTTGTGGTGGAGCGCACACTTCACATTCGGATAGCGCTCATCGAGCCGTCGCAAGATCTCCGCAATCCGTTCCGACGCGAGCGGGTTATAGCCGCCCGCCGGGTGCCTCACTCCAAGCCGTTTAGCTGGCGTGAGCGGAGCGGGAGCCGGCTGGCCAGATCCTGAACGAGGAGTAAGGCGACGAGCCGAAGGACCTGCTTCGCCGTCTTTTGGCTGGCTGAGTCTCTTCGCCGTTGTCTTCCGAGGCTTCGTCGCAACGCGCACCGTCTTCGCCTTATCCTGACGGCCCGCCTTCGACGGCTGCCGTGGAATGTTCCCCCGTACCATATCGTCTCCGTGGTGATGCATCAGTGTATACCGCCCGAACAGATACAATGTTTTGAAGGGGCACGGCTTCAGCCGTGCGCTAAAACCGTCTTATTGATTCCCGAGCGGAGTTAGCCCAGGACACAGAAAATTCTTGCGGAGCCTCGCATGGCCTCTACACCTGACGTAACCACGATTACCAAGGAACTCCCTGCCGTCCCTCTCACGCTGGAGGGCTACAGCGTGCTGCACCAGATGTTCCGCTTTCGCTGGGCCGATTGGCGCAAACTCGAGCTCCCGCGCCAATCCCACATCGCCCGCGAATTCGCAGCCTCCTTCGCAACGCTCGAGCAGGAAGGCAAATTCGCCGCCTACTCGATGCTGGGCCACAAGGGCGACCTGATATTCGTGCACTTTGGCGACTCGTTCGACGACCTCAACCAAGCCGAACTCACTATCGATCGCACCACTCTGCGCGGCTACCTCGAGCCGGTGCACTCGTACTTGTCGATCATCGAGCTCAGCCTCTACGACTCGAGCGTGAAGCTCTTCCGCCAACTCACGGATCGCGGCGTCGCTCCGCTCAGCGAAGAATGGAACCAGGCCGTACAGGAAACCATCGATCGCCAGAAGACCGCCATGCACGTGCGCCTATTCCCCCGGATCCCTGACAGCCGTTATCTCTGCTTCTATCCGATGGACCGCCGGCGCGGCGAAGGCAAGAACTGGTACTTGCTGCCCATCGAAGAAAGGCAGCGTCAAATGGAAGAACACGGAATGGTCGGTCGCCGTTACGCCGGCAAAGTGCAACAGATCATCACCGGCTCCATCGGCTTCGACGATTGGGAGTGGGGCGTTGACCTCTTCTCCGCCGATCCGCTCGTATTCAAGAAGCTCATTTACGAGATGCGTTTCGACCAGGTCAGCGCCGAGTACGCTCTTTTCGGCCAGTTCTTCCTCGGACTGCGTTGCCCGTTAGACAAGCTCGGAGACTGGGTCAACGGTACCCTGCCGAGATAGTGAACCGCGATGATAGCCCTGCCAAGTTTACTCGGGTTCAGGAGGAACCGAGGTTGTTATCCAAATCATTAGTGAGGCAGTTCGAATTCGCGGCCTCTAAATTTTACAAGGAGTCTGATTTGAGGTTCGCTCAAATCATCGAGCGTTGCATGGAAGCACTCAAGTCTTAAAGATGATTGGACACCTGATTGAAATAGTCGCTGGATGGATAGTTGGGGTTATCTCCACCATAGGGTATCCCGGGATCATGTTGTTGATGGCGATAGAGTCGGCCTGCATTCCCCTGCCCTCGGAAATCATCATGCCTTTCTCCGGGGCATTGGTGGTTGGCTCAGTAGCGGCCCGCTATTCGGTCGATCCGCTTTCCCTGTTTTGGGTCGCCACTTGGGGAGCCATCGGCTGCAACCTCGGTTCGGTGATTGCCTACGAGATCGGCTACTTCGGCGGGCGCCCGCTGGCCCTCCGCTACGGCCACTACATCTTCGTAACCCAGCACGACCTCAACACCGCCGACCGCTTCTTCGCCCGCTGGGGCTCACCCGCGGTCCTCATCGCGCGTCTGCTGCCAGTGATCCGCACCTTCATCGCGTTGCCTGCTGGGATCGCGCGCATGCCGCGACTGCGCTTCCATATCTACACCTTTGTCGGTTCCTGGCCTTGGTGCTTCGCCTTGGCCTACGTCGGCATGCGCCTCGGCGAACAGTGGGACAAAGATCCTCGCCTCAAGCAGTGGTTCCACCGCATGGATGGCATCATCCTCGCCATCCTGCTCGCCGGCGTCGCCTACTTCGTCTGGTCACATTTTAAAGACCGCGTTCGTGCCACCACCGCTAACCAAGAACCCGCGGACTAGCGGCAAATGTCGGGCTACTGGTTACTCGCCTCACGACGTGACGCGCGCCCTATCCCACGTCAGCTCCTCCCGGCGTACCATCTACCGTGTGGAGTAGAATCTCTCGCCCACGAGACACATGCAAATGCCAAAGCTACGGCCGCTTGCCAACTTCCCACGCCCGGACATATCGTCGACCTGGTGATGTTATGCTCTAAGTCCTTGCTTGTAACATGGATAGGTAAGAACCGTACATGCTCAACCATTTCTGAACAGTCTTCCCCTAAGTCATTGATTCTAAACAGTCATCAAAGAGATTCGTTCAGGAGATTTCTGCGTTTTTGCGTGTTTTGGGAAAGCGTGGGAATCATAGTCCTTTCCATCTCATCCATCAGCCTCGCGCAACCGGCCATCGCCGACCCTACCCAGCTAAAGAGCCGCAATGTCGAGAACATGCAGAACTTCACCATCGAGAAGCTCTACATGACACGCAACATTGGTGGCACCACCTGGTCACCCGACGGCCAACAGATCGCCTTCGTCTCCAACATCAGCGGCCGTAACAACATTTGGCTCGTTCCCTCTACCGGCGGATGGCCCTCCCAACTCACCATCAGCCAGCAGCGTCAGGTGCAGCCCACCTGGTCGCCCGATGGCAACTGGATCGCCTACGCCTCTGATTACGACGGCAACGAGCAATGGGACATCTTCCTTGTCTCCCCCAAAACCGGTGAGGTCGTAAACCTCACCACAACCAAAGAAATCTCCGAGGAATCGCCCGTCTGGTCACCCGACAGCAAGCAAATCGCCTACCTTGCCAAACCGAAATCCGGCGCCAGTTACGAGGTCGAGTTGATGGACGTGTACTCCCGCCGTGTACGCCCCATCACCCAGAACACTCCCCCCGGCCTCTCCAATCTCCTCCCGGTTTTTGCCGGCGATGGAAAGTCTTTAGCCGTCACTCAGGTCGGCGCCGACGCCAAGGACTCCAACATCCTCCTGTTCGATGTGGCTAGCGCTAAAGGCCGGAACCTCACACCCCACACCGGCGAACACCTCTACTTCGCTACCGACCTTTCCCCCGATAGCAAGACTGCCCTTATCACCTCCGATGCCGAGAACGGGTATTGGAACGTGGGTCTTCTCAATATCGCCAGCGGCAAGACCGACTGGCTTACCAACGACAAGTGGGAAGCCCGCAGCGGGAGTTTTTCTCCCGACGGTCGCTCCGTTTGCTGGACTGCGAACGTTGACGGCCAGACCGCGATTTTCAGCTACGATGTCGCCACTCACCAGGCCCAGGCCCTGCCGTTGAAGAACGGTGTCAACACTCTTGGTGGAAATCCTCGCCCTTACTCCTCCGACGCGGCGAAGCTGCTGTACTTCCACGAGGGCGGCGAAGCACCCAATGATGCATGGGTCTTCGACCTCGCCTCGCGCCGGTCACAGCAGATCACCTATGCGCTCGTCGGTGGCGTCCGCACTGCCGACCTGGTGAGTCCTTACCTCGTCCACCTCCCCAGCCGGGATGCAAAAGTCACCATCTCGGCGTTCGTGTACGTGCCGAACAATATCCAGCCCGACCGAAAGTTCCCTGCCATCGTCTATGTGCATGGCGGCCCATCGCTCCAGTTCGTCGACGGCTTCGATACCTTTGTGCAGTACATCGTCAATCAGGGATACCTCGTCATTGCCCCCAACTACCGCGGCTCCAGCGGCTACGGCAAGGAATTCATGAGCGCCAACGATCACGACCTGGGCGGAAGCGATTTGAACGACGTGCTCGACGCTGCTGCCTGGATCAAGAAGTCGCCCTTCGTTGACGCAGGAAAGATTGCCGTCATGGGCAGCAGCTATGGCGGCTACCTGACGATGATGGCCCTCACCAAGGCTCCGGAGATGTGGGCGGCAGGCATCTCGATCTTTCCCTTCGTGAACTGGACGACCGAGTTGGCCAACGCCGATCCCAACGTCCGCCAGACCGATATCGCCATTATGGGTGACCCGGTCGAAAACAAGGCGCTCTATGCCGACCGCTCACCCATTAATTTCATCGACCGCATCAACGCGCCGCTGCTCTTGTTAGCCGGCGGTAACGACGCACGCTGCCCGAAGTCCGAGGCTGAACAAGTCGCTGCGGCGATCAAGAAAAACGGCGGTTTTGTGCAGTTGAAAATCTACGACGATGAAGGCCATCAGTTGGCGCGCATCGAGAATCTAAGCGATGCCTGGCGCCGCGTCTCGGATTTCTTGAAGGTGCGGGTGCCGTCGCCCGGCTGCGGATGCTCGATTTATGAGTAGCTGTTAGTGGTCAGTTGGCAAAACCCGATAGTCTGACAATGTCAGACAGCGAGCGAGCCTGCCAGGTGGAACTTGTTTGCGCCCTGGGCCTGCGCCCGCGCAAAGGCAGTAGCAAGAATTAGAGCCGGCTTCCGCGGGCGGCACAAACGAACGCGCTAGCGGATGTTCTTCCTGTACTCGACAATGGCTGCGACCAATCCTGGAATGTCGTAACTCTTGGCCTCGATATCGACAGGCAAGCCGAATTCGCGGAGCGTCGCCGAAGTCACCGGGCCAATGGATGCCGTGTGAACTCCGTGATTCGGCGCGCGCTTCTTCAGCGCTGCGCGTGCGCTTCGCAGGCCGAGCAACCCGACAAAGTTCTTTACGGTCGAGGAACTCGTAAAGGTGATCGCATGCGGCTTGCGATCGCCCTTGAGCACTGCCCGCAGCTTTCGTTCCGAAGACTTTGGCGCAACGGTTTCATACGCTTCGATGACATCGACGATTGCGCCTGCCTTGCGCAGCTCGCGCGGAATCACGTCGCGTGCAATCTTCGCCCTCACCAGCAGCACACGCTTCCCTTTCACTTGTGTCTGCAGCATGTTGACTACCGATTCTGCGACGTACTCTTTCGGCGTGGCAGCGACAGTTAGGCCAGGCTTCTCGATCGCAGATTTTGTTGCCGGCCCGATGGCTGCAATCTTGAGCTGCGCGAGCACTGACCCCGCGACCTTCAGCTTCTTTATTCGCTCGAACACGGCTTCGACGCCGTTCACACTGGTAAGAATGAGCCAGTCGTATTCAGCGAGATTTCGTAGCGCAGTGTCGAGAGGCTTGTACGAGGAAGGCTTGTGGATCTCGATGAAAGGAATTTCCATGACCTCGCAGCCCAGTTCTTTCAGTGAGGACGACAGGGCGCCCGCCTGCTTCCTTGCGCGCGTCACAACAACCCGACAACCCGAGAGTGGCTGGTTGGTGGCCATGTTGATTACGGCTGTTGCGGAACAATCGACGACTCGCTGTACACGTCTTCCAGGATCTTGTCGCCGCCGCGACGCAACAGCATTTCCCCGACCAGCTCGCCGAGCGCAACCGGATCGGTTCCACTCTGCTGCTCGCGCAGTATGTCGGACCCATCAGGCCGGGCGACGACTCCAGTGAGATGCAGCCTGCCGTCCTTCATCTCGGCAAAGGCCCCGATGGGAACCTGACATCCGCCGCCGAGCTTGTTGAGCAGCGCCCGCTCGCAGACGGTCGCAGCTCGGGCGTCAGCATTGTTGAGGAACCGCAGATGCTTTTGCATGGCCAGATCGCCTTGGCGGATTTCAATACCCAATGCGCCTTGTCCCGCAGCCGGACACATGAACTGCTCGGACAGATACTCCTTCACCAGTTGCGTCTTGCCGAGTCGCGTCAATCCTGCCGCAGCAAGAATGATGCCGTCGTAGTCGCCCTGCTCCAGTTTGCGCACGCGCGTATCGACATTGCCGCGTAACGGATAGATGACGAGGTCGGGACGAAAAGCCTTGAGCTGCGCCTGTCGCCGCAAGCTGCTGGTGCCAATCTTGGCGCCCTTTGGCAGCGCATCGAGGCAGTCGTAATTGACCGATAGGAAAACATCGCGCGGATTGACGCGCTCGGTGATAGCAACGATCTCGAATCCCGGGGGCAATTCGGTCGGCAGGTCTTTCAGGCTGTGCACTGCAAGATCAACTCGCCCTTCCGCCAGCGCCTCCTCGATCTCCTTGGTGAACATCCCTTTTGTGCCGACCTGTGCGAGCGCCACGTCGACAATCTTGTCCCCGGTAGTCTTGATAATCTCGATCTCGACCTGATGACCGCGCTCTTGCAGCAGCGCCGAGATGTGGTTGGCCTGCCAGAGTGCCAGTTGCGAGCCCCGGGAACCAATTCGCAGGCGTGCCATCAGCCTCGCCCTCCGGACTTTGCACTCAGTTCGGCATCGCTCGTTTCGCTCTCAGATTTGCGAGTATCGCGCAGATTGAAGAGTTTGCGGACCAGATCAACGATTGTCGTCGACTCGGACGATTCCCGCGCCGCGCTCTTAAGGGTGGTAATCGGTGTATGCATGATCTTGTTGATGATGCCGCGGGAAAGCGCCTCGATGGCCATCTCCTGTTCGGGCGTCAGCATGCCCAAGCGACCGCGAACGCGATCGATCTCAGCCTGTCGCACAGTTTCGAGGTGTTCCTGCAATGAAACGATGGTCGGCACGACATCAAGGGTTTGCAAGCGCGCCTGGAACTTATCGACCTCGAGTTGCACGATGGCTTCAGCGCGATCGGCCTCGGCGCGGCGGTCGGAAATGTGTGAAGCCACCACCTGCTGCAGGTCGTCAATGTCGTACACGAAGATGCCGTCGAGCTTATTCATCTCCGGATCGACGTCGCGCGGCACAGCGATGTCGATGAAGAACATGGGCCGGTTCTTGCGCCTTGCCAGGAAACGCTCGCCATGCTCCTTGCGGAAGATAGTATGCGGCGCCCCCGTAGAGCTGATGACGATGTCGGCGCGATCAACCGTCTCGTAAAGATGGTCGAAGCTGATTGGCTCGCCGTTGAACTTCTTGGCTAGCGCCGCAGCGCGCTCGTAAGTGCGATTGCCGACGTAGAGCTTCGTGGCTCCGTGGGCAAGCAGATGACGAGCGGCAAGCTCGCACATCTTGCCCGCACCGACAAGGTAAACGCTTTTCCCTTCCAGGTTGCCGAAGATCTTCTGGGCCAGCTCGACAGCGACTGAAGCGATAGAAACGGCTGAGGTCGCGATCGCGGTTTCGGTCCTCACTCGCTTGGCGACCGCAAAGGCGCGTGAATATAGGGCATCGAGTTGGGAATTGAGTGCACCGACCGCGCGGGCCGTAGCGTAGGCTTCCTTCACCTGCCCGAGAATCTGCGGCTCGCCGACTACCATCGAGTCCAGGCTGGACGCGACGCGAAACACATGGCGGATGGCGTCACGTTCGCGATATTCATACAGATATTTGCGATACGACTGAGCATCGACGCCGTACATCTTTTTGAGGCAGCCGTCCAGATTAGCGTCGGCGTCTTTGGTGCGAGCAATGAGCTCGACCCGATTACAGGTGGAGACGATCATCGCCTCTTCGATGCCGGGCTGAGCGGCCAACGTCTTCACCGCTTCAGGCAGACGCGCTTCGGAAATGGTGAACTGTTCGCGCACCTCAACGGGAGCTGTCTGATGGTTCACGCCAATGACGATGAGGTTCATAAGGGCGGGAACCTATGCACGCGGCTGAAGCTGTTAGCGGCCCACACTCCAAGAGCGACCACGAATGCGATGGTCGCCAGAAGCGCTGCACGCCGACCGCGCCAGCCTGAACTCCAGCGGGTGTACAGCAGCAGCATGTACACCACCCACATGATGAAGGAGAGCAGGATCTTGGGGTCGGTGAAGAAGAATGGGCCATATTTGCCGATGGCAAGGACCGAGCCGGCAATCAGGCCGAAGGTCATGAAGGGGAAACCGAAGAGCAAAGAGTGGTAACCGATGTCGTCGATGGTCTGCAACGGCAGCGGCAACAAACCGTCCGTACTCTTGGATTTCAGCGCCCGCTCTTGCATAAGGTACAGCAGGCTGGCCCCGAAACTGAGAAACAGGCCGGCGTAGCCGGTGAAGATCATGACCACGTGCACGAAGATCCAACTGCTGCGCAGTGCGGGCGAGGTGAAGTCCACGGGCCTTTGCCCCATGGCGGAAGCGAAGGTGAGGAGGAAAACAATGGGAAAGATGACGATGCCGGGCGAAGTGGTGCGGTATCCCACGAAGAAGATGAAGAACACCACCATCGCCACGAAAGCCAATAGCGATTCGGAGTAATGAATGGAAGCCCAGGAAAGCCGGCCAATTAGGACGGTGTATTCCACCAGGGATACGAAGTGAAAGATGAGGCCAAAGCCGACGGCGGGCTCGACAATGCGGGAAAGCCAGTTGCCCCTGTTCCCCAGTAAAAACAGGGAGTAGAGCAAGCCAACCGCATAGAATGCCACCGCAACTCGCAGCCAGACTAGAGGCATAACCCCACGGACCCGCAAGTATGGGTCGTCTATTCGCTCCTGTAAGACCCAGTATAAACAGGTGACGGTAGGGGCGGAGTATGGCAGTCACCCCGGAGTGTGACCTATGTCACAGAGGCGGTGGCAGTTACGTCAACTGGGGTAATGAAAAGTGACAATGTGCTGGGAGGCGATGGTGACACCGTCCTTAGAAGCCGGTTTGAAGCGCCATTTGCGAAGAGTGGCGAGAACGCGTTCTTCGACGCCGTATCCGATGCCGCGGATCAGTTTGAGCTCAACCACATTGCCGCGTTCGTCTATGGTGACTTCGACGACGACGTCGCCTTCAACTCCAGCGGGAAGGTCGGCCCTGGTGATTGCCGGATCCGGAAACACCTGCGGGAGGGCGGGAATGATCTCATGGCCAGTGAGCGGCGCTCCGGGGATGCGTGCGCCGTAAGGCGAACCTGCCATGGCAGTCTCCTCCGAGCCGGCGGACGGAGCTGGGTTTTCATTTTGCTGTTTGAAGGGAGGCGGCACAGGGAGGCTACGAAGCTGCAGCTTCGGTTTGTTGAGAGCCAACTTCTGTTTTGGCTGGGGCGTTGAAGCTTTTTCCGGGCCTAAGGGAGCGAGGTACACCACGCTGCCGGACGAGCCGGGCGTGCCGAGCGCCACATCGGATGGCATCACGAAGACTGGCGCAGCACGATGCGCCAACATCAATAAGAATGCAACGTGAAGCATGAAGGAGACCAGCAGAGAGAAGTCCCGGCGCCTGCGGTTTTGGGGTGGCAGTTCAGTGAACACGGGTATTCCCTTATCCAATGTTAGTGTAGCCCGAGTCTGTCGATTCGACTCTCTGCAGGTTAAGAGGTGAGCGCTTAGGTGTGGTTCCCTTTTCTCTTTTTTTTTGCTTCGCTTTTAGCTCAACGGTCTTTCTGGTGCACTATCAGGAGCACCTTCAGCCGCCACTAACCAGGGCCACGGCAACTAGCCAAATGGGTTCAGCAACTATCGGGCATGAAGAATTCTTACTCGCCAATATGGCGATAGCCGACGCGTGATGGGCGTCAGTCGATACCCACGGAGGCGAGGAGTTGGGCGAGCGCGTCGGCATCGAGCGCGAGGCGGCGGCCGTGCTGCAGCATGTCGGGAACGTCGTCGAAGGCCTGTAACAGACGAAGTTTGGCGGCGGCATATTGTTCAGCTTCGCTGAGAGCGCGGCCGTGCTCCAAGGAGAAGTTCGCGACGGCCTGTGCGGGGAGAAATATGCTGACGGCGAAAACGAATTTGCGATCAGAGCTGACATCGAAGACGTACTCGGTGGCTGGTGCAAGCGGCTCGTCTGGAAGTGCAGGCCTCTTGCCGACGAAGTAGTACTCGTAAACGTAGCCTGTCTGGGCAGTGTAGGCTTTTACACGGCGGACGGTCACAAGAGGCTCCCAATTCGCCGATTGTACTCTGCCAAAAACTAGGGCTCTGTTGGGCGCTGGCGAAGACTAGCGGCTGCGGATTCGGGGCTGACCGGTGAGGCGTAAACCTCTTTGAAGGTGTACGACTTCGCCTTGGATCCGAGGATGGGAAGAATTTCGATGTGCCAGTGATAGTCGTCGTCGATGGTCCTCCAGTAGCCGAGCGTCTCGGACTTGTGCTGCGTGTTGGGCGAGGTGTGCAGCACCATGTGGAAGCCGTCGGCGATGGTGTGAATCCGGTAAAGCGTTCGCCGGAGAAGCGCGGCGAGGTCGCGCAAGGCACCGGAGCGGCTGGGCACGCGCTCGAAGTAGGCTTCGTGGACACGGGGCGCGATCCACGTTTCGTAAGGCGTTCGCGAGGCGTAAGGGCAGGCGACGAGGTAGTCGCCGCGGACCTCGACCACACGCTTGTTCTGCTTTAACTCCTGGGCAAATATGTCGCAGAAGACGCAGCGCTCTTTAGCACGATAGTGTTCGCGAGCGGCGCGCAACTCGTAGAGAACGCGGCGAGGGACGAAGGTTGTGGCCACGATCTCCGAGGTGGGGTGGTCGAACTCCTGTCCGGCGCTTGTGCCGTGGTTCTTGAAAACGCTTACGTACTTGAAGCGGCCATCTTTCTTGAGGTCGATGATTCGCTGGGCGCAGAGCGCAAGATACTGCTCGATCTCGCGGTCGTCGGAATTCCAGAGCTGGCGGTCGTGGCGGGCGTTCTCGACGATGACCTCGTGGGCTCCGACGGGTTGCATGGTGTCGTAGAGACCGTTGCCGGCACGGCTGGGATCGCCTTCCACCCGATAGAGGGGATTGGGGTGGACGACGGCCAGCGCCGACCAAGGGTTGCCGTTGACCGTGGGCATGGAGGTCAGAATGTGAATCTGCTGGCCGGACTCGGGGCAGAAAGGACACAGGAATTCGCTACCGCGAGCAGGTTCCTGGTCATCTCCGGTGATAACCCAGGAACGGGTAATGGGATCCTTGCGCAACTCCATCGTGTTGTTACTTTATGATGCTTTGCGACGAGGGGCAAACCGGTTTTTATTATGCGTATTAACTGGAAAGCGTGGATGATTTCGTAACCCGACAAAATTACCGGATTGCTAAAATGTTGACGTGAAGCGTCCCATCCGCCTGATCGCCATCGACCTGGATGGCACCCTGCTGAACTCCAAGGTGGAGCTTTCGCAAGAAAATTGCGATGCCTTGTGGCGCGCCCACGAGGCGGGCATTGAGATCGTCCTGGGCACGGGCCGGAGACATGATTTCGCGCTGCCGTTTGCCAAGTCGCTGGGGTTCGATCTCTGGATGTTCAGCTCGAATGGAGCCGTAACCCGTTCCACGCGTGGCGAGACGTTTCATCGCGACCTGCTGCCAAAGGAAACAGCAATCAAGCTGGCGTTGGCCATGAGCAAGTACCGCAATTACATGGTGCTGACCTTCGACCGGACGGCCAGGGGAGCGATTATCTGCGAAAATCATGACCAACTCTACGGCGTCATTCAGCGATGGATGGAGAAGAATGCGCCGTTCATCGAATATGTGCAGCCGATCGAGAAAGCTCTGATGGAGGACCCGATTCAGGCGATGTTCTGCGGGCCGGTACAGTTGATGAGCCAGGCACAGATGGAGTTGGATACGCTGCAGTTTCGGGCGGAATTCACCGCCCTGCGAACGCAGTACGACTTTCGTGACCTATGCATTGTGGATATCCTCAATGCGGGATGCTCGAAGGGACACGCGCTGGAACGCTGGGCAAAGCAAAGAAGGCTGGACCGCAAAGAGGTCATGGCTATCGGCGACAATTACAATGATGTGGAAATGTTGACGTTTGCCGGACATCCGGTGATCATGGGCAATGCCTGCGACCAGTTGAAGAGGAATGGCTGGACGGTGGCGCTGCACCACGATGAGCATGGAGTGGCGGCGGTGCTGGACAAAGTGCTGGCAGCAAATGCGGCAATGCTGAATGCGTAAAGCGATTCAAGTCGGACTCATAGCCCTACTGACGACGCAACTGCGCGCCGCAGAGATGGCGAATCTGCGCAATGGCTTCAGCATCCGGCACGAGTGGCGCGAAACTCAAGGCGAGACCACGAGACTATATCTGGGCAGCGGCTCGGATGCAGGATATGTGGATATTGCTACTGCAGAAATCGATGGGTACGAGGCGGCACCACCTGAACCAGACGTGGCGAAGGCGAAAGCAGCAGACCTTACGTCGATCATCGGCGACGCCAGCGAGCGCAGTCAAATTGATGCCGATTTCATTGCCAGCGTGATTCGGGCCGAGAGCGGAAATAACCCACGCGCGGTCTCCCGCAAAGGGGCCCAAGGATTGATGCAGCTGATGCCGGAGACAGCCAATACGTTGGGCGTTAAGGACAGTTTCGACCCGATGGACAACGTGGATGGCGGGGTGCGTTATTTGCGCGAGCTGCTGCTGCGCTACAACGGCGATGCTGCCAAGGCGCTGGCAGCCTATAACGCCGGCCCCCAGCGCGTGCAGCAATACGGTGGCGTACCGCCCTACAACGAGACTCGTGCCTACGTCAGGCGTGTGATCCTGGATTACAACCGCAAAAAGACGGCTGCCTCGAGGCAGCCGCGTGCGCGTCGAGTCGCATCCGACAATCCCGCCTCGCAACCAGACACGGTCAACCGTGGCGGCGGCCGTTGAACCGGCTTCCAAGATTGCACTTCGATGGCTGTCTTTTCAGCAGAACCGCTCCAATTCTCCGGCAAGCTTCCTCATGAATAAAAAACATACGTTGATGACTGTGCTTCTGCTGGGCGTGCTCTGCCTGCTGGTCTACATACAAGTGCATGCATGGAAGAAGTTCGACTGGGCAACATTCTGGGAAAATACGAGTCATGTGCACTGGACCTACATCGCAGGTTCAGTGTTGCTGACCTACCTGGCGTACGCGTTGCGTGCCGCCCGCTGGCGCATCTTTCTGAAGCCGCTCTGCGAAACGACAACGAAACGGATGCTGGCGCCGCAATTCATCGGATTTGCCGCTCTGGCCCTGCTGGGTCGGCCCGGGGAGATGGTGCGTCCATTCCTGATTGCACGCAAGGAGAAGCTGACGTTTTCCTCGCAGGTTGGTGTGTGGCTTATGGAACGGGTGTTCGACCTGGCAACAGTTGCCGTCATGTTCGTGATCTTCGCATTCCGTGGGGACCCTCTGTGGAATACCCTGCCTAATCGCCGCTTTCCCTACGAAATTCATGTTGCGGCGGTAGTCTTCCTTGCGGTAATCGTGGTGCTGGCCGTACTCGCCATCAAACTCAGGAAGTCGGGATACCAGATTGCCAACCGTTTGCAGCGGCGCTTCGAGCCGGGCAGCCCGACGTTTGCGCATGCGTTGCATGGGAGGGTCGTGTCGTTTACCGACGGGCTGCAGATCATTCGCGATGGAGCCTCGTTCCTGCAGTTGTCCGTGTTGTCGTTGGCGATGTGGTGGGTCGTGGCCGGGGCGTATTGGTTGCTAACTCACGCTTACTCGGGTGTACTCGCCGAAATGGGTTTGGGCAGCCTGCTGGTGCTGATGGTGGCCGCCATGTTTGGGTCCCTGCTGCAACTGCCGGGAGTGGGTGGAGGATCGCAGCTGGCGACCATCAACCTGCTGAGTAGTTCCAAGGCCTTTGGGATCCCTCCGGAGATCGCCACCAGTTGCGGAATGCTGATCTGGCTATGTACGTTTATGTCGGTGATACCGATGGGTCTGCTGCTCGCCCATCGCGAGCGTTTGTCGTTGCGAGCGGTGGCGGAAGCAGAAGAGAAGGCAGAGGCGCAACTGAGCGACTAACTGCGATGTTTCCGGTGGACGGCCTCGCTACCAGCGCTAGAGTCTCCTCGCCGAGCTCGCTGCAGATCTTCCTCAGTTACGACACCAGCGACGCAGACTTGGCCAGGACACTCTCCGAAAAACTGACAAAGCGGGGATAGCCATCACCTCCCGCCTAATCTGCGTAGTGAAAGATTCGCCTGCTACAATTCGAAGCGCGGCTCAGGTTCTGGTCGCGTTTTCCCGATCCATGAAGTGTCCTTTCTGCGGCTTTGAAAACGACAAGGTGGTCGACTCGCGCGAAAGCAAGGAAGGCGAGTCGATCCGCCGACGCCGTGAGTGTCTGAAGTGCGAGAAGCGGTTCACGACTTACGAACGGATCGATGAGATCCCTTACATGGTCATCAAGAAAGACGGCCGTCGCGAGAAGTTTGAGCGGCAGAAAGTCTTGAACGGACTGCTGCGGGCGTGCGAAAAGCGGCCAGTATCGATGAGCAAGCTGGAGCAGATCGTAAATGACGCCGAGGGGCTGGTGGTCGATTCCGCCGAGCGGGAACGAAAGGCCAGCGAAATCGGCGAGTTGATCATGAATCGGCTGAAGCGGATTGATAAGGTGGCGTACGTTCGTTTCGCGTCGGTGTATTTGGACTTCAAGGACGTAAGGGAGTTCATGGAAGAGTTGAAGGAATTGCTGGATACTAAAGAAACTACAGCTGCAAAGTCGAAGATCGTGAATTAGGCAGTAGCACCGAATGGCACATACAGTCACATTGATTCCGGGCGATGGCATTGGGCCGGAGGTGGTGCAAGCGACCGTCCGAATCCTGGAAGCGACCGGCGTTAAGTTCAACTGGGAGAGTTATGAGGCGGGCGCCGAAGCCTACGCCAAGTACCAGGAGTACATTCCAAAGGAACTGACCGAGTCGATTGAGCGCACACATACCGGGCTCAAAGGTCCGGTGACGACTCCTGTGGGCGGCGGGTTTTCCAGCATCAACGTAGCCCTGCGAAAGAAGTTCGAGCTGTTTGCCAATTTCCGCCCCATCATCAACCTGCCGGGTGTGCCCACCAAGTATCCAGGTGTGGACCTGATCGTGGTGCGGGAGAACACGGAAGGGCTGTATTCGGGAATCGAGCACGAAGTGGTGCCCGGGGTGGTCGAGAGCCTCAAGATCATCACCGAAAAGGCTTCGACGCGCATCGCCAAGTTCGCCTTTGAGTACGCGCGCAAGTTCAAGCGCAAGCGGATCCACGCCATCCACAAAGCCAACATCATGAAGATGTCGGACGGGCTGTTCATCCGTTGTTCCCGAATTGTCTCGCGCAGTTATCCGGAAATCACCTACGGCGAGCACATCGTGGACAACACGTGCATGCAGTTGGTGATGAACCCGTATCAATACGATGTGCTTTTGCTGGAAAACCTCTATGGCGACATCGTCTCGGACTTGTGCTCGGCGTTCGTAGGCGGGTTGGGTCTGGTAGCGGGCGCGAACTTCGGCACGGATTGCGCAATTTTCGAGGCAGTGCACGGGTCGGCGCCGGACATTGCTGGGAAGAACATCGCTAATCCGACCGCCGTGCTGCGCTCGGCGGTGCTGATGCTCGACCACCTCGGCGAGCACGATGCGGCTAACCACATTAATGCGGCATTGGGACATGTCTATACCGAGCGGAAGTATGTCACCCGCGATGTGGGGGGAACGGCCAGCACCAGTAAATTCGCCGATGCGGTGATCGAAGCGCTGCAAACCGTTCCTGTGCCTGCACCAGTGACGAGGGAGGCGGAGTTGTAGCGGAGTTGTCAGTTCTCCGTTATCAGGTGCCAGTCCGGCTGCAGCTATAAGCCGATGTTCGCCCTCCTTTTCCCTTGCCTTGCAATGTTAATTTGGGTGCCCGCGGCAGGCACCTTCGTCACAAACCGTTTGATACAATAGCGCGTCGGCCAATCTTCGAGAATCGAGCGGCCGCGACGCAACCGGGCGACTGACACATCCACGGCAATCATTGAATAGCGACTGGTTCGGCTGACGCGGGGTAGCGTCGCGCGAAACCAGCATCAACAGGAGCCGATTCTGACTTTACGGACGATTCCGTACAACCGGGCGTACCACCGTTTCGCGGTGTTTGTTGCATGGATGACGTTGCTGCTCATTGTCCTGGGAGCCCTGGTGACGAGCAACTCTGCTGGGCTATCCGTGCCGGACTGGCCGACGTCGTTCGGCTCACTGTACAAGATTCCGCCCATGGTCGGCCTGGTGAAGTACGAGCATGGCCACCGCATGTTTGCAGGCTTCGTCGGGATTCTCCTGGTGATCTTGGCTATCTGGACTCAGCGAGTTGACCTGCGTAGTTGGATGAAGGCACTAGGCTGGATTGCCCTCGCTGCCTGGTTTGGCCAGGCCATTCTGGGGGGATTGACCGTCTTGCTCGGCTTGCCCTGGTACATTTCAACTGGGCACGCCACATTGGCACAAACCCTCTTTTGTGCGGTGGTTGCGGTGGCCCTGTTTACGAGCAAGGCTTGGTTACAAGACGCGGCACCAATACAGGAAACAGGGCATTGGCCGAGTACGCCGGCGCTGACCGCAGCCTCGGCGGCGTGTGTCTGGGTGCAGCTTATTTTGGGTGCGGCCTTTCGACACACCGGAGTCCGCTTGCTGCCTCACCTGATCGGCGCCTGCGTTGTGACCACACTTCTCTGCTGGACGGTCGTCCGCATGCTGACTCGCTACACCGGTGTAGTGCAGTTGCGCCGTCCGGCACAGTTGATTCTCGCCCTGCTGATGGTGCAGCTGGGTTTGGGATTCGCCGCGTATGTGAGTCGTCTCATCTGGATGCTGAATCCGCCGCAACCGACTATCTGGATCGTGCTCAGTACTGTGGCGCACGTAGCAGGTGGCGCCATCGTCCTGGCGACAGCGGTTGTTCTGGCGATTCAAACACATCGCATGATTAGCCGGGGAGCGCGCGAAGCCGTCGGGAGTTCGATGCCGCGAAAGGCCGTTGCCGCATGAGCTCAGCGACCCAGCCGTTGGCGATTCCTCGCATCAGCGTGAGTACGCTGATGCGCGATTACTCCGTGCTGGTGAAGGCACGGGTGACAACGCTGATCATGATGACGGCGTGGTGCGGAGCCTTTCTGGCCGCGGCGAAATCGGGGATTCCGTCACTGTCCTGGACAGTTTTCCATGCCCTCGTCGGAATTGGATTGGTGAGCGGCGGAACGGCAGCGATGAACGAGGTCATGGAGCGTGACCTGGACGCGCGCATGAGGCGTACGGCGATGCGCCCGCTGGTAACCAAGAGCCTGAGCGTGGCACATGCGTCTGTCGTGGCTCTCGGTATGACGGTCGGCGGAGTTGTGTATCTCTGGCTCACCACAAACTGGCAGGCGGCAACGCTGACGGCCCTCACCTCGGCCTGCTACCTGATGGTTTATACGCCCATGAAGCAGGTGCATCCGATCTGCACGTTCCTGGGCGCGTTTCCCGGTGCGATGCCGCCTTTGCTGGGATGGGTAGCAGTGCGCGGACGCATCGATTCGGAAGCCATTGTGCTCTTCGCCATCATGTTCTTTTGGCAGTTTCCGCATTTCCATTCCATCGCCTGGCTGTATCGCGAGGACTATGAGAATGCAGGCGTGCGCATGCTGCCGGTGGTGGAAAGCGACGGACGCTCAACCATCCGCGCGATTGTAGCGTACTCGCTAGCCTTGGTACCGGTGACGCTGACTCCAACCCTGCTCGGCATGAGCGGATGGCTCTACCTTGGCGGAGCTGCTGTGTTGAGCAGCGCTCTTCTGTGGTGCAGCCTGCGCATGGCAACGATGAAGCTCGCTCCGGTTGCGCCCGAGTCCAAAGCTCGTGCCCGTCAGCTCCTGCAAGCGACGGTCCTGTATCTGCCGTTGCTGTTCGCGCTGATGATGCTGAATCGGCCGGCTTAGAATAGAAGTAATCGTGAATTCCAGGACTGCAATTCCTGAAACAGAATCGTCTTCGATCGACGCACCGCTAAGCACGGGTGCATCCCCTGTCATTCAACTGCAGAATTTGCGGCACCAATATGACGATCGCACCGCCCTGGCGGGCGTCTCATTGCAGGTGCGTCCGGCGGAGATTTTCGGGCTCCTCGGTCCGAATGGCAGCGGCAAGACCACAACCTTTCGAATTTTGTCGACGCTGATTGTTCCATCAGCCGGGCGGGCACTGATCATGGGATATGACGTCGCGAAAGACCCCGGGCGTGTGCGTCGCGAGATCGGCGTGGTTTTTCAGGAACAAAGTATCGATGTAAAGCTGTCGGCCGAAGAGAACCTGATGCTGATCGGTAACGTGTATGGCCTGCATGGCACAGCACTGAGGAACCGAGTCGCCGAGATGCTGGCGCGCGTCGGATTGACTGATCGGGCGAAAGAGCGGGCAGAAACGTTTTCTGGCGGCATGAAGCGCAGGTTAGAGCTAGCGAAGGGACTGCTGCACCATCCATCGGTCCTGCTGCTGGATGAGCCGACGACCGGGTTGGATCCGGGTGCGCGGCGCGATCTGTGGCAGTACCTCCACATGCTGCGCAACGAAGAGCATGTGTCGGTGCTGGTGACCACGCACCTGATGGAAGAGGCCGAGCGTTGCGACCGCCTGGCCATTTACGCCGAAGGAAACGTGGTCGCCCGGGGTACGCCAGCAGAACTGAAGAGCGAAATCGGTGGCGACGTGATCCTGCTGGAGGCGAACGATCCCAACATGCTGGCGCAGCATATCGAGCGGAGATTTGGCGTGCCAGCTGCGGTGATCGACGGCAGAGTCAGGTTGGAAATTGAACAAGGACATCGCTTCGTGACCGACGTGGTTGAGGCGTTCCCGGGCGAGATCGAAGGGGTTTCAGTGCACAAGCCCAGCCTGGAAGACGTGTTCATCCGAAGGACGGGACACCGATTCTGGACGGAGCAGGAACAGAAGAACTAACCACTGAGGCACAGGAGCCACAGAGAATATTAAGTATTGAGACTCTTCTTCTCTATGTCTCAGTGCCTCTGTGGTGGATTTTTGGTTTTTATGGCTACGAATACCACAACCTTACCGACAACTGCCCTGCACTCTCCCGCGCGCGTCGGCATCTTGCTGCCCTCGGTTTCTCTGTGGTGGCGCGAGATTGTGCGCTTTTACCGGCAGCGCAGCCGTGTGATCGGCGTGATCGCGTCGCCGCTGTTGTTCTGGGTAGTGATCGGATCAGGATTCGGCACTTCGTTTCGCTCGAGTGGCGCGGGCGGGCAACACTACCTCGTTTATTTCTTTCCGGGCGCGCTGATCATGATCGTGCTCTTCACCGCCATTTTCACCATGATGTCGGTGATTGAAGACCGCAAAGAGGGGTTCCTGCTATCGGTGCTAGTGGCTCCCGTGAGCCGATCGGCTATTGTGCTGGGGAAAGTCGTGGGCGGGGCCACTCTGGCGACGCTTCAAGGATTACTCTTCCTTCTGTTCGCGCCGTTCCTGGGAATCCACTTTTCGATTTTGAGCTTGCTGCTAACCGTGGCCGTAATTTTTCTGGTTGCGTTTTCGTTGACAGCCTTGGGCTTCATGATCGCCTGGCCCATGGACTCAACCGCGGGATTTCACGCGGTGATCAACCTGTTTCTGATTCCACTGTGGCTGCTGTCGGGTTCGATGTTCCCGATTTCCGGGGCTTCGCTGTGGATCCGGGTGCTGATGCGGATCAATCCGCTGACGTATGGGACTGATGCGCTGCGCATGCTGCTTTATCAGGCGGAATTGACCGGGAGTTTGCCGCTGAATGTGAATCTTCTGGTGTTGGCGGTTTTCGCGCTGGTGATGTTCGGTTTGTGCTTCCTGGCGGCAAACCGGCGGACGACAAGGTCGGCGGGGTAGGCCGATCGGAAAGCACGCGCCCGCGACGACAACGAGTCTGGGCACGACTTCCGTCGTGTCGCACGGTCCTAAACAAGGGCCTTAGCCCCTGCGGACATCAGGCTTACCCTCAAGAGTCTCCCAACCGATGCAGATAACTTCCATATTCTTCCCGGCCCTGAATGCCTTCCTTAACGGCACCAGTGCGGTGCTGATTGGCGCCGGATACTACTCGATCAAGAGCGGCCGGCGCGAAATCCACAAACGGTTCATGCTGGCGGCCTTTGTGACTTCGACCTTGTTTCTGGCTTCCTACCTCTATTACCACCTGGTGCTCCGCGCCGGAGTGACGCATTTCCAGGGACAAGGCCTCTGGAGGCCGGTGTACTTCTCCATTCTTGTGTCGCATACCTTCCTGGCCGTTGTCGTGGTGCCTTTTATCCTGGTAACGCTCTATCGTGCACTGCAAGGCAACTTCTCCCGGCACAAGGCGATTGCCCGCTACACCTTCCCCATCTGGCTTTATGTGTCGGTTACCGGGGTGGTTATTTTCATAATGTTGTACAAGATATTCGTACCGTAGCCCGGTCTGGCTTTCTGATATTCTTTCGAGTTCTCAACATCAACTCCCCTGCAGTCGATAGGAGCGGCATTATGGCAAGAGGCGTTAATCGAGTAACTTTGATGGGCAATCTGGGCAAAGATCCCGAGGTGAAGTACACGCAAGGCGGCATGGCAGTAGCGACTTTCTCGCTGGCCACTACGGAGCGCGCAAAAGACAAAGACGGCAACTGGCAGGACCGCACCGAATGGCATAACATCAAAGCCTTCGGCCGCACCGCGGAAGTTGCAGGTGAGTACCTGAAGAAAGGCCGCACGGTTTACATCGAGGGCCGCATTCACTACGACTCCTGGGACGATAAGGAAACCCAGCAGAAGCGCTATCGCACCGAGATCATCGTGAACGACTTGATTATGGTGGGAGGACAGCGCGAGGGCGAAGGCGGTGGATTTGGTGGAGGCCGCAGTGGAGGGTCGAAAACCGCGAACAACCTCGATCAGCGCGGGCCGGAGCACGATGAGTCGCAGGCACCGACCGGGATTACCGACGAGGATATTCCGTTCTAGTTATCCGGTTCAGACGCCGGTCATCAGTTTTTCGCTACCAAAATCTTCGGGGACCTTGGAACTGACTCACTCCCCAGGCCACTTGCAACCGGCCTGGCGAGTGACCCATTTCTTGGGGTCCCCGAATGCGCCACTTCGTCTGATTGCTAAATTACAAGCCTCCCACTTTCTCTCGCTATCAGGTGATTCCCGTAATTTCATGATGAAACCCACGCAATGACACGCCAATCCCTCACCCTCACCGGCGTAGTACGAGCCTTCCTGCGCTCACTTTGTAATAAGGTACTTCGCCGAAGAAACTGCGGGATCAAGCGGAGTGGTATTGCCCTGTCTGATCACTAGACTGAAGTGGATGAAACGGCGGCGTGCGCAGGGCCGCTGGGTGTTGAACCTCAAAAGGAGGCACGTTATGAACCGAAGTAGGAACCTGCTTCTTTTTTCATCAACTGTGGCAATCGTGCTAATGCTAGTAGTGCTTCAAGCACCGGCGATCGCCCAAGTATCCACGGTTGACGCGCTAATGTTGGGCAAGGCGGGCGAGGAAGGAAAGTGCACCTTCGAAGTGGTTGTGCAGGGCACGGCAGACGTGCAAATCCGCGGATCGCAAGGCCGCCTGGCAACCGATTCCGGCAATCTTGCACAGTGGCGCAGGCTCGAATGTAACCAGCCGCTTCCCTACAATCCCGGAGACTTTAAGTTCAGAGGCATTGATGGTCACGGCCAGCAGAGCCTGGCAGCTGTTCCGAATTCCAACAACGGAATTGCTGTGATTCACATCGTGAACAACTCGAATAAGAACGAGGGCTACACCGGAGAGATCGAGTGGAAGGGTGGATCGGGCACGGCTTGGAACCCTCCGCCACCCAATACAAGCAGATACGGAGGCGGCAACGAAACGGCTCGTTGGAATAGCGGCTGGAACGATGCCGATGATGCAAGCTGGAATGGCGACGGCTACTCCAACTGGAATTCAGCCGGTTCAGGCGCGGCAGCCGCCGCCCAGGCTTGTCAGGACTACGTCGGGCGCCGCGTCTCGCGCGAGCACACCGAGGTGGTCAATGTTCAAATGTTGCCTGACACGGCCACTATCCATCAGGGAGATGGAGGCATTGTCCGCGTAAAAGGCCAGGGACAATATCAGAGCAGCGGTGGAGCAGGAGGCCGATTCGAGTTTCGCTGCGAATACGACACGCAAACCGGACAGATTGTAAACTCCGGCTATCATCGGTGAGCGTCTAACTCCTGTGAGAAAACGAGAAGCGGCCCGCCAACCCTAAGGCGGGCCGTTTTCGCCTCGCCCGCAGGAAATGGGACGTGCCCGTGCTCTACTGCATAAGCACCGGGATTGATTGCTGCGTCATGCCTGTTTGCTGGATATGCCTACCTGTCAGCTAGCCCGCAGGCAGTGGAGGGCTTTACTCACGTAGGATATCCGCAGCAGCTACGAGTCCTGCTGGGCATCGCGAAACCTCTCGGTGCCATT
>DASRAA010000034.1:0-2828 GCA_035638375.1 Binatia bacterium | reverse complement strand
AACAGCATCAGTGCTAGCAACAAGGATAGCGACGCTTCGACAACGCCCCCGTCGAATGAACTAACCCATCCGGCGGCAACCACGAATGCGTTCGTTCAGTTGCCAATTGTCCAAGCGCAGGACCCTGCTGGCGCGAGCACGACTAAGGCGGTTCCTGTGTCGACACCGCCCGCGCAGGACCCTGGCGCGAGTACGACTAAGACGGTGCCTGTGTCGACACCGCCGACACAAGACCCTGCTGGCGCGAGTACGACTAAGGCGGTGCCTGCGTGGACACCGCCGCCACAGGACCCGACATCAGCACCGAAGCCTGACAAGCAGGCTGTTTTTCACGTGAAATATATCTCGGATACCACCCTCTATATTGATGCTGGGCACAACGCGGGGCTGCAGGAAGGCATGAAGCTGTCCGTAGTTGAACCGCCGCCGGATGGCGTGGTTACCGAGGGAATCCGGTACCGCGGCTACCCGCACGTGGCAGAGCTGAATGTGGTTTCTGTCGCCGACACGTCGGCCATTTGCGACGTGATTTCAACAAGCGGCGAGCTGAAAATCGGTCAGATCGCATTTCTAGCTCCCGGGAGTTTCGAGGACCGGCAATTGGCCCAAACGGCGCAAGAGGCAGAAGATTATCCGATTCTCGTGGGCTTCACTTCCGGCGATCCAGTCGATCAGGAGATGCGATCCTCGAAGGTGCCAAACCCTCTGACAGAGTCGCCGGTCGGGACAATGCGGGCAAGGTTTGGATTCAGCTACGGAGGCATCCAGGAGTCAGGGTTGAACTCTACGCAACTGGGCTTGATGGTGGACGCGGACCTGACCCACATCGGTGGAACTTATTGGAATTTTGCCGGGTTCTGGCGCGGATATCTGAACACGAGTTCGACGAATATTCCGGGAGTAAATGGGCAAACGCTGACAGACCTTGTTAACCGCACCTACACGGTCGGCTTCACTTACCAGAGTCCTTACTCACCTAACATTATTGGCATTGGGCGGCTGTATCTTCCGTGGGCTCCCAGCCTGAGCACAATCGATGGCGGCTACTTCGGCCACAAAATCGGACGAATCACCACGGTGGGCGCGTTCGGCGGGACGACTCCCAATCCCATTTCCTGGAGCTATAGCCCCAACCAGAAGATCGCCGGGACTTTTGTGAGCTTCGAGGACGGGGACTTCGACCACCTTCATTTCGTAAGCACAACCGGCTTGGCGATGACGGCAAATGAATGGTCCGTGGCGCGGCAGTTTCTGTTCTTCGAAAACAACCTGAATTGGGGACGCCGCATTAGTGTCTACAGTACCGTGCAAGTGGACAACGCTAGAACCTCCCCACTCCAGAACGGCGGCAGCAACCCGACAGGCATTTCGCAGACCTACAACTCGGTGCATTTTCAGCCGATCAAACTCGTTACGCTCGGAGTGAATTACAACTACTTCCGCAATTTGCCGACGTTCGATCCCCGCCTGATCGTCACGGGATTGCTGAACCAGTATCTCTTTACCGGCCTGAGCGGTGACATTCGCCTGGAATTTCCGAAGCACATCAGCCTTTATGCCAGCCTCGGAAAAAGCAATGCCAGCTCGGATAGCAAGACCTCCTGGAACCAGGCGTACGGCATCACCTTTGTAAACCTTTTGAACACGGGCGTGTTTTTCGACGCCCACTATTCGAAGTTCGACAGCTCTTTTGGAAGCGGGCAATACGAAGCCGCGTCGATTTCCAGGAACATCACCGACAATCTGCGCCTCCAGGTCCTCGGGGGTGAGCAGAAATTCAATTCGTCGCTGTCTTCCAACACGAATGCCAAGTTTGTGAACGGCACGATTGATTGGACATTCAGCCGGCGGTTTTTCTTCGAAGGAACGTATGGATGGTACCAGGGCAACACCTTGAGTTATACGCAGTGGTCGACGATGCTCGGGTATCGGTTTGGGGGTCTGCGGAAATGAGGACGTTTAAGCTGCATAAGAAGCTAGTTATCGCCCTGCTCACCTTGTTGGCCGCCATCTTCGCTTGCACCGCGCTACTGCACGCACAATCGGCCAAAGCAGCAGCAGACGACGGAGGATCGCCCGCCTCGGCAGCCGATCCGGAATTCGTTGCCCGTGCGAACGACACGGTGGTTAAGGCACGCAAGCAGATCGACAACTTTTTCGAGGAAACTGCCAACGTCGTCTGCACTGAGGATGTGGCGCAGACCATGGTCGCCAAGAACAATAAGCCGATGTACCGTGAAGAATCGGTCTTTGACTACCAGCTGCAGTCGAGCAGCCGGACCGGCTCTTTGCGCCTGGCGGAGAGCCGCGAGGCCAAGAAGGCGGCATTTCGGGATCCAAGCAAGACCTTGCTGATCACCAATGGCTTTGCAAGCATGCTCCTGGTGTTGCACCAAAATTACGAGACCAGCTACACCTTCGAGCCGGTCACCGAGGAAGCAGTCGAAGGCCGGACGCTCGTCAAGGTTCACTTCAAGCCACTGCCGGGAGCTTCTTCCCCGGCTGCGATACAGTTGCGCGGGCGCAACTACCCCCTGCAGCTTAAAGGCGATATCTGGATTGATCAGGACACCGGTTCTGTAGTAAAACTCACTTCTTCGCTCGACGAAAGCATGGACGACCTCGGACTCCACGATCTTCGCAGCGAAATACACTATTCCGTCGTGCAGTTCCATGACCCGGAGGAGTCGTACTGGATGCCAGCATCAGCCATTATCGACGTGGAGACGCCCAAACAGCATTGGCGCAACATTCACCGGTTCACCGACTATCGGAGATTCCGAGCCACAATCCAAGTTGAACTGGGAGAGAAACACCAATGAGCGCGG
>DASRAA010000033.1:0-5484 GCA_035638375.1 Binatia bacterium | reverse complement strand
GAGCGTAGGCTGCGGTATCGATGAAAATCGAGTACGGATTGACGGATGCCGTATATGGTTTTATCTTTATGACAGATGCCGCGCGCCAGCGATGCTCAAAAGGCTCAGCGGCTCAATCGTGCTCGCGAGCTGCTGCGGCAGTTCAAACAACGTGCTCAGGCCGTCACCGAGTTGGCGCGAGAGTGTTCGATCTCCCCTCGACAAGCCCATCGCTACATCCAACATGCGCAGCAACTGAAACAGCCAATCCCGGTGAGCGAAGGCAAGCTGGCGTTTACCGTAAAGCTGCCACCCAGCCTGATTCAACGCGTACGGCTTTACGCACGCGCCAGGAAGCTGCCTGTGAGCGAGGTGGTCGCGCGGGCGTTGCTCGCGCTGGTAAGACGAGGGCGAGGGCGAGGGCGTGGGTGAGCCGAAACCAACTCGGCCACACATTCTCAAGTTGGAATATCGCCTGGATCGATTGTTACCGAAGAAGCTGGCTCAGGCTTATCGATTACTGGTACCCGAGCAGCGTCGGCCAACCCACGGAGCAGCCAGCCAACATGTGGAGAGGATGCATGAACCAACCGGCAGCCATTTATGCTCGCGTCTCTTCCGATCGCCAGAAGGAGAATCACACGATCGCCAGTCAGACCGAGGCGTTGAAGGAATTCGCGCGGACACACAGCTATACGGTGCCGCCGGAATGGGTGTTTCAAGACGAAGGCTATAGTGGTGCCATTCTGGCGCGACCCGGTTTAGAATCCTTGCGGGACCTGGCGGCGGAAGGCCAGATCCGCGCCGTGCTGGTCTATTCACCAGACCGACTCAGCCGAAAGTACGCGTATCAAATTCTTCTAGCTGAAGAATTCTCACGCGGCGGGGTGGAGTTGATCTTTCTGAAGGCGCCCGCGGGAGCCACTCCGGAAGACCAACTTTTGGTGCAGTTCCAAGGCATGATTGCCGAATACGAGCGAGCCCAGATCGCCGAGCGCAGTCGTCGGGGGAAGCGGCACAAGGCACAGCAGGGCGTGATTAACGTACTCTCCGGAGCCCCCTATGGATACCGGTATGTACGGAAGACCGAGACCTCCGCGGCTTATTACGAGGTGATCGAAGCCGAGGCGCAGGTGGTTCGGCTCGTGTTCGAGGCATATACCCAGCAAGGGTTAAGTATCAATGCGATTGCGCGGATGCTGAACCAACGACAAATTCCCACGCGCACGGCCAAAACGCGCTGGGAGCGCTCGACGGTGTGGGGGATCTTACGCAATCCGGCGTATCAGGGTAAAGCGTGTTATGGCAAGACGGAACTGCGGCCGCGGCAGCGAATCACGCGACCGATCCGTCAACGAAAAGGAGTGTCGAGTCGGGACAGCGCCAATCATGAGCGGCCGCGTCAGGATTGGATCGAAGTTCCGGTTACCCCTCTGGTGAGCGAGGAGCTGTTCACACTGGCACAAGAACAGTTGGCGAGCAACAAACACTATGCGTCGCGACGCACCATCGAGCCGACGCTGCTGCAAGGAATGCTGGTGTGTCAACAGTGCGGCTACGCTTTGTACCGGTGTTCTACGCGAACTTCCAAGCACCAACTACACTACTATCGCTGCTTGGGCTCGGATGGGTATCGGCGGCTCAAAGGGCCGGTGTGCACGAACCGGCCTGTCCGACAGGATTATCTGGACCAATTCGTTTGGAACCAGATCATCCGATTGTTAGAAGATCCGGCGCTGGTGCAGGCGGAAATCGACCGGCGTCAAGAAGTGGCCCGCAACGCCGATCCACTCCGCCGGCGTGAGGAAGAGTTGCATCGCGAGCAGGCTCGATTGGACAAGAGCTCCGAACGCTTGGTGACTGCCTATCAGGAAGGTTTGGTGACGTTACTACAGCTGCGCCATCGCATGCCCGATCTGCGGAAACAGGCGCAGGCCATCGAGTCCGAACTACAATCCTTGGAGATGGCTGCGGTCGATCAAGCTCAGTATCTACAACTCGCCGAAACCCTGGCCGCATTCTGCGGGAAGCTGCGGCGGCGTGCCGATACACTGGATGTGCGAGAGCGCCAGCAAATCCTTAGACTCTTGGTGAAGGAGGTTCTCGTCGACACTGATACGATCACGCTGCGCCATTCCATTCCTGTAACTCAATCCGGCAACGCCGGAGCGCCCCGATCGAACTCCAGTGGCCCTTCCGGAGCCTCGCCGGCCCCAGGTTACCTTTTGCGTACGGGGAGTCATCACCCCGCCTTGCGGAACGCCCTGCTTCCCCGACGTGTCCAGCAACAACTTCAGGAGCCACAAAACCGCGTCGTCATCGATTCGCCGCGCCACCTTCTCCAGCACGACATGATGTCGCACCGTGTCGAAGTAGGACCGCAAATCAAAATCGATCACGTAGGTCTTGCCTTCCAGAATTGCCTTCGATACGCGCTGGATGGCAGCGTGCGCTGACTTCTTCGGCCGGTATCCAAACGATCCCGGTTGAAAGTCTGCCTCAAAGATCGGTTCCAGGATCAGCTTTAACGCCCCCTGGACCACCCTGTCCCGGATGGATGGGACGGCCACTGCGAACTGCACTGGACCACAGCTCGCATTTGGGATGGGCGGAGATCCGTCACCCGTTCCATCCGATGCGAGGCCGGCGCTTCGAAGTGCTCAAAAGGCGACGCATATCGGGCGTCGATACTCTCATCCTCCGCGAGTTGGAACGCGGCAGTTTCAGCGTGGCACGCGAATGGACGGACTGGGCCGACCCGTCTGAGTACGACATGCTCGCCTTCTCATCGCAGCGCCTTAGTGCTAGCTCACTTTTGGAGTTAGTCACCCTATTAGAGCAGCTAGCTGGTGGCCATTCAGACAACAAAAAGGATTGAAAAATGTATCTGTGTGGAATACAATCAGACCAGTTGTATACGTGGTCTGATGAATATACAGAAACAGCCTACCGCCGGTTTACGAAAACGCCGCAACGTGCTTGTGCGCCAACTGCCCCCGCTCCAAGCCCTCCTGCGCGGCTCCCTCATCGAGCGCTACAAACGGTGTGGCAAGCCCAGCTGCAAATGCGCCGACGGCCCCGGCCATGGTCCCAAGTACTATCTGTCGGTAAGCTACCCGGGCTTGCGGCCGCAAATGGATTACGTACCGCAGGAGTCTTACGCGCAAACGGCGGAGTTCCTCACCAACTACCACCGAGCCCGCGCGATTCTGGAGGCCATCTGCGAGATCAACCGCGAACTACTGCGCCGTCGCGAGGCACTCTAAAGGGTCGCCATGAGCGAATCCCTGGCTGCTCTCCACGCCCCGATCGATGTGGGATTGGGCGGCGTGCTCCTGGCCAATATGCTCGCCGGCTGGCTCGACGGCGACCCAAAGGTTTTGCTACCTGGGGAGGCAGCCGATGAATCCCAAGATCACCGAACACCACCGCAGCAAACCGGCCTATGTGTATGTTCGTCAGTCGACGCTGGCACAAGTCCGCGACCATCACGAGAGCACGGAGCGCCAGTATGCCCTGCGGGAGAAAGCACAGGAACTGGGTTGGAGCGAGCCGGCGATCCGCATTCTCGACCGGGATCTGGGGAGGTCGGGGGCACAGACAACGGGGCGGGACGACTTCCAGACACTGGTGGCGGAGGTCTCCATGGGTCAGGTGGGCGCGGTGTTTGCGTTGGAGGCCTCGCGGCTGGCGCGCTCGAATTTAGACTGGCATCGCTTGCTGCAGTTGTGCGCGCTCACCGAAACGCTGGTGATCGACGAAGATGGTTGCTACGATCCGGCGGATTTCAACGACGGATTGTTGCTCGGGCTGAAGGGGGCTATGGCCCAGGCCGAACTTCATTTTTTGCGCGCGCGCCTCCTGGGTGGCAAGCTCAACAAAGCCAAGAAAGGTGAGCTGCGTTTCCCCCTTCCGGTGGGATTTCGCTACGACGAGGAAAACCGCATCATCCTGGACCCGGACGAAGAAATTTGCAGTGCCGTAGGATTGGTGTTTCGTCTCTTTCGCGAGACAGGTACTGCCTTTGCCGTGATGCAACGGTTCGCGGCAAGTGCGTTACGATTTCCTAAACGATCCTACGGCGGGGCGTGGGATGGCAAGATTATATGGGGTCGTCTGACACACAGCCGTGTGCTGGGCATCCTCAAGAATCCGTCCTATGCTGGGAGGTACGTCTTTGGCCGTTATCGCTGGCGCCGTGAGATCAACTCCGCAGGCGAGATTCAGAAACGGATGCACGCGGTCGCTATGGCTGACTGGCGTGTTAGCCTGCCGGAGCACCACGAAGGCTACATCACTTGGCAAGAGTTCCTTAACAACCAGGAGCGCTTGGACAAGAACCGCACCCACGGCGAGGAGACGCTACTGAGCGGCCCCGCACGCGAAGGCTTGGCCTTACTGCAAGGGCTACTGTTGTGCGGCCACTGTGGCCGGGCGCTCACCGTGCGCTACACCGGCAACGGCGGTATTTATCCCTGCTATCTATGCAACTGGTTACGCCGCGAAGGTTTGGCGCGTAAAGACTGTATGAGCTTCCGTTGCGATTTGCTCGATGCCGCCATCGCCAAGGAGGTCCTGCAAGCCTTGCAGCCGGCCGAACTCGAGCTGGCCCTGGCAGCCCTGCAGGAGTTGGAAGCACGCGATCAAATCATCTTGCATCAGTGGCAGATGCGGCTCCAACGTGCCGAGTATGAAGCCGCGCTCGCCGAGCGGCGCTATCAAGAAGTCGATCCTTCCCAACGTCTGGTCGCGGCCACATTGGAACGGCGCTGGAATGAGGCTCTGCTTCAACTGGATGAACTCAAGAAACAAGTCGCGGAATTTCAGTGGCAAGAAGCGCGTGTGGCTACCCCTGAGCAAAAGGCGAAGGTCCTCGCCCTGGCTAGGGATTTGCCGCGCCTATGGCACGCTCGCACCACACCGTCCAAAGACCGCAAGCGAATGTTGCGACTGCTCATCAAGGATATTACTGTCGAGAAACCATCGTCTCACAAGCAGCTCTTGGTACATATCCGCTGGCAAGGGGGTGCCTGCAGCGACCTCCATCTCCACCTCCCGCCCAAAATGGCGGATCGCATGCGCTATCCTGCGACTGTCGTCGATCGCATCCGCGATCTCGCCCAACGCTTATCCGATGGCGAAATCGCCGAGTCCCTCAATCGAGAGGGGCAGGTCAGCGCTCTCGGCAAATCCTTCCGCGTTTCCATGATCAAGTGGATCCGTTATCGCTATCAGATTCCCAAAGCCACGCTCATACGTCCTGAGGAGTTGACCGTCCAACAAGTGGCCGAGCGTTTTAGGGTCAGCCCTCATGTAGTTTATTACTGGATTGATCGCGGTATGATCCAGACCCGCCGGCTGAATGCCGGAGCCCCTTATTGGATTACACTCAACGAAACAGACGAACAGAAGCTCCGAGACTGGGTGCGGAACTCGAGCAGAATCCAGAATGGCAAAGCATCGCCAAACCCAACTGGAGGAAGTGCATTATGAAATCACCGTCGG
>DASRAA010000032.1:0-5651 GCA_035638375.1 Binatia bacterium | reverse complement strand
CCAAACTGAGGGTTTCGACGGGGTTCATGGCCTACCCGGCGCTTTCCGGACGTAACTTAGGGCAACCTTCAAGTTACCACGAAACGGCGGGAGCCCGCCTGCTCCGCGGGTCGCCTAGCAGCCCCGCGTTTGTCATTCCGGACAGCGTCTGGCAGCGTGGGGAATCTCTCTTGCGGTACCAATTGAAAAGGGATGCCTCGCTTCGCTCGGATTCTGGTCCTTGGCCTTCCCGAAAAGCAAGCGTCCCGGCCAGTGACCGGGATGCTTCGGAAAGGAACACCAGGAATGATTATTTGTATTGACCGGCAAGTGGCTGCATGACACGGGTCCAGCCCGTCGTGTTCACGTCGCGGAACAGCGGCGTGCGCGGCGGCAGCAGCGTTGGGTTCAGGAACTTGGTATCGAAGTTGTAGCCGCGGCTCGGCGGACTATAGACCACACCGCAGCACTTGAAGGTCCCATTAGCCTGGCGGCTTGTGTAGAGGTCAATGATGGAACCCTTGTACTCGAGGGTGCCTCCCCAGGCCTCGATGTAGCGCAGGAAATTGTGCACACCACCGTCGGTACCGTAATCCTGCGGTTGTCCAGCGGGCTGTGGGAACGCCAGCGTGGCGCCACCGATGATCGCCGTGCGGTACCAGGTTGTGTTGCCGTTGCGCTGCGTTGTGGCGTAAGGGCTCATAAACGAATTGAGGTCGTTCCATTGCACGGAGAGCAAAGTCACCGCATCGCCCGCGACCGAGGTGGCTACTTCCGCGCTGTTCCACTGGGCGCCATTAATGTTGGCGTTAAAGTCGCCCTGGATGTAAACCGGGTTTTCGACGGCAATCGCCAAGCCGCAGCTGACGCTGCTCGGGCATTGGCCCACGGCGGTCAGGTCACTGCCGTTGACGATCTTCACAGCGCCGCGGAAGAAGAGCGAGGGATTTTCGCGAGCCGCATTGGTATTGGCCGCCAGCATCATCGGCCAGATATTGTCGACGGTCGAGTAGGCAGGCACCGCCGCGCAGACGGTTGAATTGATCACGCCGGAACCGACGAGATTGTTGAAGATTCCAATCTGTCCCGGCTGCAAAGGGGGCACCGCTCCCGGCGCATGAATCCACTTGGCGTTGGCGCCATAGGTGTAGAAATTTCCGTTGTTGTCTACGTCTTCTCCCGTTTCGATGGCATTGTTCGGGCAACCACTCGCCGCATTGCTGCTGTTGACCAGATCATCCCAGCCGTATTCGCCGGTTTCATTGTTCGTGGGAGAGAGTGGAGGCCAATTGTTCGCCCAAGTCTGGCCGTTGGCGTAATTGCCGCGGCGGTCCGAAATGTAAGCGAGGAAGTTATCAGGCGAGACCACCGCATCTTTCGTAGTTGGACCGGAGGTGCCGATCGCGCCGCCGAACCAGCGGGTCAGGTTTTTCGCATCCAGTTCGATGTAATGCATCGTTCCGTTCAGGGTCGGAAGGTTTGCCGCCGACATGCTGGCTTCGCGGAGTGTGCCTTCGCGTGAGTCGAAAAGCGTATTAGGCCAGAAATCGGTGGGATTGGTGGTCATGGCGGTGTTGGTGACCCAGTTGTAGCCGCAAGCCTGAGCGAACGTCGCTTGCAGGGGAGCGGCGGGGTGCGAGACAGTCTGGTCCGTCCAGGGAATGGAGGACGGATTATCACGGACGCGCTCCAAACGGATGACCGCGTTCGGATGTGGGTCGGGACACGTGCCGGGATAGTTTGTGCTGGGATTCGGATAAAGAGCCGTTGGCGCCTGCGTGATTGTGGCGCCGTTTTGGTAGGGGAGGGTGAAGCTCGGCAAGCCTGCCGGAACCGGATGTGGAGTCGCAGCCGTCGGCTGCACCCACTGCGCCGCAACCGTTGTGCCGTTGTAAGACTGCGGCACCGGGTTGAGGTTGCGGCCCACATAGCCAAGCGCAAGGACTTCGACCGTCACGTCTTTCTGGTTGGCGGCAATGCATGTCATTGGATAGGGCGCGGTCTGCGCTTCGATCTTGATGAAGCCCTTGATCACCGCATAATTCGGATTGTTTGGCGGCGCTGCTGAGGGTGCGGGCAGCCAATAGCCGTCGGCGGCATTGTAGGCGGTCGCGCCTGGGAGCGCGCCGGAAACCGCGAGCGGGAGAGGCACAACGTTGTTGGCGACCATCTTGTTGTAGAGCGCAACCAGCGGTACGTAGCCCGAGTTAAGCCAATTTGTTCCAGTGGTGCCTGGATCCATCGCGAGCCAGCTCAGGTCAAACGGCTGAGTGCTCTGGTCCACGCAGGGCAGGTTCATGATGTCCGCAGCGTTATCCGACAGCAGAATCCGCAAGCTGGCCTGGGCAAAATAGCGTTCGTTTGTAATGTTCGCTGCTTCGCCAGCGATTGGGCGGCGGATCAAGTCAATCGCTTGCGTCGCGCCTTTTCCAATCGTCACAACCCCAAGGTTCAACTGGCTCGCGCCGGTAGACTGTTTCGGAAATGCGCTGCCCTGGCCGTTACGCAGGTTGCCGGCATAATTCGTTGTCCCGAGGGAAATGTTCGGCCAGTTGGTATTGAAGCCTGAACCGAGAGTTCCCACAAGGCTGCCTTCATTCATGGCCAGAGCGCGATAATTGTTGCCGCCCGGCGAAGTCGTGATGTTGACGGTACCGGTGTAGTTGCTGCTGGTCGGCCAGCCATTTTCGAGGTTCGTGCGGATCACATCTTTGTACGCGTCCACCTTGTCGGAGAGAGTCAGGGTGCTGCCGCCGGCTAGGAACAGGTTTCCATTCGTGTGAGTGCGTCCACCAAAGTTAAACACAGGGCCAGGAAAGAAATCGAGGTCGGTGTCGGAAAAGATTCCAAACTGGAACATCGGGATGCCCACCGTCTGCGTTGTGCGGACCAGATTGATTTCGCGCCCGGTTGAGGTGCGGGCATTCACGTTGAGCGTATACTCCGTCGCCATCGCCGTCATACCCTGGTAGGTTCCCGATTTGATCGTGGTGATTGTAGGAGCCGGGTTGCCGTAGCCATCTAGGGCGTTTGGCGTAATGGTGTACCCGTTGTTGCCATCACCCGTCTGATAGACAATTCCCGGAAAACTGGGAGGGGTAGTCTCAAGGTTGTTGATCTCACCGATGCTCGGTGAGTAAGTCTGGCTGAACAGATTGCCGAGGCTCGCCGTCATCTGTTCCATGCCCGCTTCAGCGGCATAGAAGGCCTTAACCTGATCGTTGTTGGCGCCGGCCAATTGCTGGTCCGAGACCAGCAGCACGGAGAAGCCGACCAGGAGGCTGGACATCAAGAAGAGCAGCAGCAGGGTGGTAAGGAGGGCGATACCCGCGTCTTTGCCAAAACGCTTGGATTTTGTGGAGAGAGTCGTATTCATCCGTTGTACCTCTTATTGATACCTATTTCGATAAGCCATGCTCCGGAGGCTTACCTGCGTCATCAGATTGCCTCGTTCGAAAAGTGAGCGGTTGCCCTTGGCTACCTGGTAGCTGGACCGCGCGCCGAGGTAGATGTTGATCATGCGGATCTGCGATTCGCTGTTGCCATTCGGCACGCCGGGCTGATTCGAAGGATTGGTCACCCCGTCAACAAAGTCATAAGAGAACTGAAGATTTTCGAGTGTCTCTCCCACAGGTGTCGGGGTATTGAAACCAACCTGGCGAATCAGGCGAACAAAGGGCGGGCTTGTAACGTTGTCCAGGTAGTAGCTGACCATCCAGATGCGCTGCGCCATGGTGTTTGGGAAACAAGCGTTGCCGCCACCGCAGGTGGGACTGGTCATCAGCTGGGCGATGGTCCCGCCGGTATCGGAACGGCCGTTCAGGTTGAAGGCATCGTTCGGAGCGAAGGTGAGAGTCTGATTGCTGACCGCAGTGACCGCCAGGATGGTTTGTCCCTTGTTGTTGCTGAACATGATCAGGTCGCCGGGGTTGATGTAGATACCGTTCTTGCTGAAATTCACGCAGTTATAGCCACCGTTGCTGTTCAGAGTCGTGCCGTCAAAAACGGCCGTGAGTGTGGTGCCCGAGAGCGTCAACGAACCGTTCGGACAACCTGGGTTCGACGGATTAATGGTGGGCTGCTCGTTGATCGGCTTGGCATCCATTTGCAGGTTGTCCGCGTATAAGACCGTGATTTCATCCGTGTAGCTGTTGGGATTCGAAGGATTGCCGGCCACCGCATCGGGCGCGGTAATCAGCGGCCCCATCGCCTGGCCAGGCTCGACCGCCGGCAAAGTCGCATTGCATTGGGGAAAGGTGATTACCCCGTTCAGCATCGGGCGATTGGGCGCGGCGGTGGTGCCACAGGGCGCCGTCGAAGAGTTGTTCGAGGTATAAGGAATCGGGATTCCGCCGGTCGGAATTCCCGAACCCGCTTGCTGCAAGTCCTGCTGGATCAGGTTCAGGCCGGAACGCAGGTTATCGGTCATGTCGGAAGCCTGCGAGACCACGGTGTTCGACTGCGAGGCATCGCGAAATGCCCTAACCGCCGCGTACAACAAGATCAAAGTCACGAGCATGGCGATCATCAGCTCCGTGAGCGTAAAGCCTGCAAATTTTCTAAGGGCTTGCGATCTCATCGTTGGCCTCACGCGTAGGAAGAGATGTAGCAAACCAGCTGAAATTGCCCGGCCTGCCCTTCGTAGGTGTAGTTAATGGTTATGGTGATCTGATTCAGGTTGGGCATATTCTGCGCGGGCTGGATCAGAATTGTCCGTGTCATCCAGGGATTCAGATTGATGGTGATGTCGTCGGGCGTTCCTAGAACGTTGTCCGGACCCGGTGCGACCACCACACTGTCAGGGTTGGTCGCGTCGTCGTCGGCCGTGCCGACCAGTCCGTCCGGACCCGGGGCCAGCAGCGGCTGAGGTCCATCGAGGAAAACCCCTCCCTGGCTGACGTTGTTGATTTGCGCAAAGGAAAGCAATTGCGTATCGCGAGCGGTAAATATGGTTTCCAGAGCTTCCTGGGCTTTTTCTTGGGCCATGAATTGAATTTGCGACTGGTAGCTGGCTTTCACGCCCTGGGTATAAATGGACGCGAGAGTCAGAATGCCAAAGCTAAGGATGGCCATGGCGACCACGGTTTCGAGCAGCGTGAATCCCTTTTCGGCGCGATGCTTTAGGATTTTTTTCATATCGCGGCTCCCTATTCTCTCCACCCGGTCGGGGCCCCGTTCCAGGTGTACTGCCGGACGCGGCCGGTGCCGCCCATGATCGTGACGGCGCGAGCCGTGCTCGCCTGGCCCGGAATGCCGAGAAAAACGGTTCCATTCAAGATGGCTGTGCCGGTGTTATCCGTGAATGTGCCGGTGGGGTTGAATTGCATGATAGGTGGCCCACCGCTTGTGTTCCCGATGAATACCGCGGCGGTATTGCCAAAAGCCATCGGAGTATCCGGCACGCCAGCTTCAAGCAGATACTGCACCGGCCCCGGCAGCGGCACCGCAACGATGGGACCCGCCACTTCGCTGGTTTGCGCGGCCGCTTGTACCTGATATTTCACTTGTTGCGTTCCGCCGGGCCCGGAAAACGACTGGTCGATCCAAACCTGCACCGTACGCCGCTGGCTGATTGCCAATCCCCGCGCCACGCGCAACTGGCTGAAAACAAGATCTTGCGCCGCGTTTGCCCTATAGCTCGCCATCGTTCCGGTGCTCTGAAAGATCGCGAA
>DASRAA010000031.1:0-5262 GCA_035638375.1 Binatia bacterium | reverse complement strand
AAAATAGCGGAAATCTGGGCGGTTTCTGCCGTTCTGCCACATTGCGTTCTCTATAACTTACACATGGCACAACGTGCTATGGTGCACGAGGAATTTCAAGATCGGCAGGAATAAGACGTCGCACAAAAAATAAAAACACTGACCTCTTCGATCAGGCTTCCTTCCTTCTTTGCGATACAGAAAACTATCCCACCACCGCCGGCACTTGCGTCTTTACCTTCGTCTCACGCAGGTATTGCGCTGCTTCCTCTGGGGGAGTCGGATTTTGATAGAAACCGCTGCCCCACTCAAATCCGGCAATCTTGGTAAGCCGCGGCATGAATTCCACATGCCAGTGGTAATGCTCCATCGGCCCTTCCTGCACTGGAGCGGTGTGGATCACCATGTTGTACGCAGGATTGTCGAGCACCGTATCGGCCCGTTGCAGCAGATTCTTCAGCGCTCGCGCTAGTTGCTCAAACGTCTGCGACGATGACGCCTCGAACGCCGAGGCATGCTTCTTCGGCAGCATCCAGGTCTCGAAGGGAAATCGCGGGGCATACGGAGCTACAGTCAGAAATCCCTCATTTTCCGCTACCACGCGCACGCCCTCATCGGTTTCCTGCCGGATAATATCGCAAAACACGCAGCGTTCCTTGAACCTGTAATAGTCCTCAGCTCCCTGGAGTTCTTCCAGCACATGCTTGGGCACGATGGGCAACGCAATCAACTGCCCGTGGGCATGTTCCAGCGTCGCTCCTGCGGCTGTGCCGTGGTTCTTGAAGATCATGATGTACTTGAAGCGCTTGTCTTTCTTCAGATCGAGGATGCGGTCGCGGAAAGCCCACAGCACATCCTCAATCCTCTTTTCGGGCAGCGATGCCAGGGTCTCGTTATGGTCCGGCGTCTCAATAATGACTTCGTGCGCGCCGATGCCGTTCATCTTGTCGAACATGCCATCGGCGGAGCGGTTCAGGCTGCCTTCAATCTGCAGCGCGGGAAACTTGTTGGGCACTACACGAACCGTCCAACCCTGGGCATCGCGCCCGGCACCGTTCGGACGGTAAGCAAGCACTTCGGAGGGTGTCTTACTCTCGTTGCCGGGACAAAAAGGGCAAAATCCGCCCTTCAGCTTCACCGACTCCCTTACAAAATCGGTTGGGCGCTTCGAGCGGTCAGTCGAGATGATTACCCATCGGCCTACGATGGGATCTTTACGAAGTTCAGGCACTGTCGATTGGTCTCCTGCGAGCGCATCGGTTATCTTACGCCAAAGCCCGCGAATCGGAAATCACGGCTCTCACACAACAATAGGAGACTGCGTGAGACCCCATTGACGCCCAAAAAAAGACTGCCCCATCCCTTCCCGCTTCGGGAAGGGATGGGGCTGAAGGGCTATGCTGCGTCGGTCAGTAACCCGCGCCTTGATGTCTTGTCCCTGTCGCGTGCCGATAATCAATTCCAACGAGGTGAGTGCACTCCTCCAGCACATCAAGAGCAATATCGGCCTGTTCTGTGCTGACGATGAGTGGAGGCGCAATTCGTATCGTATTCGGCCCGCAACCCAGGAACAATACCCCGCGTTCGAAGGCCATCTCGACAATTCGATCGCGCTGTTCTGCCCCCGGCGTGCGAGCCGTCTTGTCGGTCACAATCTCCACGCCAATCATCAGCCCACGCCCGCGAACATCGCCCACCAGATCGAGCGTGCGCGGCCATTCGGCAATGCGCTCCATGATGTGTTTGCCAATAACCTCGGCGTTCTTTATGCCTTCGCGCTCCAGCACATCGAGAGTGGCTAACGCCGCGGCAATCGATACTGGATTTCCGCCAAAGGTAGAGGCATGCGATCCCGGAACCCAGTCCATGATCTCCGCCTTCGTCATGGTCACGCCCAGCGGCATTCCGCTGGCAAGGCCTTTGGCAATGCAGACGATGTCAGGCTCTACGCCGGTGTGCTCAATCGCCCACCACTTGCCGGTACGGCCTACGCCCGACTGCACTTCGTCGGCGACCAGCAGAATCCCATGACGGTCGCAGATCTTGCGCAGCTCCTGCATGAACACCGTCGGCGCCACCACATATCCGCCTTCGCCCTGAATGGGCTCGACGAAGATCGCGGCCACTTCCTCCGGCGGCAACACCGTCTTGAACAGCTTCTCTTCGATATAGCGCGCGCAGCCGAGAGCGAATGCCTCCGCTTCCTGTGCTCCACCCACGCAGCCGTGATACACATCCGGATAGCGCACGTGCGTCACTCCCGGAACCAGCGGCGCAAAGCGCCGCTTCTGCTGCGGTTTCGAAGCGGTCAGCGACAACGCTCCCATCGTCCGCCCGTGAAACCCACCCAGGAACGCAATCACGTTCTGCCGCTTCGTGTGATATCGAGCCAGTTTCAGCGCCGCCTCAATCGCCTCGGTGCCTGAGTTGGCGTAGTAAAACTTGTGCGGGCCCTTCATGGGCGCAATCTTCGATAGCCGCTCCGCCAGCGTCACCATGCTCTCGTAATAGAAGTCGGTGCCCGACATGTGGATCAGCTCGCCCGCTTGCTTCTGAATGGCCGCGACCACCTCAGGATGGCAATGCCCGGTCGAGGTCACTGCAATTCCTGCTGAGAAGTCCAGGAACTCGTTGCCGTCCACGTCTTCGATGATCGAGCCGCGTCCGCTCTTCGCCACCAGCGGATACGACCGCGTATACGACGGCGAGATATGGTGGTGATCACCATCCAGGATCTCCTGCGCCTTCGGGCCAGGCAGCTTGGTGCGGATTTTGGGTCCTGCAACTTGGGTCAGAGCTTGGGTGGTGGTCATGGTCGTCTCCTGCGAAATGGGCTGGGGCACGGTGCACGTGCCGAATTCCTGGCTTGCCCGGAGTGGCTGTCCTTACGTTGTCAGACTGGAAAGCTTCGAGGCCGTCATTTCCGGGCCGGAGCGCAGAGGAAGACGGGAGCTAGTCGCCCGAGAAGAGATTCGGTCGTGCCATGCAAGGTGCCCGCTTGGAATCAGCCCCAGATGGGATTGGCGACCATGCCACACGCACGCCAGCCTCGCATGCCGGATGCGACACGGCATAGGCGATTATCTGCGGATTGTGTACACGGCTGGACATGCTGCAAATCTTCTTAAAAATTATAGTCGGCTTTGCCCGCCGCCGTAACCCCCAAAATCGCGAGGCTCAACACTGTTCGAGGCGGGTTGGTGCCAGGTGCTTCACACAATCCCTCATCTAGATTGTGTGGGTCTTTTCGCCCCGCTCAGCAACACAATGGGTGCCCAATCGTTTGCCCTCCTTTGGCAAAGGGTGGGGATCGACGACAGCGCATTGATTTTTCGGTGGAAGCTCCCTGCTTTAGCATGGTGAATCGAGCGCATACTCTACCGCGGGCTCTAGCCGCGGTAGCATTTCGCCTACTGGAAACTTCCCTCCTTCTCCCCGTAAACTAAAGGAAAGAAGCCCTCGTGCTGCGCTGTATGTCTGGCTCAACCCAATCTTCTATAGGTGCACGGAATCGACTCCTGGCGGCCGCCATGCTGCTTGCCTTGGTGGCCACGTCTGCCTGCACGCGTTCCAATGCCTCAGCAGGCGCGCCCCACGCCGCGTCGCAAGCATCGCAACAGACAAAAGCCAGCAAAGCACAAGCCGAGCAACCAGCCGCCACCCTCGCCCCCGAACTGGCCGAAACCCTTGCGAAAGCCCAATCCGGCGATGCCTACGCCATGACCCGCCTTGCCGAGGCTTACGAAAAGGGCGAAGGCACAACCAAGGACATCCACCAGGTCGTCACTCGGTTCACTAAGGCCGCCGACGCTGGCGATTCCAACGCTATGTACCGCCTCGGCCGCATCTATGCCACCGGCTCAGGAGTGGAAAAGGACTACGTCGAAGCGTTCAACTGGTACAAGCGCGCTGCGAGAGCCGGCAACACCGACGCCATGTACAACCTCGGCGAAGCCTATGAGCACGGCACCGGCGTCCGCGAAGACATTCAGCAGGCCGTCAATTGGTACGACCAAGCAACGCTCCGCGGCAACAAAGCCGCCAAAGCGGCTCTTGCACGCCTCGGCGAAAGCTTCGACCGCTGACCCGACTTCGTAACGGACGCCACTGTTGCTGGGGTGCCCCCATCCTTTGCCCTCTTCTGGCAAGGGTGGGATCGAAATCTTAATCCCGGTCCGAGACTGGGTGCCCCAGGTTCGCGCCGCGCTTTTCGGCAGGGGGCTACTTGGCCACAGCCACACAAAAACGCCCGCCGTCAACAGTCCTTACATCAACCCCATCGACACCTTCCTTGACAACCATGCCCACGTCTCGCCGTTCCAGATGCCGTTGGCTAGATTGCCGAGCCCGTAAGCCATGAATGCGACACTGCCGACGACACGAAACACCTGCAGATAGTCTCTTCCCAGCGCGAGCGTATGAGCCGCAACATACGCTGCAAAGAACCCAACCACCAGGGAGAACACAAACCGCTTCACCAGAAATGGCGCGAGATTAATCGCTCCGCTCTGCCGGATAATCATCGTTCCCACCGGCCCTGCTTGAACTTCTCCTGCGTTGCCGGTGCTTTCATCTTCTTGTGGTCCGCGAACGGAAACACATACAACCCACGCGTCACGCCCGCCGCTGGTATCGCGGCGCGGACCTTTTCCTCAGCGGGCAGCCGCTTGTAATCGCTGCGGTGATATGGCAAAACCATGTGCATGATCGAACTAGCGAAGAACACAATTACGGCTCCCAGTATGATCGGCAGCTACAGCGCAGCAAGAAAAGCCATTGCGTCCTCCTGAAAGGCGAACTCAATTGCTTGTTTTTCTCGGGAACGCTACCCTTGAGACCCTCACGTCAAGCCGTTGCTCACGTGCGTGGCGAACCACACTCGTTCCCGATTCGGGAATTTCCGCTTAGTTTCGCTCCCGACGACTGCACATCTCCTTGACTCCCTGCCCTCTACCTTGCCTATCCTGGTGCAGCGTGCGCTTAGAACGGTCGGATTCTGAGCTCAGATCCTAACCTTGCAGGATTATCCACGTAAGTCCTTTCTTTTCCGCAGGGCCAAGGGAAGTAACTAGTAAGTTAGCTCCATAAATTTGCGAATGGCGTCTGAGATTTGGATCTTCCGATTTCCTCGATGAGTATCCCGGAATGGCGCGCCGCTAAGTGCTAATTGCTAGTCGCTAATTGCTCTTTCCCTTCCCGTACAATCAAAGATTCTGCATTGCTACGGAAAGGTTCATGGCCCTTCATCTCTTTAATACTCTGTCTGGCAAAGTGGAGGAGTTC
>DASRAA010000030.1:0-6227 GCA_035638375.1 Binatia bacterium | reverse complement strand
TTTTAGTCGTGCTGCGCGCCCGTCCATTGCGGATCGCGCTCGGGCGGCACGATCGCGCCATCACGCATGTGAATGATGCGATCCCCATATTCCGCAGCCTCTGGGTTGTGAGTGATCATCAAGACCGTTTGCCCCAATTCTTTGTTCGACTGCCGCAGCATGTTCAGTACAATTTCGGAATTCTTCGAGTCGAGGTTGCCGGTGGGCTCGTCGGCCAACACGATGGCTGGTTTGTTCACGAGCGCACGAGCCAAGGCGACCCGTTGCTGTTCACCACCGCTCATCTCCGACGGACGGTGCAGCATCCGCTTGTCGATGCCCAGCAACTGTGTGATTCGGTCGACGTGCGCCTGGTCGTGGTTTGCCGATTTGCCGGCAATATCGCGCGCTATATCGATGTTGCCTTGGGCCGAGAGCGTCGGCAGAAGATTGAACTTCTGAAAGACGAAGCCAATCTTTCGTTTGCGCATTTTGGTGCGCTCGGAGTCCGAAAGCGCAGTGAAGTCAACGGCATCGATGATGACGCGTCCGCTGTCTGCATGCGTCAGGCCGCCTAAAATATAGAAAAGAGTCGACTTACCACTACCCGACGGGCCCACGATACTGACGAATTCGCTCTTCTCGATCCCCAGAGACACTCCGCGCAGTGCTTCCACATCGACTTTGCCGATGCGATAGGTCTTACGCACGTTCTCTGCTTGGATCATCAGCGCCATGCGAATCTTTGATGTTACACGAATCGCTGGCGTGATCTCATGCTAAGGAACCTCGGCACCGCGTGTGTTTACGTACAACGAGTACAGCGACTGGCTGGCCGCCATGAAGAGACGGTTTTTCTTCGCCCCGCCAAAGCAGAGGTTCGCGCAGGTTTCCGGCAGGCGAATCTTGCCAATCAACTTTCCATCGGGCCCGATGACCTGGACGCCGTCGTAGCCTTCCCCACCCCATCCCGCGCCCGCCCAGATGTTGCCATCCATGTCGCAGCGGATGCCGTCGAAGCTTCCTGTACCCATGTCGAAGAACTTGCGGCCATTGGCCAGGCGCACGCCGTCAACTACGTCATACACACGCAGTTGGTGCGGGTAGCCGGGATTTTGCGAAGTTCCGGTATCGACGATGTAGAGCTTCTTCTCGTCCGGAGAGAAGCAGATACCGTTGGGTTTGTCCATGTCGTTGGCGACGACAGTGACGTCTGGCGTCTTGGGATCGAGGCGGTAGACATTACAAGGGAGCTCAAATGCCCCCTTGTGACCTTCGTAGTCGCTCAGAATTCCGTATCCCGGATCGGTGAACCAGACTGCGCCGTCCGAATGCACCGCCAGATCGTTAGGTGCATTGAGCGGCTTTCCCTGATAGCGGTCGGCTAGGACCGTGACTGTGCCGTCGTATTCTGTGCGAGTCAAGCGGCGTGAATCATGTTCACAAGTGACAAGCCTGCCTTGACGGTCTCGCGTGTTGCCGTTGCTGTAGTTCGAGGGCTCACGAAACACGCTGACCTCGCCACAGTCCTCCAGCCAGCGCAGAATGCGGTTGTTGGGAATGTCGCTCCAAAGCAGGTAGCGTCCATCGCCGAACCACACCGGACCTTCCGCCCAGCGGCAACCGGTGTAAAGACGCTCGACTGCGGCGTTCCAAACAACGTACTTCCCGAATCGCGGGTCAAGAACTTGAACATCCGGATCGGGATAGCGCACTGGGTTTTTCGACTCGTCACTCAGGGCACACGTTTTAGCTTCGAACGCCAGTGCTGCAGCCGCACTGGCGACGAGATCAAGGAAGGCGCGTCTATGCATGAGCTCTCTGTGCTCCGCCCAACTGCTGGAATGACGGCAAGGCCAATCATCGTACCATTGCCGAAGCTTCCCACGTTCAGAAGCAAAGAGAATCGAGTTCGTCAAGCCTCCCGAATTACGTAACCCTCTCCCGCGGTGGATGTAAAGGTCATGGCCGAAGTGCCGTCGTAGTGCGAGCGACAAGCTTCCAGCCAGTCATGAAGGAACTCCACCAACTGTTCCGGGGGGCGCAACCAAAGATCGGCGTTGGTCTCGCGCCAATGTGGCCGTACTAACACGCGCAGGCCGCGCTCCTGCATGGCTTCGAAGACCTGCTCGTCGGCTGTGTCGTCTCCGAGGTAAGCAACAGGAGCATCGCTCTGCACCTGACTCAGAATAGTGCGGACCACATCCGCCTTGCTGCCCATAGGCGTACGTAGCTCGACGCCTCCGTCGAAGTCCTCGATGGTGAGGCAGGCTCGGTTGGCAAGGGGAAGCCAGCCCAGTAGTACTTTGCCGCGAATCTCGTGGATCTCGTCGATCGATAACCCTCTCCAGTGCACCGCGAGGCTACCTGGCTTCAGTTCCACCAGCCGCTCCAGGCCCAAGCCATCAAGCCAGCGCAGTCCCTGCCGCAAGGCTTCGCTTGTCAGCTGATCGATCTCTCGAAGCTGATAGCTGCCATCGCTCCGCAACCGCTCCAATCCGTGCGTACCCCAGATTTCCGGCGGCGGCGTCACCTCGAGTAGAGTGAGAAGTTCATGGGCACGCCGTCCCGTGATGAATGCGACTCGCGTTCGCCCGGTTTCTATGATTTCACGCACAAGGCCGGAAACGCCGGGGTAGGGGTAAGCGTGGTTGCGTTCCCTTTGGAACGGAGCGAGTGTGCCGTCGTAGTCGAGCAGCAGCACCGATCGTCTTGCACGTGCCACCTTACGCAAAAATGCGTACAAGTTAATGTTGTAGTGAAAGCATGGCATGGACAACTCCTTATCAATCCATGGCGCTCATGCGGCAGAGGCCCGCGTTTCGGACTTTTCCGCAGCGTTCTTTGGGGTCGTGACCCGGAAATCGCAAAGCTGGCCGATTAAGTCTCCCGCCCAGCGGTAAATATTTTGTTCCCGAACCTGTTTGCGCATGCGCTGCATTCGCTCCTTGCGCTCGTGCGGATCCATTTCCAGCGCAGTTCTGATCGCCGCGGCCGTTTGGTCAATGTCGTATGGATTGACGATCAGGGCGTCCCGCAATTCACGAGCGGCGCCGGTGAAGCAGCTGAGCACCAGCACGCCGTCGTCATCCTGACGTGCAGCCAGGAATTCTTTGGCCACCAGGTTCATGCCGTCGTGCAGGGAGGTCACCAGACATAAGTCGGCGGCGCGGTAGTACCGCTGCACCTCGGCATGGCTGTGCTGGCGATTCAGAAACACAATGGGACGCCAGTTTGCGGTCTGGAATTTCCGGTTGATTCGCTCGGCCTCTCGTTGCACTTCCTCGAGGAGGTCCTTGTACCGCTGGATATGCGTCCGGCTGGGTGCTCCAATCTGAGCGAATACGAACTGGCGCTGGTACACGGGATACGTTTCCAACAAATGTTCGATGGCGAGAAAACGCTCCAGTATGCCTTTGGTGTAGTCCACACGATCGACGCCCACCCCAAGAAAAATCGCATCCATCCCTAGCTCGCGAAATATTTTGACCCGTTCTTCTTCGCTATTGAATGGCAGTGCCGGAGTGTTGGGCAGATCGGAAAGATCCACACTAATTGGATATGGGCGCACCATACTGATGTGCTCGTTACGCTTGGCGGTGAAGTGTTCCCAATCGATTTGCGACTCCAGCGCCCGGTCCACCGTATTCAGAAAGTTATTGCAATGGGCTTGCACGTGGAAGCCAATGACGTCGGCGCCCAAAAGGCCGTCCAGCAGCTCTGTCTGCCACGGACAAATCGCAAACGCTTCCGGATTCGGCCAGGGAATATGCCAGAAGATCGACACCTTCGCGTCAGGACGCTGCCGCTTGATCAGCTGGGGCACCAGCGCGAAGTGATAGTCCTGCACCAGTACAACCGGCTCTTCCGTTCCAGCCATTTCCTGCAGGGCGACATCCGCAAACTTGCGGTTCACCGACTGGTAGACCTCCCAATCCGTAGAGCGGAAGATCGGGCGGGTGTGCGCGATGTGACACAACGGCCACAAGCCTTCATTCGCGAAGCCGTAATAGTACCCGTCTTCCTCCTCTTGCGTGAGCCAGACACGCCGCAGCGTGTACTTCGGATCGTCAGGAGGCACACGCAGGTGGTCGTGAGCATCCACCACTTCGCGGTCTGCATCGGCGCTGCCATGGGCGATCCACATCCCGTCACAGGCTTCCAGGACCGGCTCGAGCGCAGTGACCAGACCACTGGCTGGCGTCGTGACTTCGATGTTCTTGCCTTGCCACAAGTGCAGATACGGTTCACGGTTCGAGATTACGAACAGCTCGCTTCGGCCCAGCTTGCTCTTCACGTGTAAGGCTAAGCGTTGTGCCGTCCAGATGTTCTCCCCGGATTGCCGCAACCGAGCTTCGATCTCCGCCACTGCCCGCGCATGGTTCAGGTTCTCAGCGATCGTGGCAAACTCCTTAGCCAGGGGCTGGAACAGGTCAAGCTCAGGAATCTCGTGGCGCATGTGTCCCCGCTGCGTCCGAAGCGTACGCATCCAGCGTGCCGCCCGCTCGATCGGTCCGCGCAGACTCCACTGCACAATCAGCAATATCAGCACGGCAATGATGACGATCTGCACCAGCGCGCGAAGAAACGATTCGCGCCAGACCTGCTTGATTCGTGAAGCAATAAATCCAGAATCATAGACGACCGCCAGCGCCCCGACAATTTGCCCTTCTTCATGCAAAGGCATTACCCGAACGTAAACCGATGACGTTCCGATGCGCGCGTATTCTGAATCGGGAAGGTTGTCAATGATGGCTTTCGCCACGACCGGTGGACGGTTGTCCAGCAAAGTAGAGATTGCCGGAGTCACAGCCACGCGCTGGCCGGAAACGTTGTACACGGCAATTCCGGCAAGGTGCTCGCGATTGCTGAAGCGCTCCACAATCCGCTGCAGCGAGCGCGATGATCCTTTGCTGAGTGCTTGTTCTACGTTGGCCGAGAGACTCTCGCCCAGCAGCTCGGCGCGGCGTTCCAGATCGCTGCGTAATTGATGGTCTTCAGCGCGGACGGAATAGTAGGAAAAGAGCAGCGAGACGGCAGTAATGCCCAGGAATAGCGATACTATCAGACGGACGCTAAGGAGCCGCAATTCATCCTCCAGGAATCGCCCCCACCCTTAGGCTCTGGATTGTATGAGTCCCAGTGGAACACGGCAATAGCCCGTTCGTGTCTGGTAAACCCAAACGGCCGTTATTGTTCCGGGGGCGTAACCGGGCGGGAGAACTGAGTCTCCCGCCTTGTCGCGCCAAAATGGCTTACGACCCTGGTTCGATGCTCGCTACGCGAATAGTGTTGCTACTGGAATCCAGCTTTCCGGTTACCTTTACGGTCTTTCCCTCATACTGCTTCGCTCGATCCTGATCGTCGAGGGTGTAGGTGGTCTGGGTTGCAGCGTCTTTCAGGACAAACTTACCACCCGATTTGGTAATCTTCCCGTTGAACGTCTGCGCATCCATCCCGCCACTCATCGATGACGATGACGCACTCGAAGACGGATTGGACTGTGTCGCGGATGACGGGTTACTCTGGTCCTGCTGGGAAGCGTCAGTAGGCGAGCTCTGCGGGGAGCTCTGCGCGGCTGACGGCGAACTGGTGTCTGTGCTCTGTGCAAAGACCGGCAGCGCAATCAGCGCTAGCGTCAATACTCCGAGCACGAGCGGTAACTTCAAACGGCTCATTCCTAACCTCCAAACGGATATATTCCGTTACATCTTGGAAAGAGCACGTGGCATTCCAAGGCGGCTGGTCCGTGTAACTCACTGAAATCTCGCAGAAGATCAGCATTTCCGTGCTATGGTTGCGTGCATTTCTAGGTGCATTACGTCAAAATTACTCTGTCGTATTACTGCGGCGAACCGAGCTGGCCCAACTAGACTGCTGCCAAGGGGTTGGTAGAGCCCCACTCGTTGCGGAAGCGACTCACTTGCTACTCCCCAGGGAGGTTATTTCCGGCTACAACTAACTCGTGCCGAAACCCTGGTTGCAATCCCGTCATGGGCAATTGATCGAGCGTGCCGTCGCATGGCTACGTCGCTCGTACAAATGTGGCGTGATTTTGTCAGAGCAACACTGTGCCTCCGGCGAAGTGCCCGACGTGATTGCGTGGCGTGGCTTGTGCAAATCGGTACTGGTGGAGTGCAAGGTCTCGCGCAGCGACTTTTTGGCAGACGCGTCCAAGCCTTTCCGGATGAAGCCCGAAGAAGGAATGGGTTCCCAGCGTTTCTACCTCGCACCCGTGGGAGTTATCA
>DASRAA010000029.1:0-34869 GCA_035638375.1 Binatia bacterium | reverse complement strand
GGCCCGACCGCCATAAGTTCCACCTCATGGTGAACTCCTCGATCGGCGAGGACGCCGCGGTCGACCTGATCCTCAGCACCATCGAGCTCTACCAGAAGCGAACGGCGGATACGCCTGCGCCGCAACCCGCGGTTGGCTAGGGACTATTTTTGCTGGTGCACCACAGGTCAAAATCCCTGAAATTTATTTCTCCGTTGGCAGGACCAGGCGGTTGTACTTTTTCAGCACTTGTTGCAGTTCGGCGTGGGGAATGGCCCAGACTTCGGTGTTATTAATGCCTTTCATGTCTTTGGCGGCCACCATGGCATTCACGACGGCTTCTTCGACGCACTGCACGGTGGCGATGAAAAGTGGGTTCATTTCATCGTTGGGGAGCATATCGATATGCTTCACTTTGCCGCCGCCCCAGGCGCCTGGATTGGCAGTGGAAAACGCAATAAAAATGTCGCCTGAGCCGTCGCCGGAGTAGCTGCCAAGGCGTCCGAGGCCAAGAGGGACACGGCGCGCCAGACGTTGGAGCTGAGAGGCGACGAGCGGTGCGTCAGTGGCGAGGATGACAATGATCGAGCCTTGATCTTGCTGGCGCGGGATGCCGGGCGGGAGTTCTCGGCCGACAGGTATTCCGGCGATGCGCAGTTGTTCCTGCGAGCCGTAGTTGCATTGAACCAGCGCTCCGATGGTGTATGCACCCTGGTTGGCAGGGAGTTGGCGTGAGGCGGTGCCGGTTCCGCCTTTGAAGCCGTTGCAGATCATTCCAGTGCCGCCGCCGACATTGCCTTCTGCAACCGGGCCGGTGGCAGCAGAGTCGAGGGCGTGGAAAGTGTCCTCGGGCTTCACGTGGAAGCCGTTGATGTCGTTGAGAACACCGTCATAGGTTTCGGCAACAACCGGCAAAGACCACCAGTAACCGCTGCGGTCGGCCTCGCCATGCTGGTAGCGCCACTGAATCGTGGCGTCGCGGACCACTCCCACGCTATGGGTATTCGTGATCATGACCGAGCCTTCAAGAAATCCCGATTCCTCAACCCAAGTTGTGCCAGTCATCTCGCCATTACCGTTGAGCGAATACCATCCTGCGAACACTGGTTGGTTGATGCTCTGCTTACCGCGGGGGAGAACAGCGGTGACTCCGGTGCGTACCGGGCCTTTGCCGGCGACGAGCTTCCCTTCTCCAGAGAAAAACCGACTTCGACACCGGCTACGTCGGTGATGGCGTTGAGCGGGCCGGGCATGCCGTCGAAGGGAATGCCGAGATCGCGAGCACGCGGTTGGTTTTGAGCGTAAGAGAGGGTGGTGAACAGGAGCATCAGCGCCAATGCTAGTGACTTCATGGTTGTGGAGCAGTGTAACAAGCCACAATGCCTACCTCCGGCAAAGAAGCCGGAAGAACGCAATTGCCGCGAATCAGCAACCATCGGTGCCGGTTAAACTGAACGGGCCATGAGTTCGAATCTCCGCCGGCTGGTCGTGCTCAGTCTCTGTTGGGCGACGCTGCTCGCTTGTCTCGGATGTTCGAAGAAGCCGGCTGGCAAGCGCTTTGACCTCGAGGGCCGTGTGGTTGCCGTGGATTCGAGCGGCCGAATTCTGACGGTCGCCCATGGCGACGTCCCCCAACTAATGCCGGCGATGACCATGCCCTTCCAGGTAGCGAAGAATGAGGACTGGGTTTTCGGCAAGATCGCTCCCGGGGACCACATCCACGCCACCCTCGTGATGACTGATCACGCGGAGCTGCAAGACATTTCCTTCACTTCCGGTGGCAACCCCGCTGGCGACGGCACGTCGCACCTACACGTTCCCGATGCGGGCGATGCGGTTCCGGATTTTCAGTTCTTGAACCAGTTCGGCAAGGCCGTCAGGCTCAGTCAATTTCGCGGCAAACCGCTGCTACTTACCTTCGTATACACGCGTTGCCCGTTTCCCGACTTCTGTCCGCTGATGAGCAACAACTTTGCCAGCGTCCTAAAGCAGTTGCGGCAGGTTCCCGCAATTTACCCCAAGACACAACTCCTGAGCATCAGCATCGACCCAAAATTCGACACACCGAGGGTGCTGCACGAGTACGGAGAACGTTATGTCGCGAAAACCGATCCGCAGTTCGAGCACTGGCAGTTTGTGACAGGTTCACCCGAGGGGATCCGCAAAGCTGCGGACTTTTTCGGGCTGGCCTACAACCAGCAGGAGGGACAGATCGTACACAACTTGCGCACCGTGCTCGTCGGAAGTGACGGAAAGATAATCAAGGTCTATAGCGGAAATCAATGGAAGCCGGAGGAGGTAGTGCGCGATTATGCGCAGGCTGCGGCTGGAGGAAGCTGAGGGGCTATATCGACGCTGAGTGTGCAGGCCTCTGCGCGCCGAAGTAACGTTCAAAGTCGAGCGAGTCGAGATCCAGGAACTCCTGCACGATGGGCTCCTGACACTTCTGCATCTCGTCGAAGGTGCCGAAGAAAACCGAGCGTGCTTCGTACAGAAAAAGCACGCGGTCGGCAAGCTTTTTCGCCAGCGCCATATCGTGAGTCACGACAATGCTGGTGAGCTTGAGCTGGCGTTTGAGCTTCTTGATGAGGTCTCCAAGAAGATGAGCCATGAGCGGGTCGACCATGGTGGTCGGCTCGTCGTACAAGACGGCCTCGGGCTGAGCCGCCAGAGCGCGGGCGATAGCGACCGACCGCTTCATTCCCGTGGAGAGGTCTGAGGGCAACTGGTCACGGAATTCACGCACTCCGACCATGTCGAGGAGGCCGTCGATGATCTGATAAATCTGCTCTTCCTCGAGGCCGCCGCGCTCGCGCAGCGGAAACGCAACGTTTTCGCCGACCGTGAGCGAGTCGAAAAGCGCGCCGTTCTGGAAGACCATCGTTACCTTCTTGCGGATCCGCTCCATCTGCTCTTCGGTGTAGCTGGTGACATCTTCATAGGAGACGCGAATGGTGCCGCCATCGGCCTTAAGGAAGCCCATGATCATCTGCAAGGAAACCGACTTGCCTACGCCGCTGCGGCCGAGAATGCAGACCGTCTCGCCGGACATCACGTCGAAGCTCACGTTGTCGATGACTACTTTGTCGCCGAAGGCTTTGTAGACGTGCTCGAACTCGATGTAGGGTTTGCGCTCGTTCATCGCTCAGAACCCTTCACTGGAGCAGCTCCGGGAAGCGATTCCCGGATGAGAGATTCGTATTCATATGGCTTATTGATGTTGCGGAAGATGTCAGGAGTAAAACCGGACTTTGTAATTTCGCCCTCTTCGACGACTCGCGTGTGCAGGAAGGCGGCCTCAACTTTATATTGCCTTCGTGCCAGGGCCGCTTCGATCTGCGGAAGGATCGTGCGACGGTAGACAGCGCAAAGCGGCTGTAGGCGGCCGCCGGATAGTGGAACCGTGACCGACGCGGTGGTTTCTGCGGCCTGCTTAGCCAGCCATTTCAGAAAATTTGAGTCCATTAGGGGCATATCCACAGAGAGCACGAGATTCAAGTCTGACGTTGTGGCAGAGAGTGCCGCGTGGATTCCGCCGAGTGGACCGCAACCGGGGATGCGGTCTTCAATGACTTCTCCAAACTCAGCATACAGAGAGCTTGCCCCTACAATGATGGGGGCCGGGCACACGGCTCTGGCGTTATCCAGCGCGATTTGCAGGAAATTACGATCGCCCAGAGTCACGAGGGCCTTGTCTCTGCCCAGACGCGAACTGCGCCCGCCCGCCAGCACGAATGCGGAAAGGTCCTGCATTTGGTGATGATAAATGAGGAGGGGCGTGTGGACTCAGGCGCGGGCCGGCTTGAAGGTGGTGGTGTGCGGGATGCAGCCGTTGATCTCGACGGCAACGATCCGTCCGGCGTTGTCGAGTTCGACGGTGCCTGGGGCGGTCAGAACGGCGTCGCCACTGAGACCGGGAATCGACACAAATACCCTGTTCTCAACACAGACGGCAGACGGATCTTTCTTGATATAGCTCAGAGAGTAATCGTTTCGGCAGGCCTTGGGCAACATGAAGCTGAGATCGGCAATGTCGCCGGTCTCCGATACCGAAACTGCGACCTCGATGGAAATGCGTGCAGTTACTTCGTCGCCTTCCACCTGGCTCGCAGGCTTGAAGCAAATGTAGTACTCAAAACCTGAATCGGGGTCAAACGCGCTCCGATCCACTTGAAAAGCCATCCCCGCCCTCCAGCACCAGCCAACACCGCTACAGGTAATCGATAGTAACTTACGGAACGAGGGTGTGCAATCAAACAGAAGTGGTGAGGAGGAACCATTAAGTGCAATGCCGGATAAGGAAGGATCCCTCTGGACTCAAAACTAAGGTTGCCGATTAGGCCACCCGGTCCGGGAATGGGCCTTAACGCCTCTGCTATAGTCTCGAACAGAGGGGAGCAGGAGAATCCGCACATTGCCATGGCTTATTTTGAGGACGCGGTAAAAGAACGGGTCGAAGCCGTACAGGACTATTCCCTGCTGGCCGGGCGGTCGCTCAGCAATCTGTTTTCGCCGCCACGGTACTATGCCGATACACTGTTGCAGGCCGACCTCATCGGTGTCGGCTCGCTGCCCATCGTGGTACTGATCGGATTTTTTACCGGCGCGGTGCTGGCGCTGCAAACCTCCAGCACACTGCAGCAGTTTGGCTCGCTATCGCTCACAGGCCAGTTGGTCGCGCTGTCGATGGTGCGCGAATTGGGTCCGGTGCTGACAGGCATCCTGGTAGCCGGGCGCAACGCCAGTGGCATGGCTAGCGAGCTGGGGTCGATGAAGGTCACCGAGCAGATCGACGCCATGCGCGCCATGGGCGTTGATCCGACGAAGAAGCTGGTGACACCGCGGGTGATTGCCACGGTGACCATGTTGTTTTTCCTGAGCATCATCTCCGATTTTGTCGGGCTGGCCGGCGGGTGGATGATTTCCTACCTGCTGCTGGGACTCGACAGCAACCAGTATTGGACCACCGCCTACCAGGCGCTGCGGTTCGGCGACGTGTTCATGGGACTCAGCAAGCCGGTGGTATTTGGCTTCATCATCGCCTCGGTTGGCTGCTATTACGGCATGTCGGCACGAGGCGGCACGCAAGGCGTGGGTCGCGCCACGACACAAGCCGTGGTGTCGGCGTCGGTGCTGATCGTCGTCACTGACTTCTTCCTCACCAAGCTGCTGATGCAGATTTTCCACTACTGATCATGGCCAGCCCGGCAGCTCCTGTTGAAAAGCCGAGTCCTTCGGCGACAAATCAGCCGTCAACGCTGCTGAATTTCGAGAAGGTGTCGATCGGATTCGAGCAGCCGGTGCTCGAGGAAGTCTCCTTCAAACTCGCGCGGGGAGAGACGAAGGTGCTGCTGGGAGAGGCGGGTACCGGCAAAACCCTGATTCTGAAGTTGGCGCTGGGGCTCATCAAGCCAGACTCGGGGCGAATCACCGTGCTAGGGGAAGAAATAACCGCCATGCAGGAGAGGGATCTATTCTCGCTGAGGCGGCAGATCGGTATGGTCTTTCAGGAAAGCGCATTGTTCGACTCGCTAACGGTCGAAGAGAACGTAGCGTACCGGTTAATCGAGGAGACCGGCGACATTACGGACGAGATTCATCAGCGGGTGCTGGAGGCGTTGGATTTCGTCGAACTAAAGGAGACCTATAGCTTGTTTCCTTCGGAGCTCTCCGGTGGAATGCGGCGACGCGTGGCAATTGCGCGCGCCATAATCACACAACCTCAGGTGCTGCTGTACGATTCGCCGACAGGCGGTCTTGATCCTGTCACATCCAACACCATCATCGAGTTGGTGGTTAAGCAACGGGACGTGTATGAGACGGGATCGCTGCTCGTGACCCACCGGCTGCAAGACGCGTTCACTATGGCGAGCCATTACTTCGATCGCAAGCTGAACAAAATGGCGCCTGTGGAACCAGGTTCATCGCGCAACGTCCATACAACGTTTGTCATTCTGCGCGACCACAAGATCATTTTTGAAGGCACGGCGGCGGAACTGTTACGGAGCCACGACCAGTATATTCGAGAGTATTTGAGCTAGGATTGGGCTTTCGCCGGGGCGGCGAACCGGGCCGCGATGCGCGCCTGCACGCGGGTGCTGCGGGCGCGAGTTTCCTCGGTGCTCTCGGCTAGTTTTTCCATGTTGATCAGGAAGTCGGGCGAATTTGTCATCTCCCGGAGCTTGGGGAGAAACGGCTTGATCTTGGCGTAAACAAAGTACATTTCCTGAAGATTTTCATATGCCAGCCGCGCATTGAGCACGCCGTGTACGACAAACGATGCTGCCATCTCCCAGTAGCCGACGACCTGGCGGACGTAGGAGTTTTCCTTGCTCGCGGGATTGGCCACCACGCTGAGGAAGCTTTCCTCGTTGGGTGGCAAGCTGTTGTAGAATGCGCGAGCCTCTCGCATGACAGGCTCGCGGCGCAGTTCGTAGAGCTTTAAGATCAACTCGGCATCTCGATGTGTCGGCACGGATTCAGGCATAAGGATTTCGTCTCTCAGGCCACGGCTTCAGGGACGTTGACCAGCTTTGAGTAGTCGCACTTCACGCCGGTCTCCTGGGGTTCTAACTTCTTCTTGCCGCGGCGTTGCGGTTCTTCGGCAGAAGCCGTTTTCTTATTGTTTGGACACACCAGGTAGGTGCCGTCCTTCAGTTGCTTCTCGAGCAGGTAAGCGCTCTTGCAAACCGGACACTCTTCCGCGACCGGCTTATAGGCCGAGGTGAACTCACACTTCGGGTAATTGGTGCAGCCGTAGAAAATGTTACCGCGGCGCGCCTTCTTCTCTGCGATGTCGCCTTCCTTGCATTCGGGACATTTTACGCCAATCAGGTTCTGCTTAACGTACTTGCACTCCGGATAGCCGCTGCACGAGACGAATTCGCCGAAACGACCATGACGGATGAGCAAATTGCGTCCGCACTGCGGGCACTTCTCGTCCAGCGGTATGTCGGGCACCTTCTTAGCCTGATCAAGGCGACGCGTCGTCTTGCAATCTGGATATCCTGTGCAGGCCATGAACGTGCCAAAGCGGCCGCGCTTGAGCACCATCGGTCGTCCGCAGTTTTCGCAGTACTCTTCCTGAGAGGTTTCCTGCAAATCGGCGGAGTCGAGGTCCGGCAGGTCAATGGGGTTCTCTTTGGTAAAGGTGCAACTGTTGGGATCGTTCTTGTCGTAGGCGCTGCAGGCAAAGAATGATCCGTGTTTACCCCACTTAATTACAAGCGGCGAGCCACAGCGCTCACAAACCTGGTCGGTTGGCTTCTCCATCCGCTTCACATTTTCCATGTGCTTTTCGGCGTAATGGAGGTCCTTCTCGAACTTCTTGTAGAACTCGGCCAGAGCATCGGTCCAGGTTTGTTTGCCATCCTCGATTTCGTCGAGTTCTTCTTCCAAGCGCGCGGTGTACTGGAAGTCGAAGATGTCTTTGAAGTTCTCGACCAGCAGGTCGGTGACGACCAGCCCGATTTCGGTGGGAAGGAACTTGCCGCCCACTTTCTGTACGTACTGACGCTCCTGGATGGTGCTCAGGATGGCGGAATAGGTGGAAGGCCGGCCGATGCCGCGCTCTTCGAGTTCCTTCACCAGCGAGGCTTCGTTGAAGCGCGGCGGAGGCTCGGTGAAGTGCTGCTCGGTATCGAGCGACTTCAGCGTCAACTTCTGTCCTTCGACCAGAGGCGGCAGCTTATGTTTGAGCGCCTCGTCTTCCTCGTCTCTGGTGTCCTTTGATTCTTCGTAGACCTTCAGGAAGCCTTCGAACTTCAGCACTGAACCGGTAACACGGAAGCGGTAGTCTACTGCCCCGCTCTTGGCGTCGATCTCGACGGTGGTCTGGTCGAAGACGGCAGGGTTCATCTGCGAAGCCAGGAAACGCTGCCAGATAAGCTTGTAAACCTTGAACTCGTCTTCCTGGAGATATCCCTTGATCGCCTCGGGATGACGCGCCGAAGATGTTGGACGAATAGCTTCATGAGCGTCTTGCGTGTCTTTCTTCGACTTGAAGGCGTTCGGCGCTTCCGGCAAGAACTGCGGGCCATATTCTTTGCCGATGAGATCGCGCACCTCGGCAATGGCGTCGTTGGAAACGCGCGTCGAATCGGTACGCATATAGGTAATGAGGCCAACCGTGCCTTCCTCGCCGAGATCGATGCCCTCGTAAAGGCGTTGGGCGATCATCATGGTGCGCTTGACGCTGAAACGCAGCTTGCGCGAGGCGTCCTGCTGCAATTTGCTGGTGGTGAAGGGAGGCGCGGCATTGCGCCGGCGCTCCCGCTTATCGACGGAACGAACTGACCATTCGGCCTTCTCCAGCGCGGCTCTGAGCTTGTCTGCCTCTTCGCCGTTGGGAATCGGTGTCTTGTCTTCGCCGATGCCGATGAAATTCGCGACGAACTGGGGCGGTTTGGAGGCCGCGAGATGAGCTGCGATCGTCCAGTATTCTTCTTTTACGAAGGCTTTGATCTCGCGCTCGCGATCCACGATCAGTCGCAACGCAACCGTCTGAACGCGGCCGGCAGAGAGCCCGCGGCGCACTTTATCCCAGAGCAGCGGGGAAACCTGATAGCCCACGAGCCGGTCGAGGACGCGGCGCGTCTGCTGCGCGTCTACCAGGTTGCGGTCGATGGTACGGGGATGCAGGAATGCTTCCTGGACAGCTCGCTTGGTGATCTCGTTGAAGGTGACGCGGCGAATGGGGGTGCCGGCGGCCTTCTTCCTCTTCTTGCCGTCGAAGCTTTGGCCGCCCAGTTCTTCGGCCAGGTGTGCCGCGATGGCTTCCCCTTCGCGGTCAGGGTCGGGAGCAAGGTAGATCGTGTTCGCCCCTTTGGCCATTTTCTTGAGTCTGGCGATGACCTTCTCTTTACCGGGAATGACTTCGTACTCCGTGGCGAACTCGTTGTCGAGATCGACCCCGAGCGACTTCTTGGGCAGATCTTTGATGTGGCCGAGCGAGGCCTCCACCTCGTAGCCGGAACCAAGATATTTTTGAATCGTCTTCGCCTTGGTGGGCGATTCGACGATGACTAAACCTTTAGGCAAGGGAACCTCTTCTTTTATGATTGCAGCAATTCAGCGAGTGACCGGGATACGGTTACGACACTAGCACGGTTCTCGGGAAAATCCGAAATCGATCTCTCCCCGAGGCCTCCGCGATCTGCTTCGTCGTGGGGTTAAATCGCTCGTACATAACACTTTCCAGGCAGCGCCGCGATCCGGCCGCCCAGCTCGAGCGCAAACAGCCGCGGCGAAAATCTGCGAGGAGGAGAGTTCGGCAACCTATGGTTCCACAAACTCGCCGGTGTGTGTCGTTTCATCGGCCCACAGCACCAGGCACATCCGTTTTTCGTCGGGCTCGCACCCGGGCCGCCAAACAATGATGCGGATTCCGAGCGTTCGGATGCAGTTTGCTCCGCTAGGGTGTGCGACAGACCTACATCGGCGGGCAGAGCTTGGCCCACGTCTTCCCGTCAGGCAACAAGCGCAAGCACCTGTTTTATCAATGTGTTAGGCCCCTAGGACAGCTCGTTGGGTTAGGTTGCCGGGAACCGCGTATGCCCTAAAGATCCGGTTACGGATGGGAAAGGTTTGCGGCGCGGTAAGAGTGCCCATGGGGAACTCGCTGAGAATTTCCCCATCATTAAGGCTAAGGTAACTACCAGGCAGATTACCGTCAAGGATGGGCATCGCGGGCCCGGTTGCTAGTGCACATGGTCGGGAGGGAGATGGGGCGGGCGGCAGACGTTTGTTAGACTCATGCTTTCATGTCCCGCCTTCGTATTTCAGCTATATCGTTCCTGAATACCGCTCCGCTCATGTGGGATTTCGAGCACGGCTCAGCCGGAGCGCATTTTGAAATCGACTACACCATACCCTCGAAATGCGCGGCGGCGCTGGCCGAAGATCGCGCAGACATCGGGATCATCCCCGCGGTAACGTATGCCGAGATACCCGGCTTGGTGATCCTTCCGCGCATTGCAATTGCCGCCAAAGATTACGTTCGCTCGATCTTGCTGGTCAGTAAGAAGCCGCTGGAAGACGTGCGAACCGTCGCGACGGACATCTCGTCTCGAACATCTGTCGCGCTTACGCAGATTCTGTTTGCGAAGTTTTACGGCGGGAATCGCGAGTTTACGCCTCACATCCCCGATGTGAAAGAGATGCTGAAGAACCATGACGCCACCCTGCTGATCGGCGACTCGGCGCTACAAATCTCCTTGCACGATTCGCCATACTACCTCTATGACCTGGGACACGAATGGAAGCGGCTTACCGGCAAGCCGTTTGTGTTTGCATTTTGGGCGGTGCGAATGGATGCTTTGCAACAGCAGCCAGATGAACTGGATCTCGCCCGGACTTTCCAGCAATCACGCGATCACGGTTTGGAGCCGGAAAGCATCGCCAGGCTGGCGCGGGAGTGGGGTCCCCGGCTCGGGCTTACCGAGGCTGAGGTCACGACTTACCTGACCGAGAACATTCATTACACCCTGGACCGCGAGAACCATGCCGGACTGCAATTGTTCCTGCAGTTCGCCCAGGAAATGGGCCTGATCGCGTCCGTGCCGGACCTACGTTTCCTTGGGCCGGTAGCGTTTGGCGGAGCGAGGAAATAGCCGCGGCTTGACGTAAGGTTATAAAACTTGGTACATATGTACCATGACAACACAATCCGGGCACCCTGTCGTGGTGGAACGTGTGCAAACCGGCATCCGCATGGAGAAAAGCCTGCTCAAGGTCCTGAAAGGACTGGCCGAGCTCAAAGACATGACACTCGGGGATCTGTTGGAAGGCATCGTCCTGCACGCCTTCGAAGGCAAAGCGCCGTTCTCCGACGCCACAATTAAAGAGATCGAAAAATTGCGCAGCATTTACGGGCTGACGCTGAAGGCCTCCGATAGCCACCAACTCCGGGAGAAGCGCAGATGAATCACCTGATCACTTGCTTCCTGCCAGCGCTGTTCGTAGGTGCGGTCTTCCCTTCCCAGGTCCAGGCACAGAAAGAAACGTCCCGCGAACTAACCCATACCCGCGAGGCGTTCGCTTTTGCTGTTTCAGCTCCTCAGGTCGAGGTGTTTCCACTCTTTGGCGCTTATGAAGAAAGAAAGTGGGCCCCTGGATTTGATCCCCAATTCCTGCATCCTGTACCCGCTTACGACCAGCCAGGCATGGTGTTTACGACCGTGCAAGCTGGGCTCCCGCGGGTGTGGACGAATACCTGCTTCGATGCTGCCACCGGCCACGTGCAGTACGTGTATTGGATCGCTGACGTGATGGTGGCCTTTATCGACATCTGGGTGAAGAATGCCGGTCCTCATCAAACCGAAGTAGCAGTCGTTTACGAACGGACTGCACTTCGCCCGGAAGCCAATGAAATGGTCAGCCGGATGGCGCACGACGACGCCCACAGCGGACCCCATTGGGCGGAAGCGATTAACGGCTATCTGCGTGGGACGACGGCGAGATAAGCGGCGGGGGGAAGGGGTTACCATCCGACAAGCTATACGCCTCTCGGTGGGCGAGTTCGGCAATTGCGCAAAAAGTGGTCCTAGAGCTCTCGACGCCCCTCGATAGCCTTCTGCATTGTCAGTTCGTCGGCGTATTCGATGTCACTGCCGGCGGGAACGCCTGTGGCGATGCGGGTGATCTTCACCGGGGTGCCTTTGAACAGCCGCGAAATATAAGTCGCCGTGGCTTCGCCCTCGACGGTTGGATTGGTGGCGAGGATCAGTTCATCGACGCTGCCCGATTCGACGCGTCGCTCCAGGCTGGCAATCCGCAACTGTTCAGGACCTACGCCGTGCAGGGGCGAAAGTGCTCCGTGCAGCACATGATAGACGCCATTGTAATTTCGGGTCTTTTCGATCGCCGCAATATTGGTCGGCTCCTCCACTACGCAAACCAACCGCTGGTTGCGGGTAGGGTTGGCGCAGTAGGTGCAGGGATCGATGTCGGTAATGTTGTTGCAAACCGAGCAAAGGTGAAGGCTGGCCTTCAGGTGGCGAATGGCATCGGCCAGTTGCTCAGCATCTTCATCGCTCGATCGCAAAATGTGAAAGGCGAAGCGCTGCGCGGTCTTGCTACCCACGCTGGGGAGCTTTTTCAGTTCTTCAATAAGGCGAGCCATGGGCTCGGCAAATCGTGACAATTCGAACCTCGGTTGTCTACTTACATTCCTAGCAGGCCCAGGCCGCCGAGCATGCCTCCCAGGCTCGACTTCATAGCGTCATCGACCTTTTGCCCAGCTGCGTTCACGGCGGCGACCACCAGGTCCTGCAGCATTTCGACGTCTCCGGACTTCATGACCTCTGGCTCGATCACGACCCTGAGCACCTGCTTCTGGCCGTTCATTTTGACTGTGACGCTGCCGCCTCCGGAGGACGCTTCGACGACGGTCTGCTGCATCTTCTCTTGTAATTTTTCTGCTTGCTGGCGCGCCTGGGCCAGCATTTCCTGAATGTTGAATCCGCTCATAGTGATTCCAAGCTTGTGTCGCGGGCTCAAGCCCGCTCGGAATAACAGAAATAGAAGGCCTTATCGGCACCCTTCGACTATGCTCGGGGCAGGCTCTGAAGTATGCCATGACTCATTGTCGTCGCACGAACCCGTTCTTCTGCACTGCCCACCGCCTTTCAACGCTATCCGCGATCCGTGTGATCGATGACGGAGCGGATTTCGGCTCCGAATTTCTCCTGCATGCGCTGGACGATCGGGTCGGCCATGGCGCGACTGCGAGCGCCAGCGCCGTTCGCCGGACGCGACACAGCTGTCGGCTTAGTCGCGAATTGTGGCCCGCCACTGACCATCTTGAATTTCATCGGCCGTCCGGCGGCCTTCGCCAAGGCCACGTCAATGATCCGCTTCGGACCCTCGCCGAGAGCCAGATCGCACATCACCTGCGACATTGCCACCGTCGCGCTAACTTCGTTGCCACGAATGCTCCACTCGCCGACTTGCAGATTGTGGGCAAGCACCTGTTGGCCGGCATCTTCCAGCGCCGCCAGCACGGCGTTACGCAGCCCGTCAACGGTGGTCGTGGAATGCATTTCTGCGACACCCGGCTCATCGGCTACTGCAGCCGCAGTTAATGTGATTCCAGCGGGTTCGACTGTGGTTGCCGAGAGTCCGCCGTTCGTTCCCGGCGGACGAGTTGGAACTGGCTCGGCGTAGTTCCATGATTCGGCTTTGGGATCCGTCTTGCGGCTTCGGTCTGCCTCAAAGGGCGATGGCTTGCTGCCGAAAGGAGTGGCAGTTGGCGTGCGCGGGACCGACGATTCCGGCGGTATCGGACGGCCGGCAGCCGCAGCGGGACGTGAAGAGGACAAGCCAGGTCCGCCAACTGCTCTGGTTTCACGCTCACTCGCGGCTGCAGATTTGCCCGCTTCCCCGCCCAGCAACTCCTCCAGCGGCAGCAACCGTTGGGCATGAACGAGCTTCAGCAGCCCCAGCTCGAGATGGAAGCGCTGTTCCTGCTTGTAGCCGAGCTCGGAATGCGTGCGCAGCATAATCTGCAGGAAGCGTGCCAGGTCTTCTTCGCTGAAGCGTGCGGCGACACGAGCGAGACGAGCTCGCTCATCGGACGAGGTCTGAAGCAGAGGCGATTGGTTTCCTGCCACCTTCGCCACCAGGGTGTTACGCAGGAAACGAACCATCTGCCGCGCAAGATGTTGCGCATTGTGTCCTTCCACAAGGAGGCGATCCAGCAGACGAAGCACGTCTTCGCTGGAATTACGCGACACCGCGTCCATGATCTCTTCGAGCCAGTCGGAGCCAACGCTGCCAACCAGGCCTCGCACCAAATCGCTGCTCAGTGTGTCGCCGCAACTCGCGATAGCCTGGTCCATGATGCTAAGAGCGTCGCGCATGGATCCGTCGCCGGCTTCGGCGAGAATGGCGAGCGCGTCATCGTCGGCCTTGATGCCTTCCTGTTTCGCAATATCGCGCAGCTGAGCGACGATGTCGTCGAAGCTAACCGCGTGAAAGCTGAAGTGCTGGCAGCGAGAGCGGATGGTCTGCGGGATGTCTTCCGGCTGGGTGGTCGCCATCATGAAGATGACGTGCGAAGGCGGCTCCTCCAGCGTTTTCAGCAATGCGTTGAAGGCAGCGTCGGTGATCTGGTGGGCTTCGTCGAGAATCCAGATCTTGTAGCGGTCGCGCGCGGGGCGGTAGCGAGCCGCATCGCGTAGTTCGCGGATCTCGTCGATGCCGCGATTGGTGGCAGCGTCGATCTCAATAACGTCAACGGCATTGCCGGCGCGGATTTCAACGCAGGAATCACAAACACCGCATGGCTCGGAAACCGGGTGGTCCTTGGAGCGGCAGTTGAGGGCCATTGCCAGAATACGGGCAATGGTGGTTTTGCCGATGCCACGGTGCCCGCTGAAGATGTATCCATGCGCGATTCGCCGCTGCTCGATTGCATTCTTGAGCGTACGGGTGACGTGCTCCTGCCCGATAACATCGGCGAACTTTTGCGGTCGGTATTTGCGGGCCAGAACTTGATAGCTCATCGACAGAAGCTTCGATTATACGGTGCTGGGCTGTGGAAGAGCAGACACGCAGTCGAAGATAAATTCACCACTGAAAACACAGAGAGCACAGCGAAAATGCGATCTCCAGCATTCAAGTAGATGGGTCAGTTAGTTGCGGCAGTCAGGATTCGGGTAACCGTCGAGTTGCAGCACGCGCGGACCCGAGCTGCGCTCCGCCATGCTAGTCCACTGCACGAATCCCGCGCGGAACTCCTGGCCGGTGGTCGGGGGAATGTTGATGCACACTGCAAGCACGTTACCTGGGGCGTAGGCTTGAGCGGGCGGTGGGAAACAGGGCTGCAAGCCACAGCTTCCGCCGTAAATTACCGTAGGGCTCAGGCGTGGGCTAAACTGCTTGACTAGTAGCCATTTCCCATCTTTTCTCACGTAGAAGTTGAAACTACTAAATGATCTCTTCAGCCGAATCTGGTCGTGGGCCGCGAACAGACCCAGACTCTGTACCGTGACCGGCCGCGGCGTCTTCCACTCAATCCGGTGCTCAGTGCCGAGCGGCTGGTTGTCGGCGAAGACCGTTGCGCGACAGGGTGATCCACCCGACCCATTGAACATATCCGGCGGGTATTTGGTTGTGGTGGAGAATTCTCCGCAGGAGGTGCCGCCGGAATTCACGGAGTCCGAGCCGCGACCGCTCCAGTTTGTGACGACAGTTCCATTGGAAACATCGAAGAGGTCGGAATGGCTCATCTGTGCAGGCGTTAAGAGTCTAGCGTTGGCAATTTGAGCGGCCGCTTCGGCGGACTTGTGTCCGGCATCGAGCTGCAACTGGCGCCGCTGGGCCAAGGCGGCGTCACGGGCCTTTTTCTCCCGCTCCAGCGTGGCAGCATCTTTTTTGGCGTCGATATCGAGCTGGAGGAGAGCTTCCTTGTCGAGCTGGGCATTCTCGGCAATAGCGGAAGCCGTGCCTGCATCTACTGCCGCAATTACCATTTTGCGTTCAAGCTCGGCACGGGCATCAGCTGCTTCTGCGCGAGCTCTTTCGGTTTCGGCCTGCTGGCGAGCGACCTCGGCCTGGTCCTTCAGCTGGGCTTCGGTGCGGGCGGCTTCTTCGGCCTGCTGACGTGCCTTGGCCTGGGCCTGACTCTCCGCCTGCTCTCGTGCCGCAGCGGCCGAAGCCACCTTCGCCCGACGCTGTTGATAGACTGCATAGCTGCCGAGTGCCACGGAGACCAGAAACGCAGCTGCCATCACAGCAGCGACCATGCGAGTGCGATGCAGTTCCCTTCTCTGCCGCTCTTTCTCGGCTTCAATGGCGGCGTCGCGTGCTTGACGACTCTCTTCTAGGAAGGCTATGGCGGAGTCAAAGCCAGGCCGGTAACGATCTCCCCAGGCCGCACTGGGCTTCTTCTTCTCGCGCCAATCCAGGATGAGGGAGAGCTCCGGGTCGGTCATCAAGCCGGCAGCACCTTCGGCGTGCCGTGAGGCATTCTCTACCAGGCGCAGATATTGCCCGGCCGAGGCAGCTTCGTCGTCCACCCACTGCTTAAGACGGTTCCAGACGCGCATCAGGCTCTCGTGCGAAATGTCGATCACGCTCTCCGGCGTAAGAGCCTCGGGAACCGGCGGCATGACGAACGAGCGGCTGGGGGTGCGGAAGACCGCAAGAACGGCGGTCAGCTCTTCCAGACTCACACCCGCGATTTCGCACAGAGTAGAAGTGGGGGTGGGGCGCCGAATCCCGCGAGCATCCGTGCCCTTGTCGGTGATCGCCTGAAACACCTTCGCGCAGATTGTTCTTTGGCCGTCGTCTTCCAACTCGCTATAAGCTTTCTCGGCGTGGTAATCGAGCGCGTGTGTCATCGTCCCGATGGCTTCGTAGTGCACAAGATCCATAGGGCCGATTCCGTCCTGGCGCTGCCACCGAGCCCAGGTGCGATTCAAGGCATGTTGCAGGATGGAAAGCTGGTCGGGGTTGTCGCCCACGTCGTTGACCAGGCGGGTCAGCAGAACCTGGCTGATTTCGCCCCCAGCTACTGCAACCGGTCCGGCGATGGCCGAACGGCGCTCGTCACGGCTCATGCGCGGGACCAGGTATTGTCCGCGATTGATGGCCTCAGGCAGGCCGAAGAACTGCGCGCAGTCGCCGAGAAAGTCGGACCGCATCGTGATCAAAACGTAGATCGGATGTGGCGAAGCCGCCGCTTCCAGGAGAAGATTGACGAAGGCGATAGCCTTCTCCTCGTTGCCGGCTGAGTCGCCGTTTGCTGACTGGAGATTGCGGTAGCGGAAGAGCTCTTCAAATTGGTCGACGATCACCAGCAGGTTTTGAGCGGGGGGAAGGTGCGCCTGCCGGTAGGCGGAAATCAGCCCAAGTTTGCTGGCGTGTAGCGTGGCCTCAAGAATAGCCGTGACGGAGACGCCCTCAATTTCCGATGTGCGAAACAAGCCATCCGGCTGCACCAGAGCGCGCGACATGGCTTTGATCGGGTCGCTTCCTGGGCGAAAATGCGCCATGCGCCACCAGGTGCCGGCATCAGCCATCAGACCGCGATAGAGCGCGGGCTTCAGGCCGCAGTTGACTAGCGAAGATTTGCCGCTACCGGAAGTTCCAACGACTGTTAGAAACCTGGTAGCGGCCAATTTGTCGACCATGGTGTCGACCTGGCTTTCGCGGCCAAAGAAAAGGTGCTTTTCGTTGTCGAGGAAGGGCCGAAGACCGGGAAAAGGATTGGCGAGTCCCACGGTTTCCGTGGCTGTTTCGGTCACGGCTTGGCCTTTCCGGCGACGGCGCTGACAAAATTGGCCAGCGCGGCCTCGGAAAACCCGGAGAGGCCGTTGATTACTGCGGGATCGTTGACGGCTACGAGAAAATTCTTGTCGTCAGTGGGTTCTCCCGCGAGATAGGTGTAGCAAAGGGGCGACGCTTTGGAGGGCCGGTAGTCCTTCGACCTGAGAATTTCCGCATCCATCGTGCCCTTCCACGCCTCGTCACCGGAGCCATAGAAGATGATGGCCACGTCACACACCGCCAGCAGGTCATCGTTCAGCTTGCGGACAGTGGCTGCGTCACCGGTAAAGATGGGGATGCTGGGTTGCATACCCTTTGCCTTGAGAGACGTGAACAGCGGCACGGTCAGCATCTTGTCCTGTGCGTTGAACAGAAGGTGCACCCGTTTGGTCCCCTGCTCAGAGGCCGAGGCGACGGCCGGTGGAGGCGGAGGAGGAGCTTCAATTTTCCTGAGCTCATTATGGACAGCAGCCTTCAGGTCTTCCAAATTGCCGGTGATCAGCTCGGCCCCAAACTGCGCTTCCGGATCGCGAAGCATCGTCGCAAAAAACTGCTGCTGCCTGGAACTGGCGGGCGTGATACCTGACGGCGCCCAAATGACCCGCCGCAGACCAAATTTCCGGCTGTACTCGATGGCCAGCGCGTTGGTTAACGCTGGTACTGACATCTCGCTCGGTCCGTCGGGCACGATCCCATAGCTACTGCCGAAGATATGCACCGTCAACTTACAGGAGGCAAGGTTGGCGGCAAGTTCTCCCAGGAAGCTGGCCTCGGTTTCGACGGGCAGCTTCGTCTGCGGGTAAATTGGGTATCCAGCACTTCGCAAATCGCCCATTACCGCTTCGCGGGCTTCACTGAGATCGGCACTGCAATCGGCGAGGAAAATGCCTGGTTTCTGGACGCTGGACTCGGGTACCACAGCCGCGGACGCCGATGCTTCCATCTTGCCAATCAGCTCGGCGACGTCCTGGGCCAGCAAATAAATCTTCAAATCGAGCTTTTCGCCGTAATGGGCGCCAAAGGCGGGATTCAGCTCTACCGGCTTTTCCTGTTCATACGTAAAGAATGGGTAGCCGAGTGCTTCCTTCATGACGTCGGGTAGAGGGCTTTCGTCTTTAACCGGCATCTTGATGACCTTGATGATGCGGATCTTGTTATCAACTCGAATTCCGCCGGTGGTTTGTGCACATTTGTAGAACTCGTTGACCTCGCGAGTGCACCACTCCGATTGGACATAACGAGGTGTCAGGACAGAGATGAGGAGCCCTGTCTTGGGGAACTGCTGAACGATTTCATCGGCAAAGATGTCATTGCCTTCCAGCTTGGAGTCGCGCCAGATTCCAGCCGGGCGACCCAATTGCATGGTGAGAGCCGCTTTCAAAGTATTATGAAACCGCGTAATCCAACCTTCCTGGGTCGGATTCAGGGGCACGTTATCCACATGCGCGTAGCTGATGAAGACTTGTCTCTCGAAGGGCATACTGAATCTCAGGCAATTTCGAAAGCGATCAAGCTGAAATCGTTTACCAGTTCAAGCGCACCCCGAACTGGAACTGCCTGGGGTTGTGGGCCGACTTAATCTGTCCAAATTGCGAATATTCCGTCACCCCATCGAGACTGAACGTGCTGATGGGGTTGTAGTAGTTCGGACGATTGAACAGGTTATACGACTCCGCCCGCAACGACAGAGCCAGCTTCTCGGATAACTTGAAGAGCTTTTGTACCGCCATATCGTAATCGACGTACGCTGGGCCGGTGAACTGGTTTCGTGCCGAATCGCCCAGACATGGGCTTCCCAGAACAGCCGCCTTGATGCCGGCGGTCGATTGCGTCACAAAAGGCGACTGCGCGATGGGCTGAGCCTGGCAGACGGGCCCTGGTAACGCGATTGCGGACGGATTTCCAATGTACTCGTTCGGACTCCCCGTGATCGTAAGTGGAGCACTGAGGCTCACGCGCTCGGTTAGTTCTCCTGCGATAGGTCCGGCAAAGATGGTGAAGGGCTGACCGCTTTCCGCAATGAACACTCCGCTGAGCATCCAGCCGTTAAGCCAGATGGACCGCCTCCGTGTCGGCACATCCCAGGTGTATTCGAGGATGAATCGGTTGGTCTGATCGTAGTCGGACCGACCGTAATCATTACGCAAGTAGTTATATGGATCCTGCGGAATTGTGTAGGGAGTTACCTGAATGCGTCCTGCCCCAGTCGTGCTGACACCTTGAGTCAATAAACCCGTGAGTGCCGAGAAGTTGGCAGCTATGGCGCCAGGATCGAACTGGTTCGGTGGGTGAAACGTAAGATAGTTGAATCCAAAAGCATATTGCAACGGGTTGCCGCTGCCCCACAGACCTAGGGCCATTGCCTGGTTCATCAGCGGGGCAGGTATTAAGGGAGATCCCGCCTCTGATCCGTTATCGAGTGCCTTGGAAAACGTGTAGCCAACTCGTGCCTGCAGCCCATGCCAGCTATTAGTCTGGAATCGCACCACCAAAGCGTTGTAATTTCCATATCCTCGATTCGCCAGCGTAAATATGGGCATAAAACTGAAGGGATCGCACGGAATGTCATATAGACCCTGAGGAGTGTTCGTGCAAAACCACTCGTTGTTGAAGCCTGTGTTACTGGTGGTCGGTAGGTTTGCCACAAAATTGCCGATATAGGCAACTTCAACCGTGCTCTGGCGGCCTACTTGCCTTCCGATGGAGACGTTGACCTGGCGAGTGAGCGGATTGCTGAAATTTTTCGGGTCAATCGCACTTAGAGAAAAAGGGATGCTGGCAGCCTGATAATTCGCTGAGTTCTGCGGATTCAGGAGAATTAGGCTGGAATTACCAAGGCCGCACTGAGTTCCGATCCCGCCACATGCGTCGCTTTCAAAGTTCTGGCCATAGAGTGCCTGCGGATTAGTCGTTGAGTACGGTACTGGCCGATTGAAACCCAATTGCGCAATCAGGCTGACAGGTACTTCGTCGTAGAAGATCCCAAAGCCGGCACGCACCACGGTATTGCCACTCGGACTAGACCAGGCAATCCCAATGCGGGGCTCGAAATTCGTTTTTTGGGCGATGAGGAAATTACCATTACCATTGTTTTTACAATACCAAGGCAAAAACTCCTGGAAACTACCGAAAACCGAATACCACGTGCTGGAGTTTTGGGCACAACCCTCGCCGTATGGATCGAGCACCTGTGACCCGCCCTGCTGAACCAATCCGTTTGCAACTGCGTCGTAATTCCAGACCTGGCGGTTCACTTCCGCGGGAACCGAGAAGTATTCGTAACGTAAGCCCGCGTTGATAGTGAGGTTTGGCCGTAGTCTCCAGGTATCTTGAACATATCCGGCGATCACGAAGGAGTGAAACGTCATGTCAAAGGGGGCCGGCTGCCGAATCGCATAATCGAAAGAAGGATTACTGAACGCAGGCGGTGTGCAGGCAATGCAAGTCTCACTGTCACTCGTGAATTCGCCGATGTCGCTCGAAACCACCATGCCACGGCTGAATCCGCCGTTCTGAAAGACGTTCCTCAACCAGCGGACGTCTATACCGCTGCGCACAGTGTGCTTGCCCTTGAACCATACCAGGTTGTCCATTAGTTCGACTTCGCGATCACGTCGCAAGCCAGGCGCACCCAGCGGCGCCCCAATGCGCGCGAAAGGAAATAGCCCGTCCAGCGAAGGCGTGATCGTTGGCCTGCTGGAAGGACCCCAAATGGCATCGTTCCATCCGGACCACGCACCATTGACGCCCGGCGAAGCCCCGGCGTATTGCGGATCGAGGCCCGAGAGCAGGTAAGTACGCATAGGGCCGCTCGGTAACCCGAGTGGGCCACCGTCGAATTGTGCGTCTTGAGGAGTTTCCTTCACTTGAAACTGTGTGAAACCACCTCGAATGACGTTGCTGAACTGGTTGGAGAAGCGGTGGGTGAAGGTTAATACCAGGTTCTGGTTCAAAACCGCTCGCTGCGCTCCGTTCCCCGGATAAGTGGATGAGCTAGGCAATGTGTCGTCATGCAGTTGCGACAGGTTCTGCAGATTGTAACGAAAAGTCCAATCGGAATTGCCAGATTGGGTGAAGTCAATTCGCCCTAAGTAGTTGTCGACATTCGTGTAGTTCGGTGCTCGCCCTTGGTAGAACTCTAAAACGCTAGGAATGGCTGGAACGTTCGACTGTGGATAAAGAGACAGTACTGCCTGGGCGAGTGCGGCGTCCGGGTAGCCCGGCTGTCCGGCAAACTGCGAGAGATGGCTGCGATCGTATGAGCTGGGGACTCGCTCGAAAATTGTATTGGGGTTGTCAATGCGTGTTCCTTCGTAGTCGGCGAACCAGTACCAGCGCTTTCCAAACGAGCCGCCTCCTTGAGCGCCGAACTGCTGCGAATCAAATGGTTGCAAGTGGCTATCGTGCTCCGCCAATAAACCAACCGGGTCAAACATTTGCAAACAACTCGGCGTTCCGAAGCTTACGTTCGGTGCGGCACAAAAGGTAGTGGAATAAGTAGAGTTCAAGAAGTTGATGGTGCTTACATATTGGTTGTAGGAATTAGGCTGGTAGATAGGTGACAGGTTGGGGTTAGTATTGGGAGCAGGGGGCGAGTTCAACGGGCCGGCAAAAGCTGCCGCTTGGTTGAAACCCGATCCGCCATACACTGAAAGTGGCGAGCTGGCGTCCATGGAACTGTCGGCGAAAAATCCAAAGATGCTACCGTGGAATCTGGTAGTCCCTCGGCGAGTTATTACATTGACAACTCCGCCAATGTTGCGCCCGAACTGTGCGTCAGCATTGGCAGTAGTTACACGAAACTCCTGGATCGCGTCATTCACCTGAAACGGAATGGCTTGGTTGCTGCTGGTGGCTTCGTTATCCATGCCATCGAGCAGAAAAGCGTTCTGGGTTGGGCGCTGGCCGGAAATACTAAACGTTGTGTCTTTCAACTCTGACCAGGCCGGAACGTCATGGGTGCTGGAAACCAGTAGCCCAACCGCTAAAAAGTTGCGATTGAAGAGCGGCAAATTTCTTAGCTGGTTGCTTGTAATAACCGTGCTGATCGAACTCGAAAGCCTGTCCATCGGCGCTTTCGCGGATTCCACTGTCGCCGAGGCATTCTGGGAAGTCGACACTCTTCCTGCGGACTGGCCGAGTTGCGGCGGGGTGGACGAAGGCTGCTGGGTAGACGCCGAGACGCCAGACTGCGGGTTTGCGTCGGAAACTAAGGCAGCTGCCGGGTTGACCCAATCCCCGTAATAGGAAACCGGAAGCTCTGTGGCACCGTCAGCCCAAAGTGGACCTCCCACCGCCTGCTCTCCAATGTCCCATCGTTGCGCCCGCTGCAGCTGTGCTGTAGGCGCAGGCGTCTTTACGCCTATGAAGGACGGCAGAATGTGACGGGTCTCCCCCACCTCAAGGTCGAACTTCACTCGCTGCGGTTCAAATGAGATACCCGCAGCCGCGACATCGATAACGTAACCTTCGGCCGGAATCACTTCGGCAAAAAAGTACAGGCCATCGGCATTTGTCGTAGTGTGGCGTTCAAACCGCAAAGCATCATTGCGGAGCACAATTTGCGCACCAGCTATAGGTGTATCCTGGCGGTCTTCTACATCGCCGGAAATGAGCGCCCGGTCCTGAGAGGCGCTGAATGTATGAAACAAACCCAGAAACAGAACAAGCGAAGCGGCGCGCTTCATTACTAGTGACCCCCCAAGAAATCCGCCCGAGGTTATTACCCAAAGGGTTACACCGGCTTTCCGTCCCCTACGGAAATCCCATAACTCCGAAATAACAGAGGATTAAGCGGTATCTCAGTTACGACAGCAAGACATTAGCACATTTTTGCAGGCAAGCCCCCTAGCACTTTAGTCAGATTCGGTAGCTGAGAGCGTTGGCGTTCGCACCTATCACACACCGCCGCACCGCGTCGGCCGAGAAGTCATCCTTCTAAACGGTTCATCCACCGAGAGATTGGCTCAGGCATTCGGCACGACAATCGCCCTCACCAAAAAACTGCAGAAAGGCCGCGTGGCGAGGCAACGGACGACAAACCATTTCGATGGATAGAAGCCGGCTCTGCTAACTGCAGCACTAGCTTAGAATCGCAACGATAAGCAGCTCACGCCCCCGTCCATCTTGCGGAACTCGGACATGTCCAACTCAAGAATCTTGTAGCTGCGGCGCGCAAGTTCGGTGCTAGCGTGTGGAAATCCGGACGGAACAAGGACGGTGTCATTCACGAGCAGGCAATTGCAGGCGTAGGTCTCCGAAGCTGGGATGGAGATTACCTCATAGCTGGAGAATTCTTCTCTTCCAGCGAGTTCTTCCATTAGTAGCATTTGGTTGTTGTCCAGGTAGGCGATGCCGCTTTTGAGATGCAGGATCGAACTGATGTTGCGAATGTCCACCACCCAAGTCTTATATCCATGGGCTTCGACAATCGCAGCCAGCTGGCGAGCGCCTTCCTGGTTCGTGCGCTGCGAGATACCGATGAAAAAGTGATTTCCGGCCTCGCAGATGTCTCCGCCATCGAGCGTGCCGGGCGACTCGATCAAGTAGACAGTTGAATAAAAGCGCCGAAGCACTGGTGCAATGGCAGTCACCTCGCCCAACCGTGACTCTGTGCCGGGACGCGCCAGAATGGTAAAGTTGGGCGTGAGGACGGCCGTATCTTCCACGAATGTGGAATCTGGATATTGTTCTTCTGCGGGCAGGCTATGAATCTGTAGTCCGCACCCGGCTAGTGCCGCGCAGTAGGCTTGGTGTTGGGCTGTCGCTAGGGCAAGATCGGGCTTACCCAAGTTGGCGGTCGTGAGGCCGTCGGCGAAATTCGCTGCCGGTGGCCGCACGATGGCGTGACGAAACATGTTTTTCTCGGTTCCTATGCGGTTGAGCGCTGGCGAAGGCGAGCATCGACCTCTGGTGATAGGTTGCCGCCGCAGAAAACGACCACAACGTTCTTGTCTTCGTATCGAGAAGGATCGGCGAAGAACGCCGCCAGAGCAACCGCAGCTGAGCCCTCGATGGTCCAGCCGTGTTGATGGGCCCAGACCATGGCATCCAGAATCGCGTCTTCGGAAACCAGCACGCTCCGGCTGATGACATCGCGCGCTAAATCGAAAGTAATCGACCCTGGTTCGACACCACCCGCCGTGCTCTCCGAAAGAGTATATGTCTCGGGATAATCCACAATGCGCCCGGCGTGCAGGCACTCATATAACACACGAGAGTTCTCCGGCCAGCAGGCTACCACTTCGGTTTGTGGTGAGCGCGCCTTCAGGTAGCTTCCTATGCCGCTGATCAAACCGCCGCCACCGGTTGCCACGAAAACAGCATCAATATTTCGCATTTGCTGAAGAAGCTCAACCGCGATCGTGCCCTGCCCTCCGATCACCTGCCAATCGTTATACGGCGAGATATAGGTACGCCCCGAATCCTGGGCGGCAGCGCGAGCAGCCAGTTCTGCGTTCAGCGGGCTCTCACCGATCATGCGAATGCGTGCACCGTACGATTCGATCTTCTTCCACTTGAGTTCGGGGACCTGGAAAGAGAGAAAGACTTCGGCGTCAATGCCCCGAGAGTGTGCAGCAGCCACCACTCCAAGACCATGATTGCCTGTGGACGAAGCCACCACGCCTCGAGCCGCTACCTCCTGATCGAGACTGAATATTTTGTTCGCCGCCCCCCGGACCTTGAAAGAACCGGTGACTTGCTGCAGCTCCATTTTGGCGAAGAGGCGAGCCGATCCCAGCACCGGAGGATCGTGCGGCAACCACATCAGTGAGGTCTCGCGGGCCAGGCTGTAGATGCGATTGCAGGCCTCTTCAATCAGAGCGATCGGGTTGGGCCGATCGCTGGCGCCGCTACAATCCATGAGTCTTTTTCTTCTTGGCCGATTTCTTGTGGAGCGGAGCTGGTTCAGCACCAATCGAGACAGGATGAGCCGCGGTATGCTGTGCGAACGCATTAGGCGTTTCCCACAAGCGAAATCCCCCAATGAAGGCGTTGGCATTGTTGCCTTCGCGGCACTTGGGAGGAAGAGTCTTCAATCGATTAACGTTTCCGCCACCCAAGACGATATCATCGGGTTCGAGCGCGGCAGATAGTGCTTGCACCACGTCGAAGACGTTCTTCCTCCATTTTTTTTTGCCGTATCGAACCAGAGCGCGCAAGCCCACGTAGTCCTCATATGTCGCTTTGAGGTACGGCAAATGCGCGAGTTCCATCGGTTGCAGAGAGCCGTTGATGATCATCGCCGAGCCCAGGCCCGTTCCCAGACCTAGAAACAACATGCGGCCGCCCTTATAGCTGCCGAGGGCCTGCATGGCGGCGTCGTTGATGATTTTCACGGGACGATTGAAAGCCTTCTCGAAATTGAATCCACACCAACCCTTTGCAAGATTGTGCGGCTCTGCCAGAATGCGGCCATCGATTGCTGGTCCGGGGTAGCCGATGGAGACCACGTCGTACTTCCAGTCGGCGGTCACCTTACGTGCTTCCTCCACCATTATCTTGGCGGTCATCTTGGGGCCAGAGGGAAACTTTCGCCGGGTCTCATGTCCCGTTGCCAGAAGCTTTACGTTGGTACCGCCTACGTCAATAGCAAGCACATCCATGCGTAACTCCGCGGAAAGGGCCGAAGCCCCGATGATTGGAACTTTCGCTGTCGGATGAGTCTACACTACGGCTTCGCGGGTCGCCGCCATCCTTCCCCGCCGTACCGCGGACGCCAGTCGCCCGAGCAGGCCAGCGGTTTCGTCCCATCCCATGCAACCGTCCGTAATGCTCTGCCCGTGAACCAGCGGCTGTCCGCGGACCAGCTTCTGCGCTCCCGCCACAAGATTGCTCTCCAGCATCACCCCGATGATCCGCTGTTCGCCGGCCTCAATCTGTGCGGCAACATCGTGACACGCCATGGCCTGGCGGGTGTAGTCCTTGTTGCTGTTGGCGTGGCTGCAATCGATCATAACTTTGGGCTTCAGACCTGCGGCTTCGAGTCTGCGGCAGGCCTGTTCCACAGCGGCAGCGGTGTAGTTCACTTTGCCTCTTCCTCCGCGCAGAATCACGTGACAATCGGGATTGCCGGTTGTAGCAAAGATTGCTGATTGGCCATGCTTGGTGTGGCCGAGAAACGTATGCGGATGTGCCGCCGACAACACAGCCTCCACCGCGATCTGCACCTCGCCGGACGTCGCGTTCTTGAAGCCCACCGGGCACGACAATCCAGAGACCAACTGCCGGTGCAACTGGCTCTCGGTAGTGCGAGCGCCGATGGCTCCCCAGCTCACCAAGCCCGCCACATATTGCGGCGTGATCATGTCGAGGAACTCGGTGCCCGCGGGCACTTCCATCTCGGCCAGATCGAGCAGCAAGTGCCGTGCCAGCCGTAAGCCGTCATTGATCTTAAATGACTGGTCGAGATAAGGATCGTTGATGAGACCCTTCCACCCGATGGTGGTGCGCGGCTTCTCGAAGTACACGCGCATGATGATGTGTAGGTCTTTCGAGTGCGCCTCTATGGCCCGCTTCAGCAGGGCTGCATATTCGCGCGCCGCCTTTGTGTCGTGGATAGAACAAGGCCCCACCACTACCAGCAAGCGGTGATCTTCGCCCCGAAGAATGCTCGCGATCTGCTGGCGCGCCTGATGGACCGTGGCTGATGCCTTTTCTGTGGTGGGAAGTTCTTCCTCCAGAAAAACAGGAGGCAGCACAACTTTGATCCATTTGATACGAAGGTCGTCGGTCGAATAGAACATGGCTGACCCGGCAAATCGAGAGGCCTGGAGGGCGCGATTAACACACCTATTCTTACTCTAACAGTTCGCGCGCAGCATCGCGATGCCAAGCAACTCATATCGTTTGCTTCTCGCCGTAGGTGACGACTCACACTGCTTTAGCTGTCTTGTGCCACTGTGATGCAGCGCGATACTTCGGGATAGTTACCCACGACGCGTCCGCGCTTATTGCAGCCGGTCCAGAGCTCCTGAATCTACCACCTGACCGGTTCGGGAAATTGTCTGAAAGTAAAGTGTGTCGCCATCGATTTCAGCCAGTAAGAAACTATTGTCCGTATCGAAACCGGTAGCCGTATCGGCAGATGGCTTGAGGTTGCGGTATCTTAACTCGCCGGAATTGCCGAGCAAAAAGTAATACACACCGTCTTTCGGCTTGATGCGCTCGTACACGTGATCATGACCTGAAAAGACCAGATTTACGCCGTACCTTTGAAAGATCGGCGTCAGGTGCGCACGCAAATCGAGATCGGGTCCGTGATACCGCCCGTCGGAGTAAAGAGCATGATGGAAAAAGCAGATTTTCCATGTCGTCGTGGTGGATTGCAGTTGGCGCTCAAGCCACTCGATTTGCTCGGAATCCATGTAATTGCTGTCAAGAGCGAAGAAGGTGGCGTTCCCTTTCTTGAAACTGTAGTAGCGGTTCCCACCCATATTAAAGGGTTTGTAGAGTCGCTCGTTGGGGTCGTCGTGATTGCCAATGGAAGCGTAAAACTTCACCCCGGTATCGAGCAGCGGCTTGTAAGGAATTTCAAATTTTCGCTCGAAATCCTGCCGGCTCTTTCCACCATAGATGTTGTCGCCTAGCATGATTACGAAGTCGAACCCAGCCTGCTCGCGGCACTTTTCCATTTCCTGGGCAACTTCGTATTGGCGGCTGTTTCCGGTACCACTGTCTCCTATCACGGCAAATCGCACCGCCTTCTGGACGGGAGGAAGCTCACAAGGAGTTAGAAATTGCCTGCTTACACTTGTCGACGCCCCGGTCTGTTGCAAGTCAGCGCCGACAATCCGGCACGGAACTGCAATCTCCCCCCACGTCAGGGCGAGGATGGCCAGTACGACAAAAGGGACCCGCGGTCTCATATGTGGTTAAATCAGGAGCTCGGTATGGCTCCAGGAATAAAGTCAATCACGATATTCGCCTCCTGATCTCGCAGCACCAGAGTCTGCCCAACGATCCGGTACTCCAGATCTTTAGGAAGCGGAGGTACATTGGCCAGAATCGAAGGAGGCATTGTCTGCAGCGGAACCTTTTCCGGATACGAAGCATTCACGTACACCGGAACATCCTTCACAGGTTCAGAATGACGCAAACTAGCCTTCACCTTGGCCGGATCAGATTCTCGATAGGCCATGGCAATCAACTTCTTAAACAGCTGGCAGGTGTCAGGGGAAAAGATGTCACCTTGTTTCGCCTGTGAACGTTTAGCCTGAATCTTAGAGCCCAGCAGAAGCTGACGGTCTTTAATTTGCTCAGGAGAATCGGTGGCCTTCAGCGGCGGAATGCCCGCGGCCGCCTGCTTCCTCAGCTTCAGGTAGTCCTGCAGCCGCTTCTCATAATCGGAAATGACAAGAGAGTCAGCGTTAGCCGGTGGCGACTTTGAAGGCAAGGCTTGCGGAGCGGCGGCGATCGGCCCTTTGACCATCAGCATGACAAGGCAAACTGTGCCGACGAAGCGGTTAACCGTACGTCGTGTGCTATTCTCCCTGGCTATCATCACCTTGACCCACCTCCACAAAATCTCGAACCGTTTCACTCACCGCCGACTTTACAGCCGCTTTCACGCAAGCCTCCAGGCCTTCTGAATCTAGCTCGACCTCGACTGCCTTTCCCGCGACCTCTTGCAGCGCCCGCTCTACGACTGGTGCTATGCCATCGAGATCCTGCGCAATGACTTCGGCAGCCCTGGTCGCCGCCACCGTCACAGCTTCCGCGGCTTTGGCAGCTCGGGGCTTGCCTGCGGAAACGACCGAACTATTCCAGTCTTCCTCGAAGGTCTGGACGACTTTAGCGACCAGCTCCAGGTCGGGAATAATCACTCCCACTTCGCGGCGCGCGTCCAGTTCCAGTTCGCGAAGACTTTGACTTCCGATAAAGACCTGCTTCCGATCGCGGACGATGGTCCGTGTGTGCAACCGCATTGTTGCAAGCTTGTGCGCCTCCAGATTGCGATTGGCGCCAGCCACGCGACCGATGATTCGAACGCTGACGCCGGCTCGCACTCGGCCTTCCAGCGCACGAATCATGGCTCGGTCGCTGATTTTGGAATCGTAGACGAGAAGCTCCTGCTTCGCCCCACTGAGGAATGAAGACAGCCGCTCGCGGGCATTGATTGGGCTGACCACAAATCGATTGTTCTTCGGAGCGTACGGCTGACGCTTGGCGTCCGACTCAAAAAGCCGGATGGCCTCCTCAACCAGGTTTTGATTCTTGGTGACGATTCCGAAGCTGCGACTGTGATCGATATCTAGGTGCGTAAAATTGAAGGCGAGAATATAGAGTTCCTTGCGGTCGATGATCATTACTTTCCCGTGGTAGCGCACCAGATCGTCTGAAGTGCGGGCCACAGTCATCCCCTTCGCAAGCAAGCGCATTTCTAGCTTGCGCAGGTTCTTTTCACCATTGCGATTAGTGTCGGCAATCAGCGCATGAACGAAAACACCTCGTTTCACAGCATTTTCCAGCGCCGCCTCCACTTCTTTCCGATCGAAGCGGAAGATCGCAATCTCTACACTCTTGCGGGCGCGATCGATCCCCTCGATCAATGGCTTTACTCCGTCACTAGGTTGGATTATGAGTTTCACGTCTGACGTAATTTGATGCTCAGTTCAAGCAGTCTGTTGGCAACAAGTTACGGGTACGCAGTCCTGCTTAAAGGTACGAAGTCCTGCGACTACGAGTTTTACCCTAGGTCGTAGCATACAACCTTGAAAATTGCCGCTATCGTCCTAATAACTGGGTTCGCTGGGATCGAGTGGTGGGCCTTTTTAGGGTTCGCAGACTGGAGGGAAGAAGGTCCTGTTAGCGCCGACGTCTTAGCGCCGACGTCCCGATTCGAACGGCATGGTTCGAGTCCGTCTGCAAGGTACTTGGAGAGGAGTCTTATGAAGGCGCACAAATCCCACATACATTTACCGGTAGTTCTCTGTTCTCGCCTCTCAACGGCAGTAGCACTCGTAATTCTGTGTGTTGTCCTCACACCTCGGTCCATCAATGCTCAACAGGCGAGTCAGACCTCAGCATCAGATGATGGGCAGCAAACCTTGCCTGACGCACCTTCCGCTCAGCGACAAGCGGACGTACCAAAACCACCGTATATGCCGGTGAAGGACCTGACTCTGCGGGACCGCTGGGATATTTACAAAAACTCATTGATCAGACCCTACACAGTGGTAGGTCCGGCTCTCGGCGCGGCTATAGGACAAGCGGAGAACGAACCTCCCGCGTGGGGCCAAGGAGGCGAGGGATATGGCAAGCGATTCGCTTCTGGAATGAGTCGGCATTTCATTTCCGAAACCATACGGTTCGGCGTAGCTGCGGCCGACGGAGAGGATCCTCGCTACCACCTTTCCGGAGAGACTGGATTTTGGCCTCGCACCAAGCACGTCATTGCTGAAACCTTCACCTCGGAAACGGCCGGAGGGCATCGAATTCCCGCATACTCGCGCTTTGCAGGAGCCTACGGAGCTGCCTTCATTTCGAATACGTGGTATCCAGATAACCGCGCTACAGCCGGCTGGGCTTTTCGACGCGGTTCTACCGCCCTGGCTTCAAGCATCGGATTTCACATGTTCGAAGAGTTCGTGCCGCGAAAGTACTTCCACAAGCTCGGCATTTCCGGAGCGGCGGAGCCAGAAAAGTAGGGCCTCAAGTGCGGGATGAACACCACTGATGGACACCGAGACTGTGTACGATCGCGCCGATATTGCGACGGAAAACGAAAAACTGTCGAGTCACGAGGCATCCTCCGAGAGACCCGGCGGCAGTTCTCTCAATCTCGCAAGCCCTCGCTGGCGAGGTATTGCCGGACTGTTAGAGCCGCATTCGAAGCTTCTGGCGTTCGGTCTTGTTGCCGTGTTGGGCGAAGGCGTCGCCAATCTGCTGGAGCCGTGGCCTCTGAAGCTTGCTTTCGACACTTTCGGCAACAAGGGTCTAGGCCACGGCTTAAACAGGTGGGTGACATCCGCTATTGGCTCCAACAAGGCCACGATTTTGGCTTTCGCTGCCTTTGCCGTGATCGGCATAGCGCTGCTCGACGCAGTCTGCTTCTACACAGACAAGCATCGGACCACCACTGTGGGGCAGTGGGTGATGCACGATCTGCGCCGCATGCTCTACTCCCATATTCAGCATCTGTCGCTCGACTACCACAAGAAGAAGCAGACCGGAGAACTTATCAGCAGGCTCACCAGCGACATTGACGCGATTCAAAGCTTCATCGTCTCCAATATGCTGACCTTTCTAGTCGACGCCATGACGCTGGCGGGGATGGTGGTAGTCATGTTTTACCTGAACTGGGAATTTACATTGATTGCCTTGTCGGTTGCGCCGGTGCTATTCGCCATCACCTACAGCAATACTCGGCGAAGTAAGAAGGCAATGCGCGAGGTCCGCAAGAAGGAAAGCGAGATCGTTTCGCGCTTGCAGGAAGTCCTTTCTTCCATCGGCGTGATTAAGGCACTCGCGCGCGAAGATTACGAACAACGCAGGCTCGAAGAAGACAGTGCAGAGAGCGTGCAAATCGCGCTGAGGGCACGCAGTCTAAAAGCGAAACTATCCCCAATGGTCGGACTGATTGTCGCTACCGGCACTGCTCTCGTGCTCTGGTTTGGCGGCCGCCTGGTGCTGGCTGGCTCGCTTTCTGCCGGCTCGCTGATTGTCTTCATCTGGTACCTCGGCAAGATGTTCAAACCGATGCAAGACTTCGCCAAGATGACTGACAGCTACTCGAAGGCGGCGGTTGGTTACGAACGAATTAGCGAGGTCTTGAACACCAAACCTCAGGTAGTCGATGCTCCAACCGCAATACCGGCGCCGCGCTTTCAAGGCGAAATCCAATTCCAGCACGTTAGCTTCAGTTATGTCCCCGGCCGGTTTGTGTTGAGGGATATCACCTTCAGGATCGAGCCCGGGCAACTCGTGGCCTTGGTTGGCCCCACTGGCGCCGGCAAAACCACCATTGCCAACATGATCGGTCGTTTTTATGACCCCAGTGCCGGGAGCGTAAGAATTGACGGCCGTGATGTCCGCGATTACTTGCAGAAGTCTTTGCGCGATCAGATGAGCTTTGTCCTGCAGGAAAGCATCCTTTTTCGTGCGCCCATCTGGCAAAACATCGCCTATGGCAGACCGGAAGCGACGCGACGCCAGATTCTACAGGCGGCCAAGCAGGCTGGTGCGGATGAGTTCATTCGCAAGCTTCCAGAAAGCTACAACACGATTGTGGGCGAACGGGGAATCACGCTCTCTGGCGGACAGCGGCAGTGCATCGCTATCGCCCGCGCCATCATTCGCAATACCCCGATTCTCGTCATGGACGAACCCAGTACCGGACTTGACTCAGCTTCGGAAAAACTGGTCTTCCAGGGGCTAGCCCATTTGATGCACGGCAAGACCACACTCGTCATCGCACATCGCTTTTCCACCGTACAACGCGCTGACGCGATCTTTGTGCTGAAGGGTGGATGCATTGTGGAAAGGGGTAAGCACGAGGAATTGCTAAGAGCCGGCGGTTTATATGCCACACTCTACGATCTCCAGTTCCGCCACGAAGACGAGATCTTGGATCCTGCGCTGAGTAGCACTGCTGCCTAGAACTGTACACCTGCACCGCTTCGCAGGAGGATAGGATGACGTTCAGACTTACTTCCGGCGGCCGTCATCGGCCGATTTTCGCCTTTCTCGTTCTCCTTAGCTTCTACTCGGTATCGCTAGCCGGACCTCCCCGTACGGACCGCGATGCCTCAGTCGCGGCAGCCATCAACGCTCGACCTGTGCTCTGGGAAAATCCTGGAAACGTTGCCTTACGCGACCTTTACTACGGTCCGGGCGGCAAGGAACATGCACCCCACACGACATTCACTTTTCTTAAAGAAGACCTCAAAGGCAGCAATCCAAAGTTCGATGTTCAGGATGAGGACGGCACCAAGTGGCGAGTAAAACTTGGCGGCGAAGCCAGGCCCGAAGTGGTGGCTTCACGTTTCGTTTGGGCCGTCGGATACTACGCAAACGAAGACTACTTCCTCCCGGAGCTGCACGTTGAGCAGATGCCGCATCTGAAACGGGGTCAACGCCAAGTGAGAGATGGAACCGTGCACAACGTGCGGCTCAAGCGCTACGAAAAGTCGGAAAAGAAAATAGGCGAGTGGAAGTGGAAGGACAATCCATTTTCCAATAGCCGGGAACTCAATGGCCTTCGTGTGATGATGGCGCTGCTGAACAACTGGGACCTCAAAGACGATAACAACGCCATTTACGAGGAGAAGGCTAAGGACAGCGATTCGCCTGATCTTCATTACCTTGTCAGCGACCTCGGCGCCAGCTTTGGTACAGCTGGCCGAAGCATAGGAGAGGGCGTCTCGAAAGGTAACCTCAAGTCATACCGGCGTTCAAGATTTATCTCAAAAGTGACGCCGGAATACGTAGATTTCAACGTTCCAGCCCGTCCTAACGCTGTTTTTCTGATGACCTCCACAGGCGAATACGTCAGCCGCACACATATGCGATGGATCGGAAAGCGCATTCCACGATCGGATGCAAGATGGATCGCTGGCTACCTCGCCCAACTCACACCGGCACAAATCCGCGATGCGTTCCGCTCCGCAGGTTATTCACCGAATCAGGTCGAGGGATATGCGACGATCGTGGAGAAAAGAATCGCCGAACTGAAGACACTCTAGCTGAAGGCTCAACGCAGCCAGAGTAGCCATATCGCATCCACACAAGCGTGAGTAATCGCTGATGCAAAGATGCGATGATTGGACCGCCACGCCCTGCCGTAGAAGATCCCGGCGAGCGTTGCCAGCAACACATAACGCCAGTTGAACGCGGTGGCGCCCTTGTTGAAGTGCGACAGCCCAAAGAGCACTGATGTAACTAGCAGTGCTGGGTTTGGCCCAATCCGCCGCTCCAGCAGGTTCTGCCACCACCCGCGGAAATATGTCTCCTCAAGAATCGCCACCAGAAAGAAAATCGAAACCAAGGAGACGCTGATTCTGAAGACCCCTGGCCATGCTGCGTGGGTATGCAAGAAGCCTATTGCCAACCCGAGGGGAACTGCAATTGGGGCGTAAAAGGCCAACTCGCGCAAGCCGTTCTTCCAGTCACAGAGTTGTGGTCTTAGATCGAATCCGACATTGCTGAGTCGTCGAATGACGACGAATCCGTACAATCCGGCATCGAGCAGAATGATTCGATTGAATGCGCTAAGATGCGCTGGCCACGCCGCATCAAATCGGCGAAACTCGACGATGAGCCCCAGGATCAGCAGCACGGCAAAGTCCAGCCAATGCCCGATCTGCTCCGGATCGCGCTCATGTGCCCGCCAGAGAACTACTGCGATCAGCGTCGGCAGCAAGGCATAGACCAGCAGCCAATGCATTTGAAAAACTCCTCGTTCGATGGAAACGAGCAGGTAGGGAATCCCCAGGGAGAGTGGAAGTGACAGACGCACCGTAAGTCTGACCCGACTTAGCACGCCGGTAGCGGTTCTCCCCGCAAATGCAAGAGAAAATGGCAGGACCAGGCAAAAGCCCGCTGCAATGGCGGTAATCGCACTCATCAGCCGAAGGCCAAGCTATGTTGGATAGGAAAATTACGGGGAATGATTTGACC
>DASRAA010000028.1:0-3950 GCA_035638375.1 Binatia bacterium | reverse complement strand
TCTTGAACAAGTCGAGCATCTTGACCAATGCGTTATACAACTCACGCGCGTTTTCCTTGTCTGTCAGTACTTGGCTCCTGAGTAATATAGTGGGGGCTGAGGGATGCGCCCCTGTTAGGATTGAACTAGACTCCTATGGTGTGCTACATGGTACTAGAGTAGTATCGCTCTTTTCGAAACAAAGGGTTTTGCCTTCAGTCCTCCGCCTCTCTCAGTCCAGCCCTGCGTGCTGTTCCCCCGACTTGTGCATGCAGATACTGATACAAGGTTTCCCGGCTGATACCCAGTTCTCGCGCTAAAGCCGCTTTCTTTTCACCGCCAGCAGCGCGTTTCCTTAGCATCGCGGCCTGACCGTCAGTAAGTCCGGGGATTATTTGACCGTCGGACATGCCGCCGACGTAGTATGAAGTGATGGCCGATTCGCTATTCGATCACGGACACAGCAGAGGTCCGAGCGAAAGACCGAAGCATAGATCCTCCAAAAGGAGGATGAGGATACCGCGAAGGGAATAATTTGCGCAATGCACAAGACTCGCTGAATTGACCAAAACGGGCGACCTGTTGGAACACACTCCGTTTCTGAGCAGGGACAGCCCAGTTTCGACCGTTCTCCTTCGGGGACGTCAAGTTGATCTCGCATAAGCACAAAAACGCAAGAGCATGGAATCGAAGGTGGTGGCACCCGTCGTCCCCTTGCCAGCAGTTAGCTCCCTCCGAGACGCCCTTTGTCCCCGAGTGCCACGAGTTAACAGGTTTCGTCGTAAAGTAAGGGAGCGCTGCAGAATGGCCCTGGCGGGGGACCCGTTCCGCAATGCGACGACCAGGCTTGCTCCCATGCCCACGGTGTGGAACAGCACGATGCTGCGGGGTTCTGTCGTTGCGACATTCCTTTTAGCTGCTGTCGTGGGCTGTGGTTCGGGCGGATCGAACACAGGATCTGCGACTACTCAAAAGCCCTTGCTCAATCGCCTTGCCACCGACACGTTCTCGAATCCGGGAAGCCAACACGCCACCGAAGTCGAGCCCAGTATCGCTGCCTCTGGGGCCGGCATGGTCGCGGTGTTTCAAGTTGGCCGCTTTTTCGACGGCGGCGCGGCCGCCCTTGGATTCGCCACCTCTGCCGACAGAGGCGCAAGCTGGGGGAACGGGCTCATCAACGGAATTACGGTGTTAGCAGGGGGAACATATCTCGCCGTCAGCGATCCTTCGATCGCGTATGACCAAGCCCATAGCACATGGCTGTTGACCTCACTGGCTATCTCAACCAGTAGCGACACAGTTGTCGTAAGCCGCACCACCGACGGGTTGAACTGGGCAGGCCCGATCGTGATCAGCAATAGTCCTGATTCCGACAAGGACTGGATTGCCTGCGACAACACGCAGACCAGTCCGTACTATGGGCACTGCTACGTGGAGTGGGATGATCCCAGCCAGAACGGATTGATTTGGATGAGCACATCCAGCGATGGGGGTATGACGTGGGGCCCAGCGCAGAACACGGCGGACAGTGCCGGCGGCATCGGCGGTGTACCCGTGGTGCAGCCAAACGGCACTGTCATCGTGCCTATCCAGGATGCAACGGGTACCCACGTCGTTGCTTACACGTCGCTCAATGGCGGAGTAAGCTGGACCGCTCCCGTGATCATAGCCAGTATCTCCGATCATCAGGTCGCCGGCGGCCTACGCGACGATGCTCTGCCCATGTCGGCTGTCGACGGCTCCGGAACTGTCTACGTCGTCTGGCAGGACTGTCGTTTCCGCGCCAACTGCGCTTCTAATGACATCGTGATGAGCACATCGGCCGACGGGCTGAGTTGGACAGCACCCGTGCGAATCCCCATCGATGCTGTCGGTAGTACGGTGGATCATTTCCTGCCCGCCATCGCTGCCGATCCAGCGACCGCCGTCTCATCCGCACATCTCACTCTGGTCTATCACTTCTATCCCACCGCTGCGTGCTTGGAGACCACCTGTTCCCTCGGAGTGGCGTACGTCACTTCGCAGGACGGAGGTGTGAACTGGAGCACATCTGGTACGCTCGCCAGCGGCATGTCCCTCGACTGGCTGGCAAACACCAAGAGCGGGCGGATGGTCGGCGACTATGTGGGTGTGACCTATTCGCTTGGCAAGGCTTATCCCGCCATTGCCGTGGCACGCGCTAATGCCGGCCTGCAACTTGATGAAGCGATCTACACTACGACAGATCCATTAATACAGGCGCAAGCATTAGCTGGAGTTCAGCGCGAACAGCCCCGCCCAGAAGCGCATTCCGATCATCCACCGCGTCGCTTCTACGATCTGGAGCATCGATACCCCGTGAAGCCACCGGATCGGTAGCTACCCTCGTTTTCGGAGCAATCTTGAACAGGTGAATCTCGGTCAGACGTTCTTACTCTTCTCAAATTGCCAGAAAGCTATTCCAGCACTGCTATGAGGTTGGACCGGACCGAAGCCTGGAGAAACTGCTCAGCGTTGCCGAGAAACTGGCGGCCGGGGAAGGCTCCTTTACCGCAGCGGACATCATCGCAGGAACCGGATGGGGGAAGTCCAAGGCGTATGAACTGTTGAAGCGAGCCGAAGAGCTAGGCTGCATGGTCGAGGCAGGCGGAGCAAGTACCGATTTGTTAGGAGTTCCACTGTTCCGCCGCTAAACCTGCGCCACGAGTTGTGAGGGTGCGTTTTCCGCTTTTCCGCGCAATTGCTGATTCACTCCCATATATCAATCAATTCATTCATGAGAGTTATATCTCGTGGAAAATCGGAAAAGGGGGATGGGAATTCTCGTTCCGTTCCTCCTTGATGCACCGAAGATGCACCGAATTTCGTCGGGCCTCGCATACACCACAACCACCACGGATTCATTGGCTTAGCAGGAAGTCCAGCAAAAGAACAAAGGAATTGTCGGATTGTGGCGCGTTGTACGGGATTCGCAGAGTCCATTAAGCCATTGCGAATCAGCAACTTGTGGAGCCTGCCAGCAGATTAGAGTGTATTTCCACAGAGACAAGGCCCTTTATTTTCAAGCGGATATGCAAGCTTCGACCCAAAATTCGTTTGCTCTTTTCGACTCATGGCTTCGCTCCTCACTCAGGCTGACCCCAAAGGAAGCAGGTCCTTCGACTACCCTCGTCCAACTTCTGGACTCGCTGCGCTCAGGATGACCCCATAAAAGGACCATCCTTCGCCAAAATTGACAAAGCGCCTCACTTGCCCTGGTACTCGACAAACAGATCGGGAAACTGCTGCTTCAAGGCCTTGATTTTCGGCACGTCGCACACTTGGATGTACGGGTTCTCCTCATGATGGAGCGCGTAGTCCTGGTGGTAGTCTTCCGCGCGATAAAAGCCCTTCAGCGGAGTGACCTCCGTGGCGATCGCCTTGGGAAACACCTTGGCCGCATCGAGTTGCGCGATGTAGGCAGTGGCAATGCGCTTCTGCTCGTCATCGGTATAAAAGATGACCGAGCGGTAAGAGGTGCCCACGTCGGGTCCCTGGCGGTTGAGCTGCGTGGGATCGTGCACCACAGAAAAGAAGATGCGTAGCAGTTGGCCATAGGTGATCTTCGAGGGATCGTAGATCACCTCGACCGACTCGGCGTGTCCGGTGGTCTCCGTGCTGACCTGGTCGTAGGTCGCGGTTTTGGCCGAACCGCCGGAGTATCCTGCCGTGGTCTTCAGCACGCCCTTCACGCGCTCAAACACAGACTGCGTGCCCCAGAAGCATCCACCCGCAAAGACGGCAGTCTGTTTGCCCGGCGCGGCGGCCAGCGGAGCATCGACCTTGGCGGCAGGGATCGGCCCGCTGGGCGCGGCCTGTGTTGTGGTGCACGCCAACAGCGAGATGGTGACGCCGAGCGCCAACACCAAGTGAATTAGACGGAAGTGAAACCGCCGGCTGAGCTTTTGCATAATAAGAGTACGAAACCTCTCCCAAATCGGATGCGGTCCACC
>DASRAA010000027.1:0-5891 GCA_035638375.1 Binatia bacterium | reverse complement strand
AAATTTAATGGAAAACCAGCCGAAAAATTTCTCTCCATCAAATCGTCGGCCGGCTCGGCCTCCGCTGTGACCACCCCTACCCGTTGGATTGGCCACGCCCACAGCCACTTTCACCAACTACTGGGATGGCACTAACCAGTCAAGGGCTTTCGGATACTACTTGGGATACCAATCCAGCAGTCGAACTTCAATTCCGGTGCCTTCCAACCCCTTCTGGAACACGCTGAGATCTGAACCACGATAGTGATACGGGATGACAATTTTCGGGTGGAATGCTTTGACCGCTTCCGCCGCCTCCTCAGGCGACATAGTGTAGGGTAAGTTCATGCACACAAAAGCGACATCAATGTTTTCTAGAGCACGCATCTCCGGCACGCCCTCAGTGTCACCTGAAAAGTAGAAGCGTTTGCCGCCGTAGCTTAGTACATAACCATTCCCACGTCCCTTGTCATGAAAGAGCTTACCGGGCGACGGACCACGTTTAAGGTTATAGGCGGGAATGGCCTGGACAGTCCAGTCCTGCCAGGTCCTGGTTTCTCCATTTGCAACGGTTTTTCCTGTAGTAACGGTCTGCACGACGGCTGGCGGAGCCAGGATCTCGGTGTTGGTCTTACTGATCGCCTTGATTGAGTCGGGATCCATGTGATCGCCGTGAATGTCAGTGATGAGAATGAGGTCGGCTTTGGGTTTCCCGGAGAAATCAACGGGTTTGGCAGGATCCAGATAGATGAATTTCCCGCCCGCCTCAATGAGTGTGCTGGCGTGGTTCAGGGGTGTGATGCGGACTGGCCCAGACGAAGTCGGGAAGACTTGGGTCTGGTTGTCGGCATGCGAAAAAGAAGCCAAAAATAGAACGGAGCAGATGAGGCATGGCAAGTTCATCGTTGACCTCGAACCGATCACCACAGATCGGTAATCATAACGGATCAGCGCTGAGTTGTTGATGAAATGAGACGATTAACCGTTCATTAAGCACAGCGTCGAGGATTCGAGTTCCTGATGTCTTCCTACCAGACCATTTCAATCTGGCAGCAAAAGCAGCCTTTCCAGCTGGTGATTGAAGGATGTGGTGATCGCGTTCCAAACGACGAACGACACCAACCGAAGCAGGCCTTACCGGACCCACGGTATAATTGACAGGAGCGCGAAGTGGCGCCTGCCGCAACCAATTGGGTACATGACGAATCCTGGGTAATCTGAAACTCAAATCGCAAAATCCAGTGTAAATCGCAATAGCAAGACCGATGATTGCCGTGCCTTACGTGGTGGCGATGATAGCCGTCATCATCACTGTAGATGCCCTGATCTTCAGGAACCATTTCTGGGAACGACTGATGGTGAACATCGGAATCGTTCTGGTGTTTGCAGCCTTCTATTTGCGATTCCTTAAGCACCCATAGGGTCGCGTTGAATGGCGTATTCCGGCCAAAAGACCCGAACTGAGGTTCCTAGCGCGGCGAATCTCCGCGCACCACGGGCTGCTTTGCGCTGCTCCATTCGTTGTAGGAACCGTCGTACATGGCGGCGTCGATGCCCAGATAGCGAGCGAGGAAATAAGTGTATGAGGCCTGCAATCCTACCTCGCAGTAGGATACTGCCTTCTTGTTACCCGTGACGCCGGCACTGGCGAAGAGCTGCCGGATTTGCTGTGGCGACTTCAGTAGCGGTTCTTTCTCGCTTACTAGCGCGTTTTCCCAGTAAAACGACTCGGCGCCGCTCAAGTGCCCGGAGCGATATCGCTTGGAGGGACGAGCATCGATAATCACGATATTGCTATCAGGGCTATCGACCAGTTTTTTCATATAGTCCATCTTCGCGACGATCTCTGGGTGCACTTGGATCGTGAGATTTCCGGGCGTAACCGGCGCAGTTTGCGTGGACGTTGGCCGCTTTTCACGGACCCACTGATCGAGGCCTCCATCGAGTAGGGCCGTCTGGTTGCCGTGGCCGAGATAATCCATGGTGAAGAACAGCCTGGTCGCCATGGGGTCCCAATCCGGCGCGTAGTAGATCACGCGCGTATCGTCTCCGATGCCGATATCTTGCAGGTTCTTCTTCAGTTGGTCCGGTGGCAGCAGCTCCACTTCCGGAGGCGTGTGATGGTCGACGAACTTGCCCATCAGGAGGAATCGTGCGCCGGGAATATGCGACGCCCGATACTCACCTTCATCATGACCGATGTGCACAATCACCAGCTTGGGATCATTGAGATGATCGGCAAGCCACTGGGTTGAGACAACGAGTTCCGGGTGCGCTGCACCTGTAGTGGAGCTGGCAGGAGTATCGCTGGCAGCGAAGCACGCGAGCGGCGTGAGTACGGCAGCGAAGAAGATACTGCGAACTGTATTTCGTTTCATTCTCGATCTCCTAGAAATCAATAACTGTTTCGGAACTTTCGGCGATTTGGTTAACTCAGCCGAACCAAGTCGGCGGTACTCTAAGTCCGCTTGGCATCGCGGGATTACCAGTGAGCCGAACTCATCCTGGTTCGCGCAGGTGAAACCACTAGATCATTCCCGCTGCTCACCCATTCATAGATGGAACCGTCATACATCGCCGCCGTGTGTCCCAGGTACTTCGCAACGAAGTACGTGAACGACGACTGCATGCCGGTGCGGCAATATGTGATCACCTTCTGCCCCTGCTGCAAGCCTGCACGCCTGAACTGCTGCTCAAGCGCGGCCGGATTGAGCAACGCGGGATTGGCCTCCGAGCGGATCAGCTTCTTCCAATACAAACTCTGCGAGCCGGAGATGTGACCAGCCTTGGCCACGGCCTCCGAATTGACGACTCCATCAAATTCGTTTACTGGCCGCGCGTCGAGCAGGACATATGGGGCTGCGCCGCCGTTCAGTGATTCCACGATGAGTCTTCGCACCTCCGCAGTGCTGATGAGAATGTCAGGTTGCAGCCGAGGGGTGAAACGGGCCGGTGCGGAGTGGACGTTGTCCTGTGAGAGCGGTCTCGCTTCTGCCGCCCACTTCTCCAAACCGCCATCGAGCAGCGCGGCGTGGTCGCCGTGACCGAGATAGTCCAGCGTAAAGTACGCGCGCGCGGCGAAGACTCCGCCGTGGTCCCCCATCAGAACCACCCGCGAGTCGTCGCCAACACCGAGGCTCTCGAAGAGCGCTTGCAGGTCAGCCACCGGTGGCAATTCGTTCAGCGAATCCTTGCGCTGCTCGACCAGTTCGTCGAGTCGTACAAAGCGGGACCCAGGAACATGCCCTTCATCGAATCGCGTTCGGTCCTGACCGATATAAAGCACCACGAGATCGTGATCGGCGAGATGTTCTTGTAGCCACGCAGTGGTGGCCAGCATCTCGGCCTTCCTTGTGGGCGACTCGGCAGTCTGGTCGCCCGATTCGATTCCTTGCAACGCTGGAGCAAGCACGGCCGCCCCAATTAAGGCAATAGCGGCCCTCGTTGTTACCGTTTTCAGCACCACGTCTCCATCTTTGGCGGGCATCATTCAGCCTTCAGCAGTACCACAGGGTCGAGTTTCGCCACTCGGGTCAGGGGTACAAACGACGATGCAGCCGCAACTATCAGCAGCAAGGCAGAAGATGCTGCGAAGGTAACGGAGTCTCGGGGTCGTACGCCGAAGATTACGCCCGACATGGAACTCGACAAGAGCCACGCAACGCCGAAGCCCGCGCCAAGCCCCGCGGCGATAAGTGTCAGCGCCCGGCGCATCATCGAACCGATCACTTTGGTCGCGGTTGCGCCCATCGCCAGCCGAACCCCGATTTCGTGCCGCCGTTCGCCGACCGTGAGTGCCATCATTCCGCTAATGCCCGATGCCGTGATACACAACGCGATCAACGCGAAGATGGAAAGGAACACCGCTATCGTGCGCCGTGATGCCAGCGAGTTCGTCCGTACCTGCATCATCGGCTGTACGTCGGTGATCACGGCATCTGGATCGAGATCGTGCACGATCCACGCAATCTGTTGAGCAAGTTCCGGCGAGGTCTGCGAACTCCGGATAAGAATGCTCATGGCATTGCGGGGCGCTTCGGCCAACGTGCCGTACACTTCGTCAACCGGTTCCTTGTCGAGACCCTGCTGGCGAACGTCACCCACAACTCCAACTACCGTGGCCCATTCGTTCGGTGAGCCGGAAATCTGTTTGCCCAGAGGGTTCTGGTTTGGCCAGTAATGGCTCGCCATGTGCTGGTTGATAATCACGACGGGTGCTGGCTTGCCGTCATCCTGCTCGGTAAATTCGCGGCCGGCTTCGAGGCGAATGCCGATCGTGCGGAAATAGTCGGGAGTTACCACATGGCCATTGATGGGGCTGCGATCCGGGACTTGCGTGTCGCGGATCTCGACGGGAAAGCTGCCTTCTGTGTCTCGGAAGTACAGTGGGAAAGTGCTGGCCAGCGCTGCCGACTGCACACCGGGCAGTTTGCGCGCACGCTCCAGCAAGTCGTTGAAGAACGACGGATGCTTGGAATTCAGCACATAGATGCGCGCAGTCAGGACGTCACTGGGCGTAAATCCCGCATCCAAATGCTCAAGTTGCAGCAGAGTGCGGAGCGTGAGGCCTGCCCCAACCAGCAACACCACCGAAAGCGCCAGTTGCGCCACCAGGAGAATTCCGCGCGCTCTCACGCTGGCGCGACTCGGGAGGTTGGCATTGCCCCAGCCCTCGGTCACAAATACCGCGGTATGGCGCATGGCAAGTGCCGGCACTAGGCCGACCACGACCCCACATGCCACTGACGACATGACACAGAAAAGAATTACCTGCGGCGTCATTTGCAGCTGGGAAGCCAGGCTAGTGAACCTGGAAGTGAAATTCACCAGGATACCGAGGCTCCAATAAGCCAGTACGAATCCCAGCACACCGCCAAAGGCCGCCAGCAACACTCCTTCGGTGACGAAGCTGCGAACAACGCGGCTGCGGCTTGCCCCCAGGATCGTACGAACGGTAAGTTCGCGTGTGCGTGCCAGCATTCGCGACAGCATGATGCCGGCCACATTGCTGCAAGCAAGCAGCAGCAACAGCCCGGTCGCTGCGGCAAGCACCGTCAGCACCGGACGAATCTCGTGCGTCAGTTCCTGGTGTACGGGTGCGAGATGAATGGCGTAGCCCTTCGTCGCAGGGTAATCGTCGGGATACTTCTTTCGCAGCCCATCCGCAATCTGGTTCATGTCGGCTTGCGCCTGGGCCAGCGTCAAGCCCGGTTTGAGGGTCGCGAACACCTCCATCATGTGCCAGTTGCGTTCGTGTAGCGCGTGTTCACCAGAGCGGGTAGGACAAGCCGAGGTCGGCATATAAACATCGACCTCGCTGGGAAATTGAGGGATCGGCGGCAGCACGCCGATGACCACGTGACCCTTGTCGTTCATGGAGTATTTCTGTCCGACAACGTTCGGATCGCCTCCAAAGCTGCGCTTCCAGAAGTTGTAGCTCAAGATCAGCACCGGGGTCGCACTTGGTCTCTCATCTTCCGCGATGAACGTCCGCCCATAAAGCGGGCTGACGCCCAGGATTTGGAAGAAGTTCGCTGATACCACGCCGGTATCGACGCGCTCCGGCTCCCGGCCGCCCAGCAGGCTGAACATCATGGGGTGAAACTCGACCACCGCGTCGAGCGTGTGGTTCTGCGCCCGATAGTCTTCAATCTCCTTCACCGAGAACGCCATGTCATCCACGCCCACGGCAGGCTGTTGCTGCATCAGATGAATGAGATGGTTGCCGCCCGAGAATGGCAACGGTTGAATAAGAATAGCGTTGGCTGCCGTAAAGGCCGCTGTGCTTGCGCCAATCGCCAGTCCGAGGATGACGATGACAACCAGCGTGAATCCGAGGTCCTTGCGCATCATGCGCAATGCGTAGTCGGCATCCTGGAACAAAATGTCCCTGTGCTCGCGGAATGCCGTCG
>DASRAA010000026.1:0-3011 GCA_035638375.1 Binatia bacterium | reverse complement strand
TGGATCTCGGCCATTCACGGCGTGAGATTCGATTTGCTCGGCTGTCAGGTTGGGTTCTGGGTACGTGCTCAAAATCATTCTTATGACCTCCTCAGCTTCTCGCAGAACGGGCTCCGAGGAACTGAGCCGGATGCGGCTCAGCAGCGCGTAAGCCGGTAACATTGTCTTGAGCTCACTGGCGTTGTGCTGCATGGCGTCAACCAGCAAGCGCGCGCTCTCGCCAATGAAGTCGGAATACAGCGCCTCGCGTCGCGCAAACTGCTTTCCCAACAAGTCACGCCGGTCCTGATGCCTCGCTGTTATCCACGTCCCAATGGCCGAGCCCAATGCGCCGACGAGCGAACCAGCGATAGCAGCCAGGGCCGTGATCGCCACCGAATTTGTAGTTGCTACCAAGTTATCTGCTCCCGAGTTGCGGAGCCGGGAATCCTGTCTGTGGCCACAGTCTGCCCAGCAGACGGTCCCGCGGCGCTCACTATCTTCCAAAGCGAGAGATTGCTTCCATGCACGGCAGGCATAATCTCTACTTGCATTCCCGCTTACCCGAACTGCACAACTCGCATTCTTTTTGAGCGTTTCCTGTTGCCAGTCAGCCGCGCGAATCTGTGCTGCACAAGCCGCTCGGTAAGCAGCTTGCGCGGGACAGACTCTTGCGCCTCAACCACCGGGGTTGCACGCGATGCTTGACCCAGAGGAACATGCTGACGATAAAGGCAAGTGAGCGCGGAAATTGGATACACAGTCGGCACATTAGTCAGTACCTCGGCAATGGGCACGTGCCCATGTATCGGTTATTAGCAATCAGATAGTCCCGCTCGTAATCCTCGCGGAACGCCGCAGGCTCAGGTTCGTGTCCTTCGACGCGAAACGTCACACCTAAACTGTGCGCTATGACCGTATCCTCGAGGGGTGGGTCATTAAGCGCCTGCAGAGCTTCCGCAAACGCGTCATCGTACGACCTGGCCTGTACGCTGTCCGGTTCGGCGTTGTCGCCTAACAGGTAACGTGCGCAAAGATGGTCGAACTGTTCGTTTGGTATTGGCATAACTCCTCCTAACTCTTCGCAGGCTTAATGGCCTCGCCGACTTTGTACATGTCCCCAAAACAGTAGGGACACGCGACATGAAATTCTGTTGACTCCCGCTGACAATCGACACAGCGAGAGTAGACGACCAGCTCCGCAAGGACTGTAGGGGCTGTGGTGTCCATCTCGTCTTCCCGCCTCATAACAACCTTCCTCAGTTGGCCGGAAACTGTTCGCGATTCGTTCCGGTTGCCGCTTGATGGTGCATTGCGAGTGCCATTCCTAAACCACTGGCGCGCAATGGTTAACTTGTGAGGCAGCACGCCTCCTCTTCAGCAAAATGCCGAGCTCTCAGCACGCCGCATGACGCGTGTGGGCGCGATCAGCACGTTAAGCGCCTTGCCCTCAGTCCATTTCGGAGTGGCCACTCGCGTGCCTCTTCCTCGATGGAGCAGGAGTTGCGTTATGGCAGGTTTGGAAATCGTTTGGAGGAATCCTGATCCGCCTCATCATCAACAACGCTGGGAACAGCTCACGGGGGAATCACAGGCCTCGCTGTATGAGATCCAAGAATTCGTGTCGTTGAGTGATGGTGGTTTTTGGAACGCGAGTTCACGTTTGGAAGTACTCGCTGGTGGCCGGGGTCGCATGGCTGAGCGACCCGAACTCAACGGAAACGCACTATCACTACTGCAGGCATACGCCTGTCAAAAAAAACAGAATTAGATAGATATCCAACTATGCCGGACAATCTGCAAATCATCGTTCACAGCGATAAACAAGGTGCCGTGATGTATCTGCTGGGCAGGGTAAGTATCGAGACATCGCCTGATTTCCGTACGCAACTGCTGGCAATGCTGCGCTGTCCGTCACCACCACCAGAAGGATTTGCTATCGACCTGGCGGCAGTCTCCTACATGGATACGTCTGGCATTGCCACTCTGATCCAAGCGCTCAAAGTCGCGCGGACAGCCGGCATCGCAATCCATCTCCAAGGGCTGCAGGGTCGGATTCTTCACCTGTTCCGGGCCACAGGCATCGAGTCGCTGTTCGAGGGGGACCGAGCTGCTGATCATTCATCAACCGCGGTGGTGTCCTAATGGCAACAGTTTTCGAAAGCGTCGGTAAGAGGACCATCGAACACCTCGACTACGTTGGAAGCCTGAACATCCAGCTCTGGTCCACGCTACGCGCCATAAAAAGCGCGTTGCCGCTGGTCGGGAACCGTTATCGCTGGCAGGCAACTGTGCGGCAGATGCTGCAAATCGGGTATGACGCCCTGCCCATGGTTTCTCTCATGGCACTTTGCACGGGATTCATTCTTGCCTTGCAAGGAGCCTCCGAGTTGCGACGCTTTGGCGCTCTGCATTACGTCATTGATCTGGTTGCCGTCGGATTCACGCGTGAGCTCGGCCCATTACTTACGGCCATCGCCGTCAGTGGCCGCTCGGGTTCGGCGTTCGCGGCTGAAATAGGAACCATGAAGGTGACCGAGGAGCTTGATTCTCTCCGGGTCATGGCACTCGAACCGATCGAATTCGTGCTTGCGCCAAAGTACCTGGCCGCGCTGATCAGCATTCCCTGCCTCACTATCGTTTCAAATTGTTTCGGCATTGCTGCCGGCGGATTGTTCATGTTCTTCAGCACGCGGCTGGCGCCTCTGTTGTACTCCCGCTATGTGTTGGAATCCATCGCTCTGCACGACGTGATCACAGGTCTGATCAAGAGCGTGGCATTCGCAACCATCATCGCCCACGTCGGCTGCCTCGAAGGATTCCGTGTCCGCGGTGGACCTGACTCGGTGGGCCGCTCCACCACCAGTGCTGTGGTGAAGTCAACCTTTCTGGTCATCGTTGCTGACGCCATCTTCACGGCAATCTTCTATTTCACCGGAGCGCACTGATGCCGATGATTTCCATTCGCGATTTGGTCGTCGAGTACGAAGGTCGGCGAGTCCTCGACAAGCTCAATCTCGATATTGAAGCGG
>DASRAA010000025.1:0-7360 GCA_035638375.1 Binatia bacterium | reverse complement strand
TTCGCTTTGGCCTGTTCGAGCTTTCCGAGCAGGAGGGAGAACTGCGCAAGAGCGGGGTGCGAATCAAGCTGCAGGAGCAGCCGTTCCGCGTGCTGGTCGAGCTGGTGGCGAACGCCGGGAAGGTGGTTTCGCGCCAAGAGCTAAAACAGAAGCTATGGCCGGCGGACACATTCGTTGACTTCGACGTCGGCCTGAACAGTTCAATTCGCAAGCTACGCCAAGCGCTGAACGACGACGCGGATAGTCCGCATTACATTGAAACGCTGGCCAAAAGGGGATATCGGTTCATTGCGCCAGTGGCAAACATTGCGGCCGCGCCGGTACCGATGCTGACAGGCTCCGCACCGGTGATTAAGGACACCGCTCCTCCGATTTTGGTTTCAGCGGCCAGGGCTCCGGTTTCGTCGGCCAGTGATGGCAAAGCCACGACTTTGCTGGATGCTGTCTTTAGCTCGCAGCCTGACACGGACCACGAAAAACGCTTCAAGAAGCGACCTTGGTACTGGGTGGTGGTGACGTCATGCGCGCTCGTGCTCATGGTCTACGGTGTGATCCTGGCTTGGCGCGGATCGCATGCAACTCCGCTTTTCGCCAGCGAGCAGCGCATCACAGCGAATCCTCCGGAAGCTCCTGTCACGGGAGCCGTGGTGTCGCCCGATGGTAAGTATGTGGCCTATTCTGACACCACGGGGGTGTACATCCGTCACATCGACAGCGGCGAGACGCAGCCGCTGGGGTTGCCGAAGGGATTCGATGCTGTTCCAACAAGCTGGTTCCCCGATAGCGGCCATCTCTTGCTAAGCGTGGTAGAAGGTGGCGAAACGACTCCGAGCCTCTGGAAAGTCTCCATTCTGGGAGGCAGCCCGCAAAAGGTAGTGGAGGATGCCAGTGAAGGTGTGGTTTCTCCGGACGGCTTCAAGATTGCTTTTCAGCGCGATGCAGTTGGCGTTAGAGCCTTCCTTTCCCACTTAACGGGGTACGCGCGCGAAATCTGGGTGGTTGATACAAATGGAAGCAATCTCAGGCGCTTGTCTGGTACCGATCTGCCGCCCGACTATGGAAACGCGCCAAGCCAGACTGCGGACCTGAGGTATTCGGAAGTTTATTTCTATCGTCTGGCCTGGTCCCCGGATGGAGGTCGGGTTGCTTATTTCCGGGTTTATCTGGGTTCCGGCCCCGAGCACTACGCCCTCGAAACGATTGGGATCAATGGCGGTCCGGGAAAGGTTCTGGAGAGTTCGGTGCAAATTGGGTCGGCGCTCTGTTGGGCTGCCGATGGCCGCCTGCTCTATGCGGATCGAAACGATCCAAGCAGCGAGAGCTTCGACTACGGAATCCAGTCGGTTCAGGTCAATGAGAAAAATGGAGAACCTGAGCACGAGCCAATGCAACTCACCAAGGGTGTGGGGCGAATCGGCGGGCTAAGCGTTACCGCTTCTGGCAAGCGACTCATTCTGTGGAGAGTGACGACCTTTGCCGAAGTGTTTTTGACAGAGATTGATGCGGAAACCAGCCGGCTCAAAGTGGCCCGGCGCCTGACTCTTGATGAACATAAGAACCTTGTCGACGCCTGGACACCGGATAGCAGTGCCATTCTGTTTACCTCAAATCGCAACGGAACCTTTCAGCTTTTCCGTCAAGCCATTGATCAAACCACGCCCGAGGTGGTGGCCGCCGGTCGCAACATCTCCCTGCCACGCTTGAATCCAGACGGCACACAGATTCTTTACCTAACCGGACCCGACCCGAAAGATCCTGCACAAATGACCAGCGTGATGCAGGTTCCATTGCGGGGCGGCCCCCCGCGATTGCTCCTGCAGAAACCCTTCATCCAAAACATCCAGTGTGCCCGAACTCCTTCGAAACTCTGCTTCCTCAATACTGCCGTGAGCTCCGCAACACAGTTTTTCTCGTTCGACCCGGAGTCCGGAGAGAGCCAGGAATTCGCCAGTTTCCAGGTGAGACAGTGGCCAAACTGGAGCCTCTCCCCGGATGGCTCGCAACTCGCGCTGATTTTTTACGGTCCGCAGCCGAAAGTCACGTTCATGAAGATGGCCGACAAAAGCACGCATGATGTAACACTCAACGAATGGCCTCGCATGAATGGCGTTGATTGGGCTGCCGACAGTAAGAGTGTGTTCGTATCAAGCCAGACCCCGAACGGAGTGCCCGTGATACTGAGTGTGGCGCCCAACGGTCATCATCCAGTCTTGCTGGAGGGCGATAAGGGGATGCGGTACTTGGCCGTCGTTCCGTCGCCCGACGGGCGCTACGGAGCCTTGCAAGCGCTTACCGGCGAGAACAATGTTTGGATGCTGGAAAACTTTTGAGGCGAATGAACTTGAGAGTACCGGCACCAAGGTTTTCCAGTTGCAATCCAGCCAACCACTTCTGGATTGCTGTCACAATGATCGCAATTGCTGCCAACACGGTCATCGCTCCTTCAAAGCCCGCGCAGAAGAAAGAGATTCTGTCCTAGCCATAGAGAAACTTAGAAGCAGCGGGTTTGCTACTTTTAGGCGCAAGCGGCGGCAAAGTCCACCGCGACCACATGAACCACCGACTCAGCAGCGTCAGCCAGAATCGCGGAAGCCCCTGTCAGAACATAGGCTGTCGTCTTACCGCCAACATCAGCAGCCCGAAAACAAGCGACCAGCGCGTGGCCAACCAGGCGTCGCTGTTTTCAGGCTTTGCGCGAGCGGATGTGCCCCCTTCAGGGTCGGTTGCGAACAGTAATCGAGCATGCGCTAGCAGCGGCCTAGACTCTCCGAACCATAGTGTCACAAAGAGCCGGAGGGGCTTGAGATGAAACTCACGTTACGACGCGTCCTGCTTCTCACACTCCTCGGTTCCCGTGTAAGTCTTGATGACGAGGCTCTGTTGCCATTCTTCTATTTGCTTGCGAGCATCCTTTACGAGCTTTAGGAAGCGGCGGGCCAATTCTCGAATGCGATCAGCTTGCCGCCGCTCAATGGCCTCAGTGGGAATCAATTCTGTACCCACTCCGATCGCTGTGGCTCCGGACAGAATATAGTTGCCGGCGGTTTGCTGGTTTACACCTCCGGCTGCGATCAGAGCTATCTGCGGCAAGGCGGTGTGGAGCGCCTTGATGTACTTGTCTCCGTCGAGCGGAGCGCAGGGGAAGACCTTGACGAAATCGCCGCCGGCACTCCAAGCCGCCACGATTTCGGTCGGCGTCAGTGCACCTGGCAAGACCGCCATGTTCTGCTTCGCGGCAAATTCCACCACCGCGGGATTGAACGCTGGAGCCGTGAGGAAGCATGCTCCTGCGTCGATACACTTCCGTGCAGTCTCAGCATCGAGCACGGTACCCGCGCCAACCGCGATTTTTGCCTTAGAACGGCAAAGGTGGGAGATCAACTCCACTGCTCCCGGAACGGTCATGGTGATTTCTACGATCGGGATTCCACCATGCGTAACCGCCTCTGCCGCGAAATGAGCGTCGTCTCCCGACCGGACTCTGATGGCGGGTATGACGCCAACCTTCCTGATGAGAGCGCAGACATCATCTTTTTTCATAGTCAACAATCCTTCGTAAAGCCAGGCTTTCACCGCCTGCGTTCCAGCGTCGCGGGTTAAACGGGTTCGTTTATGTCGACAGCCGGAAGTTGGTCATCGGCGCTGGCAAACCATGTGTAAAGCGTCGGCAGCAGAATCACACTGATGACCAGGTTGGCAATTAAACCTCCGACGATGACGATTGCAAACGGTCGCTGGGAATCGGAGCCGATACCGTGCGAGAGTGCTGCCGGCAATAGTCCGAGGGTTGCTACCAACATTGTCATCGTGATTGGGCGCAGTCGCAGCACCGCGCCTTCCACAGCTGCATCTTCTATGTCATAACCGCGAGCGCGAAGCTGATTGATGTATTCCACCATGATGACGCCGATCTGCACGGACACGCCGAAGAGCGCAAGAAAGCCGACCCCAGACGACACGCTGAAGTGTGCGCCCGATATCCAAAGCGCTAGTAGTCCGCCGATCGGCGCCATGGCGATGTTCGTCACGATCAAGAGTGCCCATTTCACCGACTTGAACATGGTATAAAGAATGACGTAGATGAACAGGATCGTCAGAGGCAAAACGAAGAGCAATCGCCGCTGAGATCGTTTTGCGCTCTCATACTCGCCCGACCAATCGAGAGTATAGCCAACCGGCAACTTTACCGATGCGTTGACCTTCTTCATGGCTTCTTCCACCGTACTGCCGAGGTCCCTGCCGCGTACGCTAAACTTCACGGCGATGTATCTCGAATTTGCCTCGCGATAGATTTCCGCCCCTCCATCTTCAACATTTACCTTCGTAAGTTGCGCCAGCGATATCCGTTCGCCTGAGGGAGCAACTAATCGAATTTTCTCAATGGCTTCCCTGGTGTCTCTGTAAGGAGTTAGGTAACGGAGCACCAGATCAAAACGCTGCTCTCCCAGCAGCACCTGACTGAGAGCATTACCTCCTACGGCTGTCTGAATCGCGTCCTGGATGTCGGACACATTGATCCCATAACGCGAAGCCTGCTTGCGGTCAACGGTGAAGTTGAGATTGGGCTGGCCTACCACACGAAAGACTCCGAGATCCTGAATGCCCGGAACCTTTTGCATGACAGCAACTATCTCGTCAGCCTTGTTTTCGAGGGTCTTCAGGTCGTCTCCATAGATCTTGACTGCCAACTCTCCCTTGACGCCGCTCACCGCCTCTTCGACGTTGTCCGAAATTGGTTGCGAGAAATTCCAGATAACCCCGGGAATTTTTTCCAGTTCGCGATCCATCGCAGCGATCAGGCGTTCTTTGTCCTGATGGAACACGGGACGCCATTTCTCTTTGGGCAGCAGGTCAACAAAAAATTCGGTGTTGAAGAATCCTGTCGGATCCGTTCCGTCATCCGGGCGTCCAACCTGGCTGACGACCCGTGGCACCTCGGGAAAGGCAGCTAGGACCACTCGCGCCTTGTCTGCCACTGCCAGGCCTTCGCTCGGTCCGGTGCTGGGAGCCAGCGTTCCGCGAACCCAGATGGCGCCCTCATCCAAATGAGGTAGAAATTCTGAACCAATCGCGCCACTGAACGCTAGTAGCATTGCCAGCACCAGTGCGAGTACCGCCGCACCAACCGTCAGCGGCCGATGCCGGATTGCCCAATGAAGACTCGTTCTATAGTGCTTGGTGAGGAAGGTCATCACCGGGTTTTCCCACTGCTTAGCGCCCCGCCGAAACAGCAGGCTCGCAAGCGCGGGTGCAATCAGCATCGAGAAAACAAGTGCTCCCAGGAGTGCGAAGGCCACCGTCCAGGCCATGGGCTTGAACAGTTTTCCCTCCACCTGCTGCAGAGTAAAGATCGGTAAATAGGCTGTGATGATGATGGCAATGGCGTAGAAGACCGGCCGCTGAACTTCGTGGGCGGCTTCGCGGATGCGTTCCACCAGCGGGCGAGGCGCTTCATCAGGGCGGTTCAGGTGACGGACGATGTTTTCAATCATCACCACTGCGCCATCCACAACCATGCCGAAATCCAGTGCCCCGAGCGAGAGCAGGTTGGCTGAGATATGGCGCAAGTCCAGGCAAATGGACGCAAACAGCAAGGCGAAGGGTATCGTCAATGACACGATCAATGCGCCGCGAGCATTGCCCAGGAAAAAGAAAAGGATAACCACCACCAGGATCATGCCCTCGGCGAGGTTGTGGAGTACCGTGTGGGTGGTGTAGTCCACCAGATCGTCGCGATCGAGATAAGGAACGATCTTTACCCCAAGCGGGAGGATATGATCGTTTAACCGCTGAACCATGGCATGGACGCCGGTCAGCATCGTTGCCGTGTCTGCACCTTTGCGCAGAAACACGATGCCTTCAACCACGTCGTTATCATCCTCGATCACGCCATCGGATCGATGGATCGCTTTTCCAATTTGGCCGAGACGAATTTTCGGCCCCTCGGTGACCACCCCAATGTCCTTTATGCGTATAGGAGTGCCGTTCTGTGCTTTGATCACCGTCTGTTCGATATCGGTTAAGTTCTTGACCAGGCCCACCCCGCGCACGTTGATCGCCTGAGCACCCATTTCAATGAAACTGCCGCCGCCGTTGGCGTTGCTGTTAGAGAGTTGCTGCTCGATTTGTCCCAAGCTCAGCCCGTAGGCAATCAATTTGTCTGGGTCCGCGCGAATTTGATATTCCTTCGTGATGCCCCCGAAGGACGAGTCATCCACTACATCCGGAACCGACTTGATGTACTTGCTGATGACCCAATCCTGCAGCGTCTTCAACTCCATCACGTCGTAGGCCGGATTCGTGCTCCTGAGGGTGTACCAATAGACCTGTCCCACCGGACTAAAATCGGGACCGATCTGGGGAGTCACTCCCGGAGGGAGTGTCACCTGCGAAAGCCTTTCGAAGGCTTTCTGCCGGTCCCAGTCGTTGTTGGAATTGTCATCGAAGATTAGGTTCACCACCGACAAACCAGCTAGCGAAACCGAGCGCAAATGTACCAGGTGTGGGATGCCATTCATCTGGATTTCGATCGGTATGGTGACTTGCTGCTCGACCTCTTCCGCCGCCCTTCCCGGCCATTGGGTGATGATCTGCACCCAGGTATTGGCCACGTCGGGATAAGCCTCAACCGGCAGGTTGTGGAATGCGATCACTCCCCAGATAAAAATGAAGATCGCCAATCCCAGAACTACGAAGCGATTGTCTAGGGCGAAATCGACGAGTGCGCGAATCATTACTGTTCCGCCGTGTTCTGGAATCGCAGTGCGTTACTGATGACTTGCTGTCCGGGTGCAATGCCCGAAATGATTTCCTGCATCCCCTCGGGCAGCATGTCGCCGCCTATCACCTCAGTTCGGCGAAACTCGTTGCCCTTCACCGGAACATAGACCCACTCGCGATCGTGCAGGTGCAGAATTGCAGTGGCCGGCACGGCAGCGAATTTCCGTTTTTCCCGGCCGTGGAATGTGGCCGTGACAAACATCCCCGGGCGCATGAGCCCAGGGTTGTCCATTTGAATGCGGACCTTGACCGCCCGGATGTTCGGATCCAGCACGGGACCTATATTGCTGATGGTTCCCGTGAAGACCTGATTGGGATAGGCGTTGAGCCGGATGTCAGCCTTGTCCCCAAGGCGCACGCTGGCGAGATCGTTTTCGTAAACATCACATATGATCCAGACGGTACTCAGGTCGGAAATGGTGAAGGGGTTCGGCGAGCCTAGACCGGGCACTCCTGCCGCGTTCGTAACCTGTTGATCGGTGATGTAGCCGGAGATCGGTGCACGTATCTCCACGATGCCGCTGGGATGATCAAGGTTTGTACTACCCAGTACCCGAAGCCTTTCCGCAGTCGTCCGCAC
>DASRAA010000024.1:0-10239 GCA_035638375.1 Binatia bacterium | reverse complement strand
CACCCCCGATTACTTTCGCACTATGGGGATCCCTCTGCTTGCCGGAAGAGGATTCACCCCACAGGACATTGCGGGCAAGCCGACGGTTTTGGTGATCAATCAAACCATGGCACAACGCTTCTGGCCCCATGAAAGTCCACTTGGGAAACGAGTGGTGATGAAGGATTGGGGGCCGCCATTGCCCGGCCAAATCGTGGGCGTAGTATCCGACGTTAAGCAGGACTCCTTGGAGACCGATACTCAGCCGGCAATCTACTACGCCTTTGACCAGTTTTCCCCAGGCACATTGACCACCTACCTCATCGTTCGGACCTCTCCCGACGTAGCCGGCCTCGCCGCGGCTATTCGGGAGCAGGTCTGGTCCGTTGATCGGGACCAACCAGTCAATCTCGTGCAGATGGACCAGATCGTCTCCGGATCACTCGAACGCCGTCGGTTCGTACTTACGTTGTTGGGTGCTTTCGCGGCGCTCGCTCTACTTCTGGCCATGGTTGGCATATACGGTGTCATTGCGCATTCCGTGGGCCAACGGACGCAGGAATTCGGCATACGTATGGCATTAGGCGCACAGCAGTATCAGCTTCTTCTGATGGTGTTGGGCCAAACGGTCAGCACCCTCGCGGTCGGCCTGACAGTGGGAGTTGCCGGCGCCTTGATTGCGACTCGATTGATGGGAAGCTTGCTGTTCGGAATTCGCCCGACTGATCCGCTGACGTTCTCGTCAATGGCAGCACTCCTGGCAGCAGTTGCGCTGGTTGCGAGCTACATTCCTGCTCGACGGGCAGCCAAGGTCGATCCGGTAGTTGCCCTTCGAAACGAGTAGTCAGGCTAATCAAGCCCCGCTCCAGCTGCGTGGCATAACTGTTGTGCCCATTGCCCACTCGGCCAACCACCAGCGGATCAGCCCCGTCGTCGATCGCCTTGGCAAACGTCTATCCCGCGCGGACGACCACCCGCTTGAAGATTTGCCTCAAAATCACTCTCGTCGGCGCGTCCAGAACGAGTGAAGGTCCGGGAACCGTTCAGAGGCAGTTGTGACTCGCGTCACGCGCGTGGGGTTATACGCTTCAGTAGAATGAAGGCGTCATGATCGATACATTCCTGATCCTTGAAAAAACCACCATCACCACAAAGGGTGACAGCGAGCCGCTGGATGTGAACCTCGCGGCCAATCGCGTTTTTCTAGCCACCCTCTCGATTACAAAGATTGTCGAGCAGGAGTCTTTTGAGCTTAGCTTCTTCATTTCAGCCGATGGCACAACCTGGGAGGCGAAGCCCGTCGCGTCATTGCCGCAAAAGTTCTATCCGGGCGAATATCCCTTACTGGTGGATTTGTCGCATGCGGAAAGCGCGAGGTTCCTGCGCGCTCATTGGGAGGTCAGCCGCTGGGGACGCGGCCCGGTCACCCCCAGCTTCGAAGCGAGCCTGCGGGTGCGCGAGGTTCCGGCGGAGATGCTGCAAGAAGCTCGGACCGAAGCCCCTGTACGCAGGTGACATGCTTCGCGTGCCTGGCGTTCAGACCTTAACGGGCATCACCTCTTGCTTTGCGGCCAATTTGATCGCGGCGATCTCGCGCAGCGATTCGTCCGATAACAGCCGATACTTGATGCAATGGGGATGACGCACAAAGCCGTTGGTGATCGAATCGGTGAAGAGTACGTCGACGGCGCGGAGGTCATCCTCGGTTGTAATCGGCAACTGGGAGGCCCAACCCTGAGGAGGTGGTACCGCAAGCAAGGCATTTCTCGCTGCGCTACCTTTCAGGCCCAACACACGAATGTCGATGTCGGGGGGCAGGTCCTTGCTGGTCAATTTGCTGATGACAATCTTCCCGGTTTTCGGCAAAGGCCACTCAAGCAGAAACGGGATCAACTGATGATGCCCCGAGCCGATTGATTCGGCAAATACTCCATCCATGGTTTTCATACCCGGCCCAGTAACCGAAAGCATTCCAATGATGCTGGGTTGTTTCAGGTTGCGAACGTGATCGACAAACCCGCCAAATGGGGCATATACCAGACGGGTCAGGCTGGCCTGTTGCTGTACCGGAAGAAAGTCCAGCAAGTCCGCCAGGTAAGCCGGTACCAGCAGCGCGGCGCCTTTAAGGAGCTGTGGGCGTTGCCACAGTTCTGGGATCGAATAAGACACCGCGTGCTGTCCAGTTGCCTGCCGCACCTCATATTTCAACAACTCGCCCAGTCGCGGCTCGGGCTCAACTATCAGGAAGTGGTCGGGAGGGTCAGCCGTTGCCAGCGCCTGCATGCCTGCCACGAGGTCAGCAGTCGGCAAGCCTTGGGCACGCGCCGCTTTCAACAGACGAATGATAAGGGTGTCGATGTTTTCAGTCTTGGGATCCGGTAGCGATCCTCGGGGATGAACGACGACAAAACGGGCGCCCTTTTGGCGAACCAGCCAGCGCTTGTCGGAAAGCTCACCATAGGCTCGCGATACGGTATTGGGGTTGATGCCGAGCTTCCTTGCCAGTTGGGTTCGGCTCGGCATCACAAACCCAGCCGGATACTCTCCGGTGGCGATTCCAAAAATAACTTGCTGACGGATTTGCTCGTATGCAGGGACTTCGACCTTCTTATTGATACGAATTGGCATGGCTAGCTGAGTCTCGGGTTTGAAGAGCTTACAACCAGCTAAACGGAGCTGCAACCCTCGATAGTGCCATCTTACTGGCCATTCACATAGCCTCTTAGTAGCAATCTACAGACTCCGTAGTGTGCAATATAAAAATCGATGGTTTTCGCCATTGTGGCGGTTCAGAAACTGTCACAAACCCTATCGAGCGCACTTCGGGTGAACACTATTGTGCCCATCACTGGTGAGTGATGGCACAAGTTTTCATGTCGAGGGTTGAACCCCAGCAGCTGCGGGAAAGGTATCGCGGCGGCCGCGTGGGCGTGGTGTTTGCCCGGTCTTGGATATCGAACCCGCTGCGCGTAGGGGGCCATCGCTCCCTCCAGCCGGCGACTGGCGCGGCTGATTACCTCGGAGATCACACCCGCCTCCGCACCCGCGCTGGAACTTGGGCCTGGTACAGGCGTCTTCACCCGTGCGTTGCTGGGCCCCGGCCCTGCGCGAAGATCAATTGATCCTCGTGGAGTGTGACCCGCGTTTCGCTCGATTGTTGGAGCGCGACTATCCCGACGCCTGCGTGGTGCTGATGAACGCGGCGCACATGAGACAGGCGAACATGGTGGACCGTGATCCTGTCGGCGCGGTGGTGAGTGGACTGCCGCTGCTGTCGATGTCGATGCGCGACCGCATCGCGATTCTGAAGTTCGCCTTCCGACACCTGCGTCCTTGCGGTCGGTACTACCAGTTCACGTATGGAATGCGCTGTCCGGTGCCGCGGCTTGTCCTTGAGCGGATGGGATTGAAGGTAGTGCGGCTGGGCTCAACTTGGCTGAACGCGCCTCCGGGCACGGTGTACCGGATACGAGCGAGGCGAAAACAGACCCTTGACTATGCATGATAATCGCACGACAAACCATGACGATTGAAAGGAACCCAATTACTAAACAGGCCACTCGCCCACCTACGAGTGGCCTGCGCCAGCCTCATCTCCGAATGATGCGCCCCATTCGGAGTTCCCACAATCAGTTCAGGAGCCTTATTGCAGGGTGAAGTTGGCAGTCGCTACGGTACTGCTTGAATATCCGCCGGCTGCGGCAATGGCCCGTACCGTTACCTGTCCCGCCTGGGTGAGCTGGAATGTACCGCGATACAGCTGCGACGACAGTGTTGGCATGGAACCATCCGTCGTGAAATAGATGGTCGCGTTCATTAGGCTGTCGGTGATCGTAACGGTAAGCGGAGTCGCATACATACCGCCTGACGGCGAAATGGCGGGTACCGGCGCGGGCGTGTTGCCCATGCCGGAGCCGTAGCCTCCGCAGCCAACAGTGGTGAGCAGGATCAGGGTTGTTGCCATAAGGGGCTTCATGAGGTTGCCTCTCGGGCGGGAACACTCCGGTCGGAATGCTCTCCGGTCCGCCATCATGGTTGACGATACGTCTTCCTAAACCCCGTGTTGTCATAGGGAAGCAAATTGAATGTCACAACCTGTTCACGGTCTACTGGGCGCAATTCGGGACGGACTGAGCGCCGATTAACGTAGTTCCCTCCCCAATTCATTAACATTCCTTTAAACTTCGTCGCGGTGGGTGATTCTTCGCCCGGGACGGAAGTAATTGATGTCTGCTGTGCAAACTGCTCCGCCTCCTGTTATCGCGAGGCCACGCCGATCGTCGCGCCGCAGGGTAATAGTGCTCGGTCTCGTGCTTCTATTGCTTGCGGTGACAGGCCACATCTGGTTTCGACCGCTGTCGGTGATGCGAAGCGCTGGAAGATTTGCCTTGTGGTGCGGCGGCATTCATGGCCACTACACACAAGTTGGGCCGTACCGTGTGCACTATTACGAAGGCGGCGAAGGGCCGCCACTGGTATTCGTGCATGGGCTTGGTGCGGAATCGCTGAACTGGGTGCCGGCCATGCTGAGTTACCGTCGCCAGTTTCACGTGTACGCCATTGATCTGCTGGGGCATGGTGAGACCGAGAAGCCCGACATCGCCTACTCCATCTCGCAGCAATCGGAGATGCTGCACCAGTTTCTAATCGAGCGGAAAGCCGTGCCCGCCGACATGGTCAGCGTTTCCATGGGTGGATGGGTAACGTTGAAATTAGCGATCGACCATCCTGAGGCAGTCAACAGGCTGGTGGTGGCCGATGCCGCCGGTTTAAAGTTTGATACGCCTCTTACGGTGAAGAACTTTCTACCCGCCACTCACGACGAGTTCGTGCAATTCATGGCCATGTTGACGCCACGGGTGCATGACATGCCCTATCCGTTGCGGCGAGACTTTCTGCACCGTCTCGCAAGCCGTGCCTGGATCACACGCCGCATCTTCGCCTCGTTTCTCACGTATCAGGACGTCCTCGACGGCGAACTGCAGCAGATCAAGGCTCCAGTACTGGTCATTTGGGGCAAAGAGGAAAACATGATTCCGATGTCGGTGGGCGAGGAGATGAAGCAGCAGCTGCCGAATTCTTCACTGCTGGTCTGTGCGGATTCAGGGCATCTCGCGATCTATGAGTGCTGGAGCCAGCTCAAGCCCAGCGTGACGGAGTTTCTCACTGCCCCACAGCCAACCGCGTCGTTTGTGCGCGAGGTGGCGATTGGCGACACTGCCATACGATAGATCGAAATATTCACCACCGAGAACACAGAGATCATGGAGGTTTTGGGTTGTCCGTGTTCTCGGTGTTTGAGTGGTGAATTCTGCCTTGCCTCAGATCACGACGGTCTCCTGATATTCACCATAGACCCGTCGCATGGCGTCGGAGATTTCGCCGACGGTGGCGCTGGCTTCAACAGCCTCGATGATGGCTGGCATCAGGTTGCCGGTTCCGCGGGCAGTGTCTTCGATCTGCTTGATGGCCGAATTCCACCTGGCTTGACCGCGCTTGGCTCGCAAGGCCTTCACGCGTTCCACTTGTTTGCGTTCCAGCGAATCGTCAATGCGCTGCAGCGGTATTTCCTTTTCTTGGTCGGCGGTGAAGGCGTTCATCCCGACCACCACAGCCTCCAGTTCATCGACTGCCTTCTGGTATTCGTATGCGGCGTTCTGTATTTCTTGCTGAATAAATCCCTTCTCGATTGCTTTCAGCGTGCCCCCGAGCGCATCGATCTTGTCGAGGTAGGCGCGAGCGCCGGCTTCGATGCGGTCGGTAAGCGTTTCGATGTAGTAGGACCCGGCGAGCGGATCGATGGTCTGCGGCGCCCCCGACTCATAGGCGATAATCTGCTGCGTGCGTAGCGCAATGCGCGCCGACTGCTCGGTCGGCAGTGCCAGCGCTTCGTCGAAGGAGTTAGTGTGCAGCGACTGAGTTCCACCCAGCACGGCCGACAGCGCTTGCAACGCCGTGCGGACGATATTGTTCTCGGGTTGCTGCGCGGTGAGGGTCGAACCGGCTGTTTGCGTATGGAAGCGCAACATGTGCGACTTGGGATTCTTTGCCTTGAAATGGTCGTGCATGATGCGTGCCCACATGCGGCGTGCGGCCCGAAATTTCGCGACCTCCTCTAGAAAATTGCTGTGGGCGTTGAAGAAGAACGACAGGCGCGGCGCGAACTTATCCACCTCGAGACCCGCATTGATCGCCGCCTGCACATACGTCATGCCGTTGGCAAGGGTGAAGGCCACCTCCTGCACGGCGGTGCATCCGGCTTCGCGCATGTGATAGCCGCTGATGGAGATTGTGTTCCAGTCGGGCACGTGTTCGTTGGCATACGAAAAAATGTCGGTGATGACGCGCATCGCTTGTTGGGGCGGATAGATGTAGGTTCCGCGCGCGATATATTCCTTCAGCACATCGTTCTGGACCGTGCCGCTGAGCTTGCTGATGTCGCGGCCCGTGCGCCGCGCAACAACGATATACAGCGCCAGCAGGATCGATGCCGTCGCGTTGATCGTCATTGAGGTCGAAATCTGTTCGAGGTTTATGCCGTCGAACAGTCTCATCATGTCTTCGATCGAGTCGATCGCCACACCCACTTTCCCGACCTCGCCGAGCGCCAGCGGGCTGTCCGAGTCGAGCCCAATCTGCGTCGGCAAATCGAACGCGATGCTCAAGCCGGTGGTGCCTTGGCTCAGCAGGTATTTGTAGCGGCGGTTCGACTCTTCGGCGTCGCCCATGCCGGCGTACTGCCGCATAGTCCACAAGCGGCCGCGATACATCGACGCCTGTACGCCGCGCGTGTAGGGGAACTGGCCCGGGTAGCCGAGTTGCTGCTGGTAATTCCAGTACTCCATGTCGGCGGGGGTGTACAGTGGCTTGACTTCAATGTGCGAGGAGGTTTGCTGGCGCTCGGCAAGCTTGCTGGGGACGGTGCGAGTTTTTGTGCCGGTTTCGGCCATAGTTAGGCGGGCCTCGAGGAGGTTTCAGCGCACAAAACGCCTGCTGTGATTATTGAGATGCACCGCTGCTCCGCGCTGTGAGGCGAGTCACAGATCCGAATGGCTGGTCGGACGGCCCATGCGTCCGGTAATGAAGGCGAAAACGATGGTGCAAACCACCAGCACAAACCAGAAGCGGGCGTGGTGCATGTATGCAATCGGATTCAGCCCGGTGGGAACTGCCTCGCCTTCTTCGGCAGCGATCTGGGCGACGCGATGTTCGCCCAGAAAAATGCCCAGAACCAACCCGATCAGTCCTCCCCAAATTGCTCTGCCCCAACTCCGCTCGCTCATGTCAGGCTCCTTGTGTTCACAGCCGAATCCTAGTTCAGTTTGGAGCGGAAGGAAAGGACTTGTGCCGGTGGTGGAGCCTTCAGGCGTCCATCATGACCGCCTCTTGATGTTTCAGCGCTTTAGCCCTGGGCTAATCGCTACTGAAGTCGTGCCCTGAAGTAAATTCTTCAGCAGCCATCAAAGCCGTGCACGATACAAACCCGCTATTGCACCGCTCAACCAGCTCAACGCCAGCCGAGCCGGCGCGCGGTCGGACCCCCGGTGAAGCGGTGCTGCATCCAGTAAAGCGAAGCGAGAATCGTCTACGAGAGTTGTTTCTTGCGCCGAGTCCGCCAGAACGAATTGAGGCCAAAGTACAGGAACAGCAGCGCGAATGCACCGGCAAGCGCTACTTTGCCCAACGAAGCTGTACCGGCCGTGTAGCGGTGATACTCGCGGACGGTCGCTCCAGCGCCGATTACCGCCAGCACCAGAAACAAGAAACCTGTCACTTCCAGCCAAAGCGCGTGTAGCACATGGCGGATACTTCCGAGAAAAGCGGTGCCGCCGCGATAGAACGCGCGCGCCCAGCGGTTTTCGCCGGTTTTTCGTCCGGCAAGGCGCAGTGCAGCGCGGCCTTGGCGGCCAAGGCTAGCTGTCGTCGGAGATTTGTTTTCGCCGGGTGCAGACATGCGGACCAAAGGCGTATTCTAGCAGTGAGATGACTGTGGCTGTGGCGCAAGCCGGCAGCAGTTTCGGGTGGCACAGTGGATGATCAGCTAAAGAAATTGATGAAGGAATTGGGCGAGGCCATCAACCAGGCGGTGGCCGAGTCTGACCGCATTTCCGAGGTCATGGGCCGCATCAAGGCCAGCGGCCACGATGTCTTTCTGGTCCTGGAGGCGACCATCGGTTTCAACCAGCGAGAAGCGGCTGCCGAACGAGCGCCAGAGAAGAATCTCAACTCGTCCGGAGAGCTCCAGATCACCTCGCAGGATTTGAAGTTTCTGCGCTCGCTGCGTATCGCCGTGAACGGCGACGACTGATTCCCGCTTCGTTTTCAGTCCTTCTGGCTCGCGGCTTGTGCTAAGATTTCGACGCTTTTAGGGCAGGCCGGATGCCGGCAGCAAGCGGCGGGTCCGTATCAACAACCAGGCGTAAACCAGCCTAGCGATTCGAAACTCAGGATAACGCCACTATGAGAGAGACTCTGGGAGTCTTGCTGGCGGGGGGAGCGGGCGAGCGGCTGTATCCCCTGACGCGTGACCGGGCCAAGCCGGCCGTCACCTTCGGCGGCATCTATCGCATCATCGACATCACGCTTTCCAACTGCATCAACTCCGACCTCCGTCACGTTTACATCCTGACGCAGTACAAGGCGCTATCGCTGAACCGCCATATCCGCGAGGGCTGGGGAAACGTTGTTGGTCACGAGCTGGGCGAGTTCATCGAGATCCTGCCGCCTATGAAGCGCGTTAGCGATAACTGGTACATGGGCACGGCTGACGCGGTGTATCAGAACATCTATTCCATCGGTTCGGAGGAGCCGAAGTACGTGCTGATCCTCTCCGGCGACCACATCTACAAGATGAACTACGACCTGATGCTGCGGCAGCACAAGGACTCGGGCGCCGACATTACGCTGGCAACGATTCTGGTTGAGCCCTCCGAAACACGGCACTTCGGCGTGGTCGAAATCGACCGAACCGGCCGGGTGGTCGGTTTTCAGGAGAAGCCGGAGCAGACCGACTTGCGCTCCCCCTACAATCCGCGCATGGTCTCGGCGTCCATGGGCATCTACATCTTCAATGCTGATGTGCTGATTCCCGCACTGTTGAAGGACGCCGAAAATCCTTCCTCGCGGCACGACTTCGGGCACGATATTCTGCCGCGCATGGCGGACAGCTACAAGGTGTATTCCTTCAATTTCGTTGACGAGAACAAGAAGGAAGCACTGTATTGGCGCGATGTGGGCACGCTCGATGCCTTCTACGAAGCCAACATGGACCTGGTGTCAGTGGCGCCGGTCTTCAACTTGTATGACAAGGACTGGCCCATCCGCACGCACATGCGGCAATATCCTCCGGCGAAGTTCGTATTCAATGATCCGGAGCGCACCGGCCAGGCGCATGACTCGATCGTTTCGATGGGCTGTGTGATCTCGGGCGGCGTGGTGACCAGCTGCGTACTCTCGCCCGACGTGCGCATCAACTCCTACTCCGACGTGAACACCAGCATTCTGTTTTCGCACGTGGACATCGGGCGGCACTGCAAGATCCGCCGCGCCATCATCGACCGCGACGTGCACGTGCCGGAGGGGACCGTCATCGGCTACGACACCGAAGCCGATCGTCAGAAGTATCACGTAACCGACAGCGGTATTACCGTAGTCACGCGCGACTACTCGCTGTTCGAGAACCCGGTAGCAGCGAATTACTTCGATCCGGAATAGATATCGACTTTTACTTGGTCTTTCGGAGCAGTTGTGTCGGTGACCTGGACCGTGTCGATGGGTTTTCTTGATGCTTCTTCGTCAGTATCTTACCGGAACTCAGCCGTGAGGAATTGCCTCAAAAAAATACGGTTGGGAGGGTTGCCTCCAGTGGAATCTGACCTTGAATACACCGATCGGGTCCGTGCTCGCCGCTATCCGCTTTATCAACAACGCACAGTACCGAACAGGACTGCGCTGGACGATTGGCTGCAAGCGGAGGCGGAGATTCAATCTGAAAACCAGCGGACCACCGACCAGACGAAGGCCGCCGATGGCCGGGCATAGAACCGATCTTGAAGTGAAGAGCCATGGCCTACAAGTCCGGTTTCCTAACCGCTACCTTACGTACAAGAACAGTCGGGATTCCTGTAATCCAACTGGTGGAGGCGAGTTAGATTCGGATCGGGTTCCTTCCTGCCCTGGCGTTGTTCGTCGCTCTGAAGGGGATAGTACCCCAGATGCGGCGAAAAGACGACGAACTTCAAAACGGGCTTCGACATGCTG
>DASRAA010000023.1:0-75086 GCA_035638375.1 Binatia bacterium | reverse complement strand
CAATGCCATTTGAAATGCACCCGGCCCACCGGAGCCGAATATGCCTCCGACCGTCATGACCGGCGCACCGAAGGACGAGGAATGCAAATATCCCGGAGTATTCGGCGTGTTGCTGTGGCGCACCAGCACGTTGGCGTAGCCGGAGTAATTCGTATTCGATTCACCTGATATGTTGGTCATTTTGAAGAGGTTGAACACTTCGCCGATCAGCAGCAGCGAAGACCTCTCTCCGAACTTGAACTGCTTGGTCAGCCAGCAGGTCAAATGAATTGAACATATTGCAGAAGCTGACGTTGGGATTGACCAGAAGCAGCAGCGTTACTTGGCAAACCCCAATCGTTGATATGTGAACTGCGCTGCGAATGCGCCAGTCCCTGCGCCAACCCCGGCGGCTGCTGGATGCAACGACTCTTGCATGGAATCTATGAGGACTTGGGTTTGCGAAACAAATAATCCAAAAGCACTACTCAGGAGAGCCAAGGGGGGCGAATGTATTTCGAGGAAAGCTTGTTGACCGAATGAGGGATATGGATCAGAACCCCGAGTTGGCCATGAAGAAATAGCGGGTCGAAGTTACGCCGGCATGCAGCCGTTGGCAAATTCCTTATCCAGGGCGGCTTCGACGCGGTGGGTCAAGCGCGTCGCATCCCGATCAGTGGGCTCAACCACGTAAGGTTTGCCGAAATGACGATCTGAGTCGACTGTGGTGTCGAATTCGTCTTCGACGACGGCATACTTAAGATTGCTCATATATCCTCCTCTACCCAAAGACCGTGCACCTTCATCGGCCTTGATGCGCCTCAGAATACGAGCAGGTTAATCATGAATCAAATGAATTGATTTCATATGGCTGATAACCTGTGGCTATGATCAATCTCGATCAATTGCGCATTTTCCAGGCAGTGGCGCAGAGCCACAGCTTTACCCGCGCCGCCGAGATCGTGCACCTCACCCAGCCCGGCATCAGCAAGCACATCAAGCAAATGGAGGAATATTTGGGCGTGGCTCTGTTCGACCGTGCGGGCAAGAAGGCGACGCTAACAGAAGCTGGAACGATCCTGTTCGAGGCTACGCAGGGAGTTATGGCGATCGTCGATGTGGCCGAACAGCGCATCAACGACCTCAAGGGCCTGCGCGGCGGACGGCTGCGGCTGGGCTCCAGCTTCCCTGTGGGTGTTTACATTCTGCCGCGGGTGCTTTCCAAGTTCCGCAAGCGCTATCCCGAGGTTGAGGTTGCTCTCGAAATCATGGTTAGTGATTCGGTGGGTCCCAAATTGCTCGCGAGCGAAATCGATCTTGGGCTAGTGAGCTCGGAGCCACGCGATCCCCGGCTGATGGCACAGCCGTTCTTCAGTGATGAGTTGGTAGCCATCGTGCCTCGGTCTCACCCCTGGGCAGCGAAGGCACGGGTCGAAGTTCAGGATCTCGCTGACGAGACGTTCATCGTCGCTGCGCGCGGCGCTGGTACGCGCACTGTGATGGAAGAGCGGCTTCGTGCCAAAGGCATCGTTCTGAGCAACCTGCTTGAATTCGGCAACCTGGAAGGGGTAAAGCACGCGGTGGAAGCGGGACTGGGGGTCTCGGTGCAGGCGCGCAGCGTGGTCCAGAGGGAGGTCACTGCAGGCACGCTGCGAGGGTTGAAACTCACCGGCATTGACGCCAGCATCGAATTCTTCTACGCGTGGCGCAAGAATGCTCACCTGTCGCACGCCGCGCAGGCATTGGTCTCGTTGCTGCAGTCAACTGGAGGCTCGGGCGGAACCCCCTCTCATCGCTAGTTGCTGATTACCAGTTACTGGACGGCGTTGGCACCTGTGACGGTTCGACCAGCGGGATCAAGGCCATCAGTTGCAGATCGATCATCAACTGCACCCGGCGATCGAGCTGATAGAACAGGGCTTCGTTTTTAGCCGATAGCACTTTGCGGAAGATCGGCACATATTTCTCGCGCAGCGCCGCCACGGACTGGTCGATGCTGACCCATTGCTGGACTGAAGCTTCCGCTTCGTTATCACTGAGTACGCCGCCGGTTTGGACGAACCGCTTGATCAGCGCATACTTCTTGTTATTGTTCGTAACCAGCTCTGCGATGTACTGCTCGTAAACCGGCCAGAACTTTTCGGCTTCGGCGGGACTGAGCGGCAAATTCACCGCAATGAGCTGCTTTCGCTGGTCGCGAATGTCTTTGCGAAGCAGTTGGATATCTTCGTCGGAAATGGCGCGCGGAGCCTCAGCAGGCTCGCGCTTTGCGGAATCAGTGGAGGCCGCTTCCTGGGCGCGAGCACCAGCGTCGAGTAGGCCGAGCGTTGCAATGATCAGGGCGTTCACAAACAGCTTGCGCATCTTGGGAGACATAGTCACTCCTTGGCATAAAAATCGACGGCGTTGCGTCCTTGAGAGTCATGGTCCCGACAATGGACTCAAGTGGAACAGGGGGTGACGAGCATTGTACGCCCGAAAAAGCGGCAGATAATGGTTAGCAGTTCGTAAAAACGCGTATTAGGTCTGCCACGCAGAGCAGCCAAGGCCCATCAGTGGTCGGCGGAGGGTCGCCGAAATCCGCAGATTTCCCAAACCCCCGTGGAGCGGTTAAAATCAAGTGTTTATCTCCCGAATCCCGCGTTTCGCACCGGGTTCCTCCCAAGACTTAGAAGGAGTCATCATAAATGGCAATACCAGCCACACAACTGCGTCCGGGCATGGTCATCAAGCACAACAACGACCTGCACTCGGTGTTCAGCGTGGAGCACCGCACCCCGGGCAATCTTCGTGCCTTTATCCAAGCTAAGCTGCGCAATCTTCGCACCGGGGCGATGTTCGAGCACCGGTTTCGCTCGGGCGACCCCATTGACAAGGTTACTGTAGACGAGACCCAGATGGAGTATCTCTACCAGGACGGCGACAGCTACGTCTTTATGAACACGCAGAACTACGAGCAGCTCTATCTGAACAAAGACGTTTTGGGCGATGCGGTGGATTATCTGACGCCCAACCTGCAGATCAAGGTGGAGTTCTTCGACGGCAAGCCGGTAGGCGTGGAGCTGCCGCAGACGGTCGATCTAAAGGTCGTCGAGACGGAGCCGGGACTGAAGTCGGCGACGGCCTCGAGTGTGACCAAGCCTGCCAAAACGGAGACCGGATTGGTGGTGCAGGTGCCCCCGTTCATCAACGAAGGCGAAACGATTCGCGTGGACACGTCCGAAGGGGCGTATCTCTCGAGGGCGTAGAGGGGCTACCTCTTGAACAGAAGTACGAGGGCGGCCGCCGGGGCCGCCCGAACCCTTTACTGCTTCGCGGCTTTGCTGTTGAGCTCCGATATCAGGGCCTGGCCTGCGGAAGTTGCCTTGATACCAGTGCCGGAGACTATTTCCTTGGCACTGGCTGGTTTTCCGTACAGGCGCTGATTGGCCTCGCTGTCTGGATTGAGCGAAGCGCCGTCTAGGGAAACACCTGCAAACAGTCCTGCGGAGCGCGAATAGGTAAGCATGTCAGCGGTGGAATTCGTGGGGGCCGATGCTCCCGGGCCTGCGGCTGCACTCACATCCGTGCCTACCTTGACTTTGCTGTTCAACACTTTCTCCGCAGCGCTGGGTGCCATGACGGCAATCACATAGTCGATGGATTTGCCGCCGAGCTGCAATCCCGCGCTGGCGCCACCGATGGAGTACATCGCAGGTGGTGACCACTTACCGCTGAAGTTGCTTCCCTCGCGGCAGATCATGGGACCTCGGCCACCGGTTCCGCCGATTCCAACTGCGAACTTCTTCACGCTGGGAAGAATGATGATGCAATCGGCCTTGGCCAGTACGCTAGGCGGAATATCCTTGCTGGCGAGCATGGCTTGGAGGACTGTGGTGGCGTTGCGGATGGTTTCTTCGTCGTCGGCCTTGCTGGCGCCCCACGCGGGCAGTGTAACAAGTGCCAGGCAAAAAGATGCGAGCATACACAGCGCAGATTTCTTGGTGGGTAGCATGTCGTTTTAATCCTCCTCGGCTAGTTGGTTAGTAACTTAAGGGCAAGTTGGCATAGACAAAAAGCGGCGTAAGCACCATACCACCGTTCCGCGTGAAGCGAAAGGGCTTCGTCCACGGGAGGCCGGAAGTGGAATCAACTTTGTTCGCCGAGTCGGGTTGCGGCGGGCATGTCAGCCATTTATCTTGAGACTTGTCCATGAGCGACGAGCGAGAAACGCGCAGGTTCCTGGTCTCCGGACGTGTGCAGGGCGTGGGCTTTCGCTGGTTTGTCGAACGGGAGGCGGCCACGCTGGGCGTGACAGGGTGGGTGCGCAACCGCGACGATGGCAGGGTGGAGGTAATGGCCACCGGCACGCGCGAGCAGCTCGCAGCACTGCATGCGCGATTACGTGAGGGACCACGCGCCGCGCGAGTGGAGGAAGTAGCTATGTCGCCCGCGCCGTTTCTGGACGCGAAATCATTTGGCATCGAAGGAGCCTGGTAACGAATGTCGTCAACAGCAGGGAATTGCAATGACTTGAAGGGCCTGATCCGCGAGGTTCCCGATTTTCCCAAGCCCGGGATCCTGTTTTACGACATCACCACGCTGCTGAAAGACCGTAAGGGTTTCGCGCGTCTCATTGACTCCCTTACCGAGTACTACATCAACAAGGATGTCGACCTGGTGCTGGGTATCGAGGCGCGGGGGTTCATCTTTGGGCCCGCGCTGGCATACAGGCTGAATGCTGGATTCGCGCCGATACGCAAGCCGAAAAAGTTGCCTGCTGAAACACTGAAGTACACATATAAGTTGGAGTACGGCACGGACACCCTGGAGATTCATAAGGACGCGATCACAGAGGGACAGCGGGTGTTGATCTGCGACGATCTGCTGGCGACCGGGGGCACGGCGCATGCAGCGGCGGAGATGGTGAAATCGCTGGGCGGGAAAATCTGCGGGCTGGGCTTTGTCGTGGAGCTGGACGGACTCAAGGGCCGCGACAAGCTGAAAGAGTACGACGTGTACTCACTGCTGCACTACGAGATCTGAAGAATCCCCTATTTGTTTATGCCTGTTGCGAAATGCGCGAACGCATGATCGCAAGGAAAGGAACATTACAGTCGTGTCTCTCTTGCAATGGTGCGATGAAGCGCCGGCAACGGTTTCGGTGCTGGCCACCGTGGAAGACGCCATCCGCACTATGATGGACAAGGATGTGGGAGCGGTGGTGGTGATCGACGAAAAGGGCGTTGTGGCGGGAATGTTTACCGAGCGTGACGTGCTGGCGAAGTTCGCGCTCAGCGGACGGGATGCTGGGACGACTCCGGTGCGGGAACTGATGAGCCCGATGGTCGAGATGGCTACCACCGAGACAACGGCGGCCGAGGCGTTCGCTGTCATGCTCGAACGTCACTACCGGCATCTGCCGGTCGTGGACGACCACGGGAAGGTGCTGGGCATCCTGTCGATTCGCAACATTCTGGAAGCGCGCATTGACGATCTACTGGAAGAATTGGAAAGTCGAAAGCCGTAAGCTGTTGAATCGCTGGAATCTCCAAGACTCTTTTAGAAATCTTAGTCAGTTACGCTCACATTTCTGCAGGGTTGAGCCTTTCCGCGTATAATCGAGAATTCACATGGCACAGAAGCGCTTAATTCGCTCGACTACCGTTCTTTGCGTGCGGCGTGACGGCAAGGTTGTGATGGCCGGCGACGGCCAGGTCACGCTGGGCGATAACGTCATCAAACATTCGGCTCGGAAGATTCGGCGGCTATACCAGGACAAGATCCTGGCTGGTTTTGCCGGGTCGACTGCGGACGCGTTCTCCCTGTTTGCCCGCTTCGAATCGAAGCTGGAGCAGTATCACGGCAACCTGGGGCGGGCCGCGGTAGAGCTAGCCAAGGACTGGCGGACAGACAAGACGCTGCGCCAGCTTGAGGCACTATTGCTAGTAGCGGACCAGAACCAGACGTTCCTGATTAGCGGCCAGGGCGACGTGATCGAGCCGGACAGCGGGATTGCCGCGATCGGGAGCGGTGGGTCGTACGCTACCGCTGCCGCAACGGCCTTGTTCGAGCAGACGCAGTTGCCGGCGCGGCAGATTGCCGAGGAGGCGATGAAGATTGCCGGCAAAATCTGCATCTATACCAACGATTGGACCACCATTGAGGAATTGTGAGAAAAGTTGCCAGTCGCCACTTTGCGCTGGCGCACGGCATTGATAACAGGCAACGAAGAGCTGACGACCGAACAACTGAGAACTGAAAGCTAGTCATGGCCATTTATCTTCCCGCAACTACTGATGACGAACACGTAGCTCTTGACGAGCTGACACCGCGCGAAATCGTGCGCGAGCTCGACAAGTACGTCGTCGGGCAGCATGAAGCCAAGCGCGCGGTGGCGATTGCGCTAAGAAACCGGATGCGCCGGCAGAAGCTCACGCCGGAGCTGGCAGAAGAAATCATTCCCAAAAACATCATCATGATGGGACCCACCGGCGTGGGAAAAACCGAAATTGCCCGCCGGCTGGCAAAGCTGGCGAACTCTCCGTTCATGAAGGTGGAGGCATCGAAGTTCACCGAAGTCGGCTATGTTGGGCGCGATGTGGAATCGATGATTCGTGACCTCGTCGAGATCGCCATCGATATGGTGCGCGAAGAGAAGCTGGAGGACGTCGCCGACAAGGCGGAGCTGAATGCCGAAGAACGCCTGCTCGACCTGCTGCTGCCGTCGATGCCGACACCCGTGCAATCGAAGCCCGCGGCGCACGATTCGCAGATCGGCTTCAACATAGGAAACGAGCCGCTGCTGGCCGGCGAGCCCGGTTCACGCACGCGCGAGAAGCTGCGCCAGCAACTTCGCGAGGGCAAGCTTGACGAACGTATGGTGGAACTCGACGTGCGCGAGAAGTCGATGCCGGCATTCGAGATCATCACGAACCAAGGTACCGAGGAGATGGACGTCAACATCAAGGACATGTTGCCCAACATCTTCGGCCAGCGCACCAAGAAGCGGAAGATGAAGGTCAGCGAGGCGTTCGAGTACCTCATCCAGGAAGAGGAACAGCGCCTGATCGACATGGACCATGTGCAGCGCACCGCCGTCGAGCGCGTAGAGAACTCGGGCATCATCTTTCTCGATGAGATCGACAAGATTGCCGGACGCGAAGGCGGACACGGGCCTGACGTTTCGCGCGAAGGCGTGCAGCGTGACATCCTGCCGATTGTGGAAGGAACGACGGTGAATACACGCTACGGCATGGTGCGGACCGACCACATCCTGTTTATCGCGGCAGGCGCTTTCCATGTTTCCAAGCCGAGTGATCTGATTCCGGAACTACAGGGGCGCTTTCCGATCCGCGTTGAGTTGCAGTCGCTGACGGTGGAGGACTTCATCAAAATCCTGACCGAGCCGAAGTCATCGCTGACCAAGCAGTATATAGCTCTGCTGGAAACCGAGGGTGTGAAGCTGGAATTCACACCGGAAGCGCTGGCAGAAGTGGCCAACTTCGCATTCCGGGTGAACGAAGGGACAGAGAACATCGGCGCTCGGCGCCTGCACACCATCATGGAGCGGGTGCTCGACAGGATCAGCTTCGAGGCTCCGGACTTGAAGGAAAAAGAAGTTAGGGTGGACGCAGACTACGTGCGTGAGGCGTTGACCGACATCGTGAAGGACCAGGATCTGTCGCGCTACATTCTGTAGGAACTGCTTTTTATGGCCCCACCTTTATCGCTGTCTGTTGGCGATTGAGTGGGGCTAACGTCTATTCCGTGGTGAAGAGTCGCGCCGGATGGTACAACTCTGACACTACTTGAGGATGGCTGAACTATGAATTTCACTTCCCGATGGACCGTTATTACCGTCTTAATGGCGGCGACCACTCTTTATGGCGCTGATGCTCCGGTGCCCAACGCCGCATGGAAAAGCGACTTGCTGGCGTGGCGCGCGCAGCAGGCGAAAGACCTGCAAAGACCTGATGGATGGCTCACGCTCATTGGCTTGGAGTGGCTGAAGCCGGGCGAGAACAGCTTTGGCTCGGGGAAGGGAAGCGCCATCGTTGTCAAGGCGCCGACTCCGGCGAATCTCGGAGTGGTGAATCTTCAGGGGAACACGCTGCAGCTGCTTCCGCCGAAGGGTGGGTATCCCTCAGGACTGATGGTGGATGGAAAAGCACCAGCGAATCCGCAGCCACTGGTGAGCGATAATCCCGGCAAGCCGTCGAGGATGACGTTCGGCAGCGTTATCGTCACGGTCATTCTTCGTGGAGACCGGTACGCGCTCCGGATCAAGAACTCGCAATCACCCGAGCGACTGCACTTCAAAGGGCTGAAATGGTTTCCGCCAAACGAAGCTTACCGTGTGACAGCCAAGTGGAGTCCGTATAACCCGCCGCACCAGGTGCCTGTGCCGACGATTCTGGGCACGGAAGTAATGTCGGAGGTGCCCGGAATAGCCGAATTCACCCTGGAAGGAAAGACCTACCATCTGGAGCCGATTCTCGAGCAGCCTGACGACAAGGAGCTGTTCTTCATCTTCCGCGATACCACGGCAAAGACGGAGACGTATGGTGCGGGGAGATTCTTGTATACGCCTGTGCCGGACCATGGGTTGAGCCAGAGCGGGGAAGTTGTGCTCGATTTCAATCGTGCTGAGAGCCCACCCTGCGCATACACGCCCTATGCAACCTGCCCGCTGCCGGTGCCGCAGAATCGTCTACAGGTGAGCATTCCAGCGGGGCAGCTGCGGTATCACGAGTGAGAGAGTCGTTAACCCTGATCTGTCAGTTGAGTGCGAGGCGAGGTGATTTACAACTCGCGGCCGTTACCTCTGATCCGTGGCAGCGTTGACCGGGCTGAGTAAATCCGATAAGATTGAGTAGTTTGCCTGTACTATTCGTGTCCCGTCAGGGGCTGGCCGGCGGCCCGGAGCACTTGGCTCCGGCGAAGGTTTTCTTCCTGGTGCCGGTAAGTGCAAGTACACAGATAACTTAGCGACCTCGTAGAGTGGGGCGCAGTTGCGTTTGGGCAACAGTTTATAGTTAGGAGATGGCTATGTACGCGGTAATCCGCGCCGGGGGAAAGCAGTATCGCGTCGCACCCGGAGACGTGATCGAGATTGAGAAGCTGCCTCAGGCGAGCGGCGAGAATGTGCAGTTTAATGAGGTTCTGGCAGTGAGCGCGAGCGAGGGTGAGATCGCCAAGCCGGCGGCGGCGTTCGTCACCGGCGAAGTGGTAGAGCAGGGCCGCGGCGACAAGGTGTTGGTGTTCCACTACAAGCGCAAGAAGCAATACAAGAAGCTGCATGGACATCGCCAGGATTACACAGCGGTGAAGATCACCGGCATCAGCGTGGACGGTCAGGCGCTGAAGGCGTAATGCTAACGTGTCAGTTCATAGCTTGGGTACTGGCGGCGGTGAAGCGATTTGATGCTATCGCGCTGCACGCGTGGGAAACGGTGCGAGAAGCAGTGGGCGTCCGCCGCGGCGGCCCCTCAGGCCGTAAACAGGGATTGGCAGAGTAGCCCTTCGGGCACAGCCTCGTGACAGGGCGCGACTTCAGTCGTGTAGTTAAGTTCTTTTTTTACCCGCCCCGTGGACTCTAGGCCGCGCGGCCAATACAAGACGAATTCAGCAGCTTTTTAGCCGCGAAAATCTGTTTTCAAGTTCCGAGGGTTTCGATATGGCACACAAAAAAGGATTAGGCAGTTCGCGAAATGGCCGCGACTCGAATGCGCAGCGGCTAGGAGTGAAGGCGTTCGGCGGGCAAACAGTGTCGGGCGGAACGATTATTGTGCGGCAGCGCGGCACCAAACTGAAGCCGGGCGCCAACGTCGGGCGCGGCAAAGACGATACGCTGTTCGCGAAGATCAGCGGCGTGGTGCAGTTCAAAGACCGTGGTCAGCACGGGCGGTTCGTGTCGGTGGTTCCGCAGGAAAGCAACTAGCAACTAGCGACTAGCAACTGGCTTGAGCGATCGCGAGTTGCCGGTCTGTTTGATCGAACGTGTAGGTTTCAGGCCTCGTTGACGCGAGGCCTTTGTTGTGTAAGCCGAGCATGATCAGCAGCTTGAGGGTGAAAGTCCCTTACCGAACCGGATGGAGGTAAACGGTTGGAGAAGCGCAAGAGGTGCGCCGCGAAAAGTCGGTGTCTTTCAGCGAGGAATAGTCCCGTACGGGAACTGGTTCGCTCCACCCGGTAGCAACCGAAGCAGCGGTTTAGGTAACGAGGCAATTGGAGCCTTCGGTCTAAAGGATCGTATAAGCGATTCGGCGAGCATGCAGGTTGTAATGCGAATGAACGTTGAGGAGGCCTCGAAAACATCGATGCAGGTGCTGACCGGCCCCTTGCCGGGGAAGGCTGATAACGATGGAAGAGATGAGCGAACAGTTTTCATCGTACCTGCCGGGGTAGTGACGACGACGTGCATGCACAGGAAGGCATACGGAACACGGGAAGTCCAGCGGTGATCGCAAGAAGGATCAAGGGGAATCTCGTGAGAGACAGGTCGGGCCGTCTGGGATGGCGGAGAGGCGCGGTTCTGTGAGCGGCTCGAGGTGCACTTCCCCGGGGCGTCTTGGCGACAGTGGGCGACCGCTTACCTATGCAAATTTGAGCGATCGCGAGTCGCTAATCACAGCTAATCACTAGTAGCTATGTTTGTTGACGAAGCCAAAATTCGGGTCAAAGCCGGCGACGGCGGCAACGGATGCGTTGCCTTTCGCAGAGAGAAGTTCGTGCCGCGGGGAGGGCCGTCGGGAGGCGATGGCGGGCGCGGTGGCGACGTCATCATGGAATCGAGCGAGCGACACAATACGCTGGTGCACTTCCGCTTCAATCCGGAGTACAAGGCAGAGCGTGGTCGCCACGGCGAAGGTTCCAACTGCACCGGGCGGGAAGGTGAGACCGTCGTGCTGAAAGTGCCGGTGGGGACAATCGTCTATGACGAGCTTAGCGGCGAGCTGGTGCACGACTTCACGGGGCCTGACGAGCACGTGATCATTGCGCGCGGCGGCCGCGGGGGCCGCGGGAACGCGCGGTTTGCAACCTCGACGCACCAGGCTCCGCGTGAGTGTGAGCAGGGGTTTCCGGGCGAAGAGCGTGTATTGCGGCTGGAGCTGAAGCTGCTGGCGGATGTGGGGCTGGTTGGATATCCCAATGCCGGAAAAAGCACGCTTATCTCGCGTATCTCCGCGGCGCGGCCCAAGATTGCCGACTACCCCTTCACCACGTTGCAGCCGAATCTCGGCGTCGTTGTGGTCGGTGAGCCTGCAGATGAGATCAGCTTCGTGGTCGCCGACATACCGGGGTTGATTGAAGGCGCCAGCGAGGGAGCGGGACTGGGTACCCAGTTTTTGCGGCATATCGAGCGCACGCGGCTCTTGGTTCATCTGGTGGACGTATCTGATGCCAGTGGGCGGCCCGATCCGGTTGCCGACTATGAAGTGATTACGCGCGAGTTGGCGACTTTCGGTGCCGGGTTGGATAGCAAACCGACAGTTGTCGTCGCTTCTAAAATCGACGTGGCCAATCCTGACAAGCTCGCGAAGCTAAAGCGGTACTGTAAGCGAAAGAAGCTCGGCCTGTTTCCGATCTCTGCGGTAACCGGCGAAGGTGTGGACGCCCTGAAGCAGGAGATGGCGAAGCGAGTGGAGCAATTGGCGAGTAGCAATTAGCACTTACCAACCTAACTCTTTTCCTCTTGCAAAAAGATTTCCGATCGAACTGTAGCCCGGGAGTAAGCGTATTCCTTCTTTTAAAGCACAAGATGGTAGGATGGCGGACTGGCGCGTCATTACAACACAGTCTATCGAAGACCATACGAACTCGCTTCGCTTGGGATGACACCGGGACAATGAGATGAAGAGTCGGCGATCATTTCTCATTACTGTGGGCCGTGCTGCTGTCGTGGCTACGCTGACTCCGCGCATGACGCTGGAAGCGGCTGAGTCTCCGCCCGACGTTGCAGCTTTATATCGGAAGAGTGTGGTGATCGATACCCTATGCGGTCCATTTCCAAGCGCTGACAGCATGCCAGACAAAGCTGCTGTCGATGCAGTACGCGGGTCGGGCATAACAGCGATCAACTTCACGGTATCGGCGCCCACCTTCGAAGGCACGGTGGAAAACCTCGCCTATATAGACGCCCTGGTCGAGCAGTGGCCGGATGTGTTCATGGTCGTGCGCAAGCAACCTGACATTGGAATTGCGAAGCGTGAAGGCAAACTCGGTATCATGCCCGGGTTTCAGTACACACAGTTTCTCGAAGATGACCCAGCGCGTATTGAGACATTCCGGCGGCTGGGTGTGCGTATCATGCAGCTTACCTATAACAACCGCAGCATCTTCGGCGACGGATGCCTGGAGCCGGGTAACGCCGGCCTGAGCAAGGCCGGTCTCAGCGCCGTACAGAAGATGAACCAGCTGGGCGTTGCAGTTGACTTGAGTCACAGCGGCTATCGCACCACGTCGGAGGCGATTGCTGCTTCGAAGAAACCGGTGCTGATCTCACATTCGGGGTGCGCGTCGATCTATTCGCATCCGCGCAACAAGCCGGATGAGGTGATGAAGGCGCTGGCGGATAAGGGCGGGTATTTCGGTGTGTATCTGATGCCATACCTTGTGGCCTCGCCAACAGTGCCGACGCGTGAGCATGTGATCAATCATGTGCTAGGTGCGCTGAACATTTGCGGCACGGACCACGTGGGTATCGGATCAGATGGATCGATACAGGCCCTGTCGCTGACGCCGGAGCAGAAGAAAGCCTTCGACGAGGACATTGCGCGTCGGAAGAAGGCGGGGATTGGAGCGCCAGGCGAGGACCGCTATCCTTATGTGCCCGACTTGAACGGACCCGGCCACATGGAGATCATCGCGGTGGAGTTGCAAAAGCACGGACAGTCGTCGTCGGTGATCGAGAAAGTGCTGGGTGCAAATTTTCGGCGGGTGATTGGGGACATTTGGGGGACAGGATAGTCAAGGTCGTAGCGAAAGACAAAATCGACCACGGATTTACACGGATGACACGGATAAAGACACGTCATTATGGAACCGTCTGCATTTTCGTTTTTGCTTCCATGGTGTTTGGATGTGTTGCGCAGGCTCAAGCGCCACAGGCGCCAGCTCTGTTACTGGGGACCGCTTGGTATCCGGAGCAATGGCCGGAGTCGCGCTGGGATGCCGATCTTGCGCTGATGCAGCAGGCGAGCATCCATATGGTGCGTGTCGGCGAGTTTGCCTGGAGCCGTATGGAGCCGAGCGAAGGTCACTACGACCTGGATTGGTTGGACCGCGCGATCGCGGCGGCGGCCAAGCGTGGCATCGTAACGGTGATCGGAACACCCTCCGCCGCGCCGCCCGCGTGGTTGACGCAGAAGTATCCGGAGACCCTGCGCACCAAACAAGACGGCCGACAGGACCAGCACGGCAATCGTCAGCAGTTCAACTGGGCAAATGCGAAGTATCGGCAACTCGCGCGAGCCATGGCCGAGCAATTGGCGAAGCGCTTCGGCCATAATCCCTACGTTGTAGGATGGCAGATCGACAACGAGTATGCCGAAGTCTCATTCGACGCCGATACCAAAGCGCAGTTTCAACGGTGGCTCAAAAACCGCTATGGCACACTCGACAACCTGAATGCGCGCTGGACCACCGCGTACTGGAGCGAGACGTATTTCGACTGGAACCAGGTGCCGATCCAGGTGGGATATGGCAATCCCGGCCTGCTGCTGAGCTGGATGCGCTTCGTTAGCGACACCTGGCGGAATTATCAAAAGAACCAACTTGAAGTGATCCGCGCGTGCGCCGACCCGAGGCAGTTCATCACCACCAACATGATGGGCTGGTTCGACGGCTATGACCCTTACACAGTGGCACAAGACCTCGACCTGGCCGCGTGGGACGACTACGTCGGACAGGGACACCTCGATCCGATACGCAACGGTGCGGCACATGACCTGACGCGCGGCCTCAAAGGCAAGAATTTCTGGGTGATGGAGACGCAACCGGGCGGGGTGAACTGGGCCGACATTAACAACTGGCTCGATAAGGGCGAAGTACGCGCGATGGCCTGGCACGATATAGGGCATGGCGCCGATGCCGTGAGTTATTGGCAATGGCGCAGCGCGCTCAATGGGCAGGAGCAGTATCACGGGACACTGCTGGGCCCGGATGGCACACCCGATCCTCTGTATCCGGAGATCGCGCAGATCGGTAAAGAGTTTGCGAAAGCGAGCCCGGCCCTGGCGGGCACTTCGGTGAAGTCGGAGGTCGCAATCCTTCACTCGTATGACAGCCGATGGGCGATCCAGTGGCAGAAGCACAACAAGGATTACGACCCGGTCAAGGAAATCCTGAGCTACTACGGGCCGCTGCGGAGTATCGCTCAGTCGGTGGATATTGTGCCACCGACTGCTGACCTGAGTGAGTACAAATTGGTTGTGGCGCCGGGCCTGAACGTACTTTCGGAACCCAACGCTCAACATCTGATCGAGTATGTGAGAAATGGCGGGCACCTGGTCCTTGGGCAGCGCTCGGCCATGAAGGATGATGACAACGGCTTGTGGCCGCAGCGGCAGCCAGGGCCGCTAACCGGAATTCTCGGCGGGCGTGTCGAACAGTATTACGCCTTGGTCGATGCCGTTCCGATTGACGGCGAGTGGGGCCAGGGGCAGAGCTCGATGTGGGCGGAGCTGCTGAGCGCGACCGACAGCGATGTCGAAGTCCTGATGCGCTATGGCAAGAGCAATGGTTGGCTCGACGGCCAGCCTGCGGCGATCACGCGCAAGGTTGGAAGGGGACGGATCACCTACATCGGCGCGTGGCTTGATCCCCAAACTGTGAAGCAGGCAGCCACTTGGATGACAGACATCAATGGCGTCAAGCCAGCACTGGGGCCGGTGCCGGACGGAGTTGAAGTCTCGCCGCGATACGGGGCGAAGGGCGCCGTCTATGTGCTGGTGAATTTCGCCAAGACGCCGCAAATTGTGAAACTTCCCTCCGCCATGCAAGATGTGCTGAATGGCGGGATGACGCAATCGGTGACGCTGCCGCACTACGGAGTGGCGATAGTGGCATTGTCGAAATAGGCACACACCGTAAAGAGCCGGTCATGGCGGACCGGCTCTAACTTTTGCGCTGCTTGAATACTTACTGAAGGGTCTTCACATACGCCGCGACAGCGGTAGCTTGGTCAGCGGTTAAACCGGCAACCGGCTTGCCGTGCGGAGCCTTCTTGCCTTCCGCGCCCTTGGTGAGCACAGCGGCGATCTGGTCCGCAGTGAGCGAAGTACCCGCCAATTTCGGGCCGGACTTGCCTTCGCCGTTGGGCCCGTGGCACATGGCACACTTCTGCTTGAAGATGGCCGCGCCGTCTTCAGCGGCGAGGGCCATGGATGACATCAGTCCAACTACGAACAACGCGATGATCAAAGGCTTCATGGAATCGGAGTCTCCTTGGTATTAAAATTGCGCAACTGCCCGACATTGTAAGCAGCCTTAGGGCCGGGGATCAATGCCGGAATTCTTGGCACACAGCCGCTCGCGCGGAACGGCTGTTGACACCAGTTCAACTCTAGCGAGGCCTCGACGCAAGCCACAGTGACCGCCGTCACTAAGGTTTGGGAATTTGAGTCTCGAGAAATGCAGAGTGAAGACTCCATAAGAGATGTTTGTCTAAAAGGGGGCCGGCGACTCGCCCGACATCCGACAGGGCGGATGTCGCCATCGCTCAGAATGACAGAGTACGAGTTCATCCAATCAAACCTAGTCAACTTTGTAGATGGCTAAGGATTGCGGCGCCAGTTCGAGCTGCAACTTCGTCCCCTGCAGCGAGGGCGCGGCGCCTCCATTGAGCGCACCGAAGCTCCCCGCGTTTGCGATGGACGTATCCGTGAGGTCGACCGTCAGGGTCTTCGGAGACTCACCTTTGTAGAACGCGATCAGCAGCCTTTCCCCGGGCGTTTCACGGGTAAACAGGTAATAATCATCAGCGACGGTTACGTGTTTTTGCTCGCCAACACGAAGCGCGGGGTGCTCACGGCGCAGTTTCAACAAGCCTTGCAGATGGGTGTAAACCTCCTGCTCCTCAGGAGTGCGACCGGCGGCCGTGAATACGTTGTGCGTGTCCCCGGGAAAACCTCCGGGAAAGTCGCGCCGGTTGTCCGGATCATCGCCTCCGGGCATGGCAATCTCGTCTCCGGAGTAAATCTGGGGAATGCCGCGCAGAGTGGCGAGCAGCGACAAGCCTAGTTTCAGCTTGGCCGTCGAGCCGCTCGCATCGGTCACGAAGCGTTTCATATCGTGATTCCCGATGAAGGTCACCAACAGCTCGGGATGCGGATACAGCCGGTCCTGACGCAGCACATCCACGATCTTCTTTGCTGACGCGCCGTGGTTGACGACCTCGCGGATGGCTGAGTTCATGGGGAAATCGAACGGCGTGGTCAGGTGTGTGTCGATACCATCGAATCCAGTTTGTCCTCCGGCAAAGTACGCAACGACAGGCGGCTCGAAGTTGTACACCTCGCCCACAGAGAAGAACTTCGGATAGGTTGCCTGCAAGCCTTGCAGGTACTTAGTCCAGAAGCTGCGCGGAACGTAGGGGAAAGTGTCGATGCGGAAGCCGTCCACCCCGCCGATTTCCATCCACCAATAGGCATTCTGCGACAGGTATTGCGCCACCAGCGGGTTTTCCTGCGCCAGATCGGGCAAGACGTTGGCGAACCATCCGTCGAGCGCGCTGTGGTAGTTCTTCTCCACCGCATGCGTATCGGCGATTGGCGGGAAGTTGTAGTCCGTATCGATGTGCTCTGCAGTGGTGCCGTGCAGCCATCCGGGTGCAGGCTGCGATGTAGCCCAGGGATGATTCGGTCCAACGTGGTTCGGAACCATGTCAAGCAGAATCTTGATGCCCTGCCGATGCGCGGTATTCACCAGTTGCTGGAACTCAGCTAACGTGCCGAAGTGATCCTCAACCGCGTAGAGGTCAATCGCGCCGTAGCCGTGATAGGTCTCGCTGACGTTATCGTTGTCGACGATTGGACTGAGCCAGAGTGTGGTGACGCCGAGGTCCCTGAGATAGGGCAGGTGGTCCTGAATTCCTTTGAGGTCTCCGCCGTGGTAGGCCTTGGCAACCTTGCGATCGTACGTGCCGGGCCCCGCGCCCTTGGGCATGTTGTTAGAGGGATCGCCGTCGGCGAAGCGGTCGGGCATGATGAGGTAAATGACGTCATCGCGAGTAACACCCTGAAATCGGCTCTGCTGCGGCAGACGCGCCAACAGCGGGAGCGTGGCTGTCGTTGTTCCCTGCCTGGTTTTCAGTGTGAGCGCAACATTGCCTGGCTTCGCGCCTTTGGCGATGTCGAGCCAGACGAAAGCATGTTTGCCGTCGGGCTGAAGCTGAGTCTTTTCGACCTCCACGCCGGGATAGGAAACCGAAATCTTCGCGTCCTGTAGATTCTCGCCGTAGAGCAGCACCATGACAGGCGAGACAAAGCCGGTCCACCAATTCGGAGGTTCGATCCTTGTCACCCGCGGTTGTGCGGCAGCACACAGCGAGATGGTTGCGAGAACAAGCCACGCAAGAAGGCGTTTTGGGTTCAGCACGGTGGCGCCTCGAGATGAAGTATGCGAAATTCCAGCAGCGATGGTAGTGGAACTGGGTAGGTGGGGCAACACGGCACTCGTTTGGCGGTTGACTGCCAAACGGAGTACAGTTGCGGGTGATTTCTGCGCCCTGTCGGCGCTAGCAGCAATAGGTCTGAAGGAATGATTCAAAAACCGCACAAGAACTTCTGGCAGATCTGGAACATGAGCTTCGGCTTCCTCGGTATTCAGTTTGGCTGGGGATTGCAGATGGCCAACATGAGCGCCATCTACGAATATCTGGGCGCGACGGCCGACAAGATCCCCATCCTCTGGCTGGCAGCGCCGCTAACCGGACTCATCGTGCAGCCCATCATCGGGCACGCCAGCGACAACACCTGGTCCTGGCTTGGCCGGCGGCGTCCATACTTCCTTACCGGTGCGATCCTCAGCTCATGCGCGCTCATCCTAATGCCGCGGTCATCAGCGCTGTGGATGGCGGCTGGGCTGCTGTGGATTCTCGACTCGTCGATCAACATCAGCATGGAGCCCTTCCGCGCCTTCGTAGCCGACTTGTTGCCGGAAGAGCAGCGCACCCAAGGTTTCGCCATGCAGAGCCTGTTCATCGGACTCGGTGCGGTGGTGGCATCGGCGCTTCCCTGGCTGATGACCAATGTGTTCCATGTCGGCCTCGAACATGGCCCGCATGCGATTCCCACAACTGTGCGGCTGTCGTTTTATATCGGCGCGGCGGCGTTCTTTGGTGCGGTGCTATGGACAATCATCACCACAAAGGAGTACCCGCCGGAGAATCTGGAAGCCTTTCGCCAGAAGAAGTCGGGGCATCGCGGAATCGCCCGCCACGCGGAAGAGATCTTTACCGCCATTGCTCACATGCCACAAACGATGCGCCAACTGGCTCCCGTGCAACTGCTGACCTGGCTCGGCCTGTTTTGCATGTGGCTGTACTTCCCGGTCGCCGTAGCGCACAACGTGTTTGGCGCCAGCGATCAAACATCGCCGCTTTACACGCGCGGCGTGGAGTGGGGCGGCATCTGCTTCGGAATGTACTCGCTTGTGTGCTTCGTGTTCTCGTTCTTTCTGCCGAAACTAGCCAAGCTCGTCGGGCGCAAGCACGTGCACAGCCTGTGCCTGTTCTGCGGTGCGCTCGGATTAATGTCGGTGGCGCTGATCCACGACAAAAATCTTTTGCTGCTGTCGATGACCGGTGTCGGGATTGCCTGGGCGAGCACACTCGCCATGCCGTACTCGGTGCTGGCAGGCTCGTTGCCGGCCGAGCACACCGGCGTGTACATGGGCATCTTCAATTTCTTCATCGTGCTGCCTGAGATCATCGCTTCGCTCGGCTTTGGTTGGGTGATGAACCACGTGCTCAGCAACGATCGTCTCGCAGCAGTAATCGCCGGAGGCGTATTCATGGCGCTGGCAGCTGTACTGATGCAGAGAGTGATCGATCCCGGTGCGGAGGTCATTGCCGAGGCGGCGCCGCTGCCCGGCGATGCTGAGGTGATCGCTACTCTGAAGCCCGGCAGCGTAAAGTAAACATTTTTTTCGGACCGAATGGCATGAGCTTTCCACGATCCAGCGGTATTCTCTTGCATCCCTCCTCTCTGCCCGGCGCACATGGCATTGGCGAGTTGGGCGGCGAGGCCCACCGTTTCGCCGACTTCCTGAAGAACGCCGGACAAACCATCTGGCAAGTCTTGCCTCTCGGACCGACCGGCTACGGAGACTCGCCTTATCAGTGCTTTTCAGCGTTCGCCGGGAATCCGCTGCTCATCAACCTTGACACGCTGGTGAAGCTTGGCTACCTGTCGGCCGGCGATCTGAATTCGCAGCCGAAGTTCCCGCGCGAGAGCGTGGATTTCGGAACGCTGATCCGCTGGAAGCTGCCGCTTTTGCGCCAGGCCGCTGCTGCCTTTCGCCAGAAAGCCGACCGCGTCGAGCTAGCAGCATATGAGGCGTTTTGCCAGCTTCATGCGGCGTGGCTCGAGGAGTTTGCGTTGTTCATGGCGCTGAAAGAAACTCACGACAACGTCATGTGGACATTGTGGGAGCCTGGGCTAGCCCTGCGCGACTCTGTGGCACTTGAGCGTGCGCGTCGCGAGCTGCATGAACAGATCGAGGCCAATAAGTTTATACAGTTCGAGTTCGACCGTGAATGGTCGGACCTGAAGGCGCATTGCGCTCGCAATGGCATTCGCGTGATGGGCGATGTGCCCATCTACGTGGCACAAGACAGCTCAGACGTTTGGGCGCAGCCCGAGCTATTCGATCTCAATCCGGACGGCACGCCGCGCGTCATCGCTGGCGTCCCACCCGATTACTTCAGCGCCACCGGACAGTGCTGGGGCAATCCGATTTATCGCTGGGATGTCCACGCCAAGACCGGATACAAGTGGTGGATTGCGCGCTTCCGGCGCGCGTTTGAAGTAGTGGACATGATTCGGCTTGACCACTTCCGCGGATTCGCCGGTTACTACGAAATTCCGGGCACCGAGACTACGGCCGTCAACGGCCGCTGGGTGCAAGGGCCGGGAGCAGCCCTGTTCGAGGCCGTAGAAGGCGCATTGGGCAAGCTACCGATTCTGGCCGAGAACCTCGGTGTGATTACGCCTGAAGTGGAAGGGCTCCGCAATCAGTTCGGATATCCGGGAATGGCCATCCTGCAATTTGCCTTCGGCAAAGACCCGCAGGCCCCCGATTTCAAGCCGCACAATTATCCTCGGCACCGCCTAGCCTATACCGGCACGCACGACAACGATACGGTTGTGGGATGGTGGAGCAGCACCGGAGAGGGCGACAGCGTTCGAACTCCTGAAGATGTGGCCAAGGAGTTGGAATTTGCGCGCCTCTACCTCGACACGGATGGCTCGGAAATCCACTGGGTGCTGATCCGCACGCTGATGGCGTCGGTAGCGGATACCGTTATTTTTCCGCTTCAGGACGTGCTGGGCGTAGGAACAGAAGGGCGCATGAACTTGCCTGGCACATCGTCGGGAAACTGGCGCTGGCGGTATCGCGCCGAGGAGCTGACGCTGGGCGTCGGAGACCGCTTGCGACGAATGGCACAGGCTTACGACCGCCTGCCGTGAAACAAATGATTCACTTATTTCTTCAACATGAAACGTAACCATCACACTGGTGTCATACATCACAGACAAGCGTTTGCCAGCACCTCATAATGAGTTGTAATCGGGGGTGTTTCAATGGCTGCGCCCTGGCGATCGCTATGCACAGCGGACCAAAACGGCAAAAAGCTCCATCATCCGTGAACTGCTGAAGCTCACCACGAATCCAGAAATCATTTCCTTCGCGGGCGGGCTACCCGCGCCTGACGTATTCCCCGTGCAGCGTTTCCACGAGGCTTGCGAACAGGTGCTGGCGACACAGGCTACGGCGGATGATTCGCGAGGGCATACGCCGGCTGTCGATCGCCGTGGAGCATGAGGTGGAACATTGCACGATGCCCGGGTCCGAAGTGAGGGTATAGTACGGGTCGGATTCGCTGCGTACCCGACGTCTGCCTGCATCTGGTAAACGTGGAAATCGACATTCCTTTTACGGAACCCCTCGCCTCTTTCCGCCGTATCATCTGTCAGGGGGAGTTATGTTCACGTTCCTTGTGTGGCTTGTTCTTCTCTTATTCTGCTGGCCGCTGGCGCTGCTCGCGCTCGTGCTTTACCCGATCGTGTGGCTGCTGCTCTTGCCATTTCGCCTCATCGGAATCGCGGTGGAAGGCGTGTTCGAACTGCTGAAAGCAATGATACTTTTGCCGGCACGGCTGCTGGGCGGACCACGGCGCGCGTACTGATTTCGAGGTAGGGAAGAAATGCAGATGGTGTCCAGCGGAATGGCTGGAAAGGTTGACGTATGACTCGCCCTGGGGACCTAGCGAGCGCAACCGCTGCGGCGAGGCAGCAGCGCCAGTAGGACGAGAGTTCCGAAGACGGTGACTGCAGCTTCAATTTGGTTCTCTGCTGGATCGCCCTTGTACCACAGCCCACAAGCTATGAGGCCCAGTGCCCAAATCAGAGACCACAGGATAATTCTCACATTGTGCTTCTTCGTATTCATTGCGGGTATCCTAGCATGGCAGAAGTCGTAACTTGGTCAAAAAAAGGTTTCAACCCCGTTTCAGCCACGTGAAAGCCCTCCGCTTAGACGCAGTAAGTAAGGTGCCAGCAATCGAGACCTGCAACGGCATACCGAGTCGAAAAAAAGCCCCGAAAAAAAGCCCGGAGACATAACCTGCGGGCTCAGTCATTCAGGGGAGGAAACTGTTTTAGAACATGTCCGGCAGAGCAAACTCCATCACACGCGGGTTGGTGAGCAGTTTGGTGTCGTTGACGAACGAAGGCGACTAATCGATCTCCGGGCCGGTGCGTCTGCACATCAAACCGGCGCAGGTTAGGTACATTGAAGACCTCCCAGCGGAACTGGATGGCGTGGCGATCCGCGTAGCACATCTTCCGGGTCTTGTTCAGTCCCTTGTCTGGCCCCGCAAAGTCGTCGCCGCGTAGGCTGTTGCGCGCGCCGCGCTCACCCGGCATGCCATCGCGGAAGGCTGCCAGCGCCGCCTGTCTGCGGATTGACGAACATGTTAGGTGAACCGTCAGGTTGCTACCAGAATCCCGTCTGCACCGGAGCGGTCTGTAGAGCGTTGCTCTCCAGCTCCCAGTTAGTAGGGTTAGTAGGGAAGGCTAGCCCTTGTTTACGCTCATCGGGAAGCGCGAGTCCTGCGCCCAAGGGCGGTCCACTGCCAACCGCCCAACAACGGGTTGACCTATCCCGCCGAGTTGGAGCCAAATCTCTCCCCATGTTCGAAGGGCAAGGTGTAGACCCGCTGAAATTGCTCGGCTACGGTCTGTTAACACACCAATGTGTAACCTCGCTAGAAAACTGCAAGCCTTGGTGAGCGAGCCCCGTTCCCTAGGCCGATGGGTAAGTGCCAGACCATTTAAGATAGAGTTTTCCACTTAACGGCCCGCCCCTGCGCGTTCAGCCGTGAGGACCGAAGTACTCATGAGTGCTACGAACAGTGACCTTCAGACAAGCAGCGCTGCTTCGCCTGTGTCGACGCCCAAAGCTTCAAATTTCATACGCGACATCATCATCGCCGACCTCGGGTCCAACAAGTTCAACGGACGCGTGCAAACCCGCTTTCCGCCCGAGCCGAACGGCTACCTGCACCTCGGTCATGCCAAATCAACGTACCTGAACTTCGGCTTGGCGGCGGAGTTCGGTGGACGCACCAACCTGCGCTTTGACGACACCAATCCCGAAAAGGAAGAGCAAGAATACGTCGATTCCATCATTCGAGACGTCGAATGGCTCGGTTGGAAGTGGGACGGCCTCTACTATGCCTCTGACTATTTTGACCAGCTCTACGAGTGGGCGATTCAGCTCATTAAAGCAGGCAAGGCTTTCGTGTGCGATCTGAGCGCCGAAGAGGTACGCCAATATCGTGGATCGCTCACCGAGCCCGGCAAGGAAAGTCCCTACCGAAACCGCAGTGCGCAAGAGAACCTCGATCTGTTTGAGCGGATGCGCGCAGGTGAGTTTCCCGACGGAGCGCGCACCTTGCGTGCCAAGATCGATATGGCTTCGCCCAACCTCAACATGCGAGATCCCGTGATATATCGCATCCTGCGCGCCACGCACCATCGCACCGGCGACAAGTGGTGCATCTACCCTATGTACGACTATGCGCACGGACAGTCGGACTCTATCGAGCACATTACGCACTCCATCTGCACTCTGGAATTCGAAGATCACCGCCCGCTCTACAACTGGTTCATCGAACAGCTGGGCATTTTTCCATCGCAGCAAATCGAGTTCGACCGCCTCAACGTCACCTACACGCTGCTCAGCAAGCGGAAGCTGCTGCAACTCGTACAGGAAGGCCACGTTAACGGTTGGGACGACCCCCGCATGCCCACCATCTCCGGCATTCGCCGCCGCGGCTACACGCCAGAATCTCTACGTAATTTCTGTGCCGCCATCGGAGCCTCGAAGACCAACGGCATAATCGAGCTCGGCATGCTCGAGCACTTCGTCCGCGAAGACCTCAACCGCCGCGCCCCTCGAGTCATGGCTGTGCTTCGCCCGCTGAAAGTCATCATCGACAACTATCCTGAGGGTAAGGTCGAGCACCTCGAGGTCGTCAACAATCCCGAAGATCCATCGGCTGGCACCCGCGACGTCATCTTCTCGCGCGAGCTTTACATCGAGCAGGACGACTTCCGCGAAGATCCGCCCAAGAAGTTCTTTCGCCTCTCGCCAGGCTCAGAAGTGCGCCTTCGCGGCGGGTACTTCATCAAGTGTGCCCACGTCATCAAGGACGCTACAGGCGCCATCACCGAAGTTCACTGCACTTGCGATCCCGAAACCCGCAGTGGCAACGCGCCCGATGGACGCAAAGTGAAGGCCACCATCCACTGGGTCTCGGCCGATCACGCGGTGGATGCAGAAGTGCGCCTTTACGAGAACCTGTTCCTGAAAGAAGACCCCAACGCCGTCGAGGAAGGCCAGACTTTCCTCGACAACCTCAATCCCAATTCACTCGAAATCCTGCACAACTGCAAGCTCGAGCGCTCCCTGGCCAAGGCTGAAGCGGGCGACCGCTTCCAGTTCGAACGCCTGGGCTACTTCTGCGTCGATCCCGACACCACCAGCGAGCGGCTGGTCTTCAACCGCACCGTCCCCCTGCGTGACACCTGGGCGAAGATCGAAAGTCGCGACAAGACAAGCGCTGGTTAGGTTCAGCCTACCAGAGCAATTTCAGAGTTCACCGTTGTCGGGTGGAGTAACCGAATAGTAGAATTGAGCCGCTTTGCGGGCGCGACCCTGAGCGAAGCTGCGTGGGAGAGCCCGCAGGCGAAATCCCGAGGGCGCCACGGCGGACGAGGGACCTCGGGCAGCTTTTCTGTGGCTGGCCGCCGTCAGGCATGGATCCAGCCATGGCAAACGCGACTTGGTGTCCAACCTAGAGAACGTCTAGCCTCGCTTCGATATCCCGGCTCACTGTGCTCACTAATCTTATCGCCACACTCTCCACTCCTTCTGGCTCACTCGCCACTGTCCCGATTATCAAGAGCGCCGGCGCTGCAGGAGATGACAGCGACGTTAAACTAGCCAACTTTGTCCAGTACATTTCCTGACTCGGGAGGCTGGCATTAGAGACGATCAGGCAGGGAGTCTGTGGTGACAGCCCCGCCGTCATTGCCTGCTCAGCAATCGCACCATACCGCTCACTAGGCATATAAATCGCCAGCGTCGCCTTCGTGTGTGCAAATCGCGCCAGGTCGGTCGCCATCTCGCCGTTTTTCAGCTGTGCCGTAAGGAAAACCACCGCCGCCGCACTCTCGCGATCCGTCAGTGGAATTCGCGCCTCGGCCGATGCCGCGACTGCTGCCGTAATGCCGGGCACGATCTCAAACTCCACGCCCGCTGCCCGCAGCGCCACCATCTCCTCTGCCGCGCGCCCAAAGATCAGCGGGTCCCCGCCCTTCAACCGCACCACTCTTGCCGACGACGCAGCAAACTGCACCAACATTCGGTTGATGATTTCCTGCGAAATCGGCTTGGAACCCGCTCGTTTGCCAACATTTACCAGCAGCGCATGCGGACGCGCCATCGCTAAAATTGCCTCCGCAACCAGGGCGTCATGCAGCACCACATCAGCCGATTGCAACAGCCGTGCGGCTTTCACCGTCAGCAGCTCTGGATCGCCCGGCCCGGCACCCACCAGATACACCTTGCCCCTCATCCCACCTCCCGCAATTCGGGTTGCCGCCGCTTGCTTTCCCGCCAGTGCTCCAACGACTCGCGGCTCGCCAGGTGGGCCAGTAATCGCCTGCGCGTGGCGAAGCTCACGTTGCGCGCCATCAGGGCCTCACGCACTGTACCCAGCCACAGAAGCCACTCGCCATACTCGGGACCGAACTGCGCTTCCAAGTCTTTGCGCAGCCGCTGAGCCAGCGACGGACTCAGTCCCGCCGTCGAGATCGCAACCTGTAACGCTCCGCGCTGCACAACTGCTGGAAAATAGAAGTGGCAACGCTGAGGCTCATCGACTGCATTGCAGAGAATTCCGCGCCGATCGGCTTCGCGATACACCGCCTCGTTCGTGGCGTCATCCGAGGTCGCCGCAATTACCAGGTACGCTCCGTCGAGATGGGAAGGTTCGAACCGCCCTCGCGCCCAACCAAACAAATCCTGGCGTTCCATCCGTTCCAGCCGGTCTGTCAGTGCTGGGGAAACCACTGTGACCTGTGCTCCCGTCCGTAGAAGGCTTTCGATCTTCGACTCCGCCACCGGACCCCCTCCGACTACCACGCAGCGCCGGCCTGCAAGCTTCACGAACATCGGAAACAGTGCAGGAGCCGAGGGATTCATCCTTCCACTCCGTGGGGCGTGCTGAGCGTCGCCAGGTCGCGCGCTTCGGCCGGCACAAGTGCGCCCGCTAAAAAACTGCGAATCTCTTCGCTCGAATGTCGGGCGAAGAACTGCCGCAGGTTCTCACCCGGCTCGCGCACCAGCAGGTAATGCCGCAGCAACCGCTCGATGGCATCCGGCACCTCTGGGGCCGGGCACCGGTAACCCACTGGACGCGCGATCGCCTGGTGCAGCCCTACGGCTCCGCCAACGCAGAAGTAGTAGGCGTCAATTAGCTGTCCGTCCTGCTTGATCTTCTTGCCCTCGAGCCCCAGATCGGCGATCCAGTGCTGGCCGCAACTGTTGGGGCAGCCGGTGACGTGCAGCTTCAGGTGCTGCTCGAATCCCGGCAGCCGGTCGTCCAATTCTTCTGCCAGCCAGCGGGCAAACGATTTCGTCTCAGTGATGGCGATCTTGCAGAACTCGGTTCCTGTGCAGGCGATGATCCCGCGCCGAAACGGCGAGCCTGCCACCGGTAGGCCAGCCTGCGTCAGCCCACGTGCCACCAGCGCAACGTGCTGCTGCGGCACATTGACGATCAGCAGGTTCTGCATATTCGTGGTGCGCAGCTCGCCGCCCGCGTATTGCTCGGCAACCTCGGCGGCTGCAAGCAGCTGTTGCGCCCTGATTCGTCCGCGCAGCACCGACGCGCCCACATAGAAATATCCCGGCTGTTTCTGTGCACCCACACCGACGTGATCGCGATAAACATCGTTAGGAATGATCTCCGGAACCGCCGGTGCCAACTCGAATCCGATGCGCTTCTGCAACTCGAACAGGAAACGTTCCGCGGTCCAGCCGTGCTTCAGGAAAAGAAACTTTAGCCGCGCACGCTCCCGGCTCTCACGCAGCACATCGCTGTCGCGAAAGATCTTCGCAATCCCGGTGAGCACCGGCAGCACCTGATGCGGCAGCACGAACGCATTCAGCCTCTGCGCCAAGTGCGGATCAGTCGAAAGCCCGCCAGCCACTCGTAGCGAGAAGCCGACCTCGCCATCGCTTTGGCGCACTGCCGTCAGGCCTACATCATTGATCTCAGGATACGAGCACCACGCGTTGCAACCCGTGATGCAGATCTTGAACTTGCGTGGGAGGTTGTAGAACTCGGCATTTCCTACGAATTGCTTCGTCGCTTCTTCGACCAGATGCGACGCGTCGTAAATCTCGTCGCCATCAACCCCCGCCAGCGGGCAGCCCACGATGTTACGCACATCGTCGCCGCATGAGCCCATCGTCGTCAGGCCCGCGCGCCACAAGCTCTCCAGCAGATCAGGCAGGTCTTCGATCCTAACCCAGTGCAACTGAATGTTCTGCCGCACCGTGATGTCTGCCTGATCGCGGGCGTATTTGCGTGTGGCCTCGGCAATGGTTCGCACCTGGTTGGCGAGCAGCAAACCATTGGGAACCCGAATCCGCACCATGAAGTACGGAACCGCGGCGCCCTCACCTCCGACTCCGCCAACCGCCCCAACTCCATCGCCCTGGGTGTACACGCCCCAGGCTCGAAAGTACGTGCCCAGCCACTCCGCTGGAATCGACCCATGCCCCTTACGCGCAAACGTGCGGATTTCGTCCAGGTGCTCCCAGGCGTTTTTCTCGCGCTTCAGCCGCTCGATGCGTTGCGCTTTGGTTTCATTCACTTCGGTTTGCATGCCCCACCTTTTTTGGCTGCAAAAGGAAAAATCTCGCTGCAAAAAGAAAAACCCACGGGTCAGATATGCATCTGACGCATGGGTTGGAGATAAACCTTGTAATTAAGCCTAGGTAGTATTCCTCTCAGCGCCAGAACACGCGGCCGCGCAACAACAGCAGCAACAACACGCGAACTGGCAGGAGAAATACATATTCTCGTACTTTACCCGCATTTGATGGAGTGGTCAATCCAAGGTTGCAAGAAATTTACGGGATATTCGTAAAAACCAGTAAGCAGGCCGGCACACGAACGCTTACTGGGTGGGGCGGACACGCCGGAGTCCCCAGACCGTCGACCCGCCGCTCGCCAGCAAGAAGAGGATTCCGATACGTTGTCCCCTAAACCTGTCATGGTTCCATCCCTGGAGCGCCAACGTCAGTCAAGCCACAAAGAGCAGCCCGCCGATAACGCCGAGCAACTTCCTCCACATAACGCCTCGCTGCACAGCAGTGTCGCGCTGCGCGCCCTGCACCGAAAGGAGCCGCATCACTCTCGTTGGTGATTGTGCTGGAACACCGCCCTAATTCTTGCCGTACTACCATTAGAGGTTCTGTCGCCTTGAGAACCATCTTGTTCAATTCTCGCGGACTGCGCGCCGGATGGCGCCTGCTTATCTTCGTCGCAATCTTTCTAATGCTGAGCTTTCTGGCCAGCTTGTTTGTTGAGAAAATCGTGCACCTTAGACAGCGGCCGTTCTTAGATCCGATTTCTTTCTGCTACGACGAGATCCAGGCGCTAATACTGGTTTTGATTGCCACCTGGGTTATGTCACGCATCGAGCGACGGCACTTCGCCGCATACGGTATTCCGTCCATTCGACGATCCTTCGGTCGCGACTTCTGGATCGGAATCGTTTGGGGCATTGCCTCCACCAGCGCGGTCATTGGGCTGATTGCGGTATTAGGCGGCTACCGTGTTCGGGGTTTCGCAATCCACGGTGCCACACTGTGGTACTTCACCGTCTTGTGGACACTGGCGAACTTGCTGATTGGCTTCGCCGAGGAGTTCCAGTTCCGTGCCTACCTGCTGGCCACCACGGCTGACGGTCTCGGCTTCTGGACCGCCGCGATTCTGCTCTCCACCGGTTTCGGCGCGCTGCATTTCTTCTTCAAACCGCACGAGCGCTGGGAAGATTTCGCCTCCACTGGCCTGCTCGGACTGTTCATGTGCTTCACCCTGCGGCGTACCGGCTCGCTGGCCTTCGCTATCGGCTTCCATGCTGCCTTCGACTTCGCCAATCTCTTCGTCTTCTCGGGGTCGAACGCGGGCGAGTTCGCCATCGGCCATCTGCTCGGCACCACCTGGCAGGGTCCGAACTGGTTGACGGGCGGGCTGCTCGGCCCCGAGGCAAGCTGGATGGTTTTCCCCGTCATCGCCGCCATGTTCACGCTCTTTTCGCGGATCTACACCACGGCCAAGTTCCCCCCGCCGGACGAGGATGTTACGATGCACGGTTGCGGCAATCACGAAAAAGCAAAAGCGAAGCACGAAGGGCGACAAAACGAAAGGCGAAACGCGAGCCGGATTACTTGCGCTGGCACTCGGATCCTTGACTACCGTGTGAACCGCCGGATCAACTCTGCTGCTTCCGGATACTGCTCAATCAACTCATCTGGTATTGCACTTTCATAGTCGGCATAGTCGAATCCTGGCGACATGGTTGTGCCCATCAACGCCCATTTCCCTCGTGGCGCAAGCTGGCATCCCTGCCACACTCCGCCGCGCACGACCATCTGCGGCTGCTGTCCGGCGCGGAGCTTAAGTCCAAGTGTCACAGTCTCGAACTCGCCATTTGGATGGAGCTGCAACATCACCACGGGGTCGCCGAGATAGAAGTGAAAAATCTCGCTGCCCGGCAGCCGATGTAAGGGGGAAAACGACTCGCGCGTGATCAGGTAATAGATGGCGGTGGCGATGGAGCGCGGGCCCTTTACGCCGGCGGGTAGGCAATCTGGCTGAACCTGCCACCGTGAGCGATACGTTTCACGGAAGAACCCACCTTCGAGTTTCAGAGGAGTGAGTTGCAACAGTCGGATGACGTCGTCAGCAGTCATAAACTCACGACAATATCACCAAGTTGGTAACCTTCCGGTGTCCACCGACGGACAGAAAACCGTGCTTCTGGACGTAGCCTTATTAATCAATCTGTAACGTCCGATTTTAATTTGCCATGGCTACAGCAACTTAGGAGACTTACGAATTTGGCATGAAAACTGTAGCCCACAGTCATACGGGCTGTGAAATGCGCGTAATTCTCTGAAAAAAAGTGACTAACCAACTTCAGGGTCTAACGTCATACGAGCAGCAAGGAGGCAGTATGGACCGCAGATATTTGGCAGCAACGCTGGCCTTGGCGGCAGCCTTTGCCGTGTTTTCCCGCGGATTCGATTCCGGGCGCCTGGCCAGACTCCCGCATTCCCGCGTGGAGATACTTGCCGACCTTGCCTGCGCCAAGCGGTATGTGGCACAGCAACTGGTGGCCGAGTTGGAGCCGTACACCGGCACCCATACTGCTGAACAGGCCCAAATCGTAGCCGAGCTAAACCTGCCCGAGCTGGCGCGTGCCGAGCAGCAAATGGCTGCAGCACCGGTCCTGGCCCAGGAGCAGATGGCGCACCAGGAGTGCGAAGCTAGGCTACGCGCCCAGAAGGCTGCCCAGCAGGTTTATCACATGCGCATCCTTACACAGGACCATCCGCAAGTGCTGACTGACCTTGCTGTGATTCGGGCAGAGGATCTGAGCGCACGCGTCGACGAGTGGCGCGCAATGGCCGATGCTCAGCGCTTCCAGTTCAACTTAAACATGGAAGATCTGGAGCGGGCCCAGAAGATCTCGGCTCGAGCTGCAGAACAGGCGCGGCGCGCCATTGAGCGCTCGCACCGGAAACTGACGACGCCGCAAGTCCCCGGGATGCCGATACATATCAACTTTGTCACTCCGGTGACGACCGACTTTACCATTTCGATGCCGGCAGGACCGCAGTTCAACGACGGTAGCATCAACTAGGGAAGGCCCTGCGAATTCCACGCTGTCGTGCGAATGCCGCCTGTTCTGGTTCCGGGGTCCCCGCCCACCACCAGCTGTGACTGCACTTTCTTGCGATCAAAAGCTCTTCACCTTTCGCTCCGGGGCGAAGAGCCAAGAGCGAAAAGCGCGCCGCGGTAAGCGCCCTGAAACTCCCAGTCGGTGCCCGGCATCTACCCCAGCCATGAAGATCGCTTTCCTCGGACTGGGCAACATGGGCGCCCACATGGCGCGCAACCTCCTGCAAGCCAAGCAAGACGTAAGCGTATGGAACCGCACAGCCTCCAAAGCCGAACCACTACGCGCCCATAACGCGCATGTTTCCGCATCGGTCCCGGAAGCCATAAGGGACGCTGAGGTTGTGATCACGATGTTGGCCGACGACAGCGCTGTCAGCTCTCTAGTCCTGGCGCCAGATGGCGTCCTTCCCCACCTGAAGGCAGACGCTATCCACATTTCGATGAGCACTATCAGCGTTGCACTCTCGCAGCAGCTTGCTGTCGAACACCACAAGAATGGGCAGCAGCTTGTCTCGGCACCGGTTTTTGGTCGCCCCGAGGCCGCCAGCGCAGCCAAGCTGTTTGTGGTAGCCGCCGGTGATGCCGCTATCCTCGACCGCTGCGCACCGATCTTTGCGGCAATAGGCCAACGGACGTTCCTTGTTGGACACAAGCCGGAGATGGCTAACGTGGTAAAGCTTGCCGGGAATTTCCTGATCAGCGTGGTGATCGAGTCGCTCGGCGAATCCATCGCGCTCACGCGCAAGTACGGCATCGCCCCTGAAGAGTTCGTGGAGTTCCTGACCAGCACCCTCTTCGCAGCCCCGGTCTACAAAACTTACGGAGGCCTGATTGCCGAGCAACGCTATCAACCTGCAGGATTCCCCATGCGCTTAGGATTGAAAGACGTCCGTCTCGTGGCCGCCGCCGCTGACAGCGCCGGCGTGCCCATGCCCTTCCTAAGCGTGGTGCACGACAACGCCGTCTCCGCCTTGGGTCGCGGCATGCACGAACTCGACTGGAGCTCCCTGGCTCGCCTCGCCGCCGAAAACGCCGGGCTGAAATAGGGAGAGGGGTGCCGCATAGGATTCCGGTTTTGGATTGTGTGGCTGTGTTCGCTTCGTACTACGATGTCGAATGGGTTACGAGCCTTCCTCGGGGTCTATCCACTATCCACTAACCACCGACCACTTGTTCTGCTACCATCGCTGTCGCCCATGCGACCCAAACAGCTCCTGCTTGCCATCGTCCTCTGCGCGTCATCTCTACTGGCTCAGTCTCCCTGCAACCAATCCGGCGCCCTCACCCTCACGCGTGGCGCGCGCAACTGGCAATTCCTCGATGCCGTCGCGCAGCACGCCGGCCTGTTTGGACGCGAAGACGGGTCCTTCGAGGCTTGGATTTATCCGCTCAAACTCTTTCGCGATTTCCAACTTCGCTTCCGGGTCGGCGACATCGTTCTCTCTGGCGGCGCCATCCCCCGCACGATCACCGTCCGCCCCGAGTCGTCGTCGGTGCTGTACATCTATGACTCCTTCACCGCCTGCGCCACTTGGTTCGTTCCCATCAAGGAGAGCGGTGCCATTCTCGACATCGAAGTAAACTCCGCCGAACCCGTTGCCGTCGAGGCCAGCTTTGCCCCCGACGTCGCCTGGATGTGGCCGGCCGCAGTCGGCGACGCCTACAGCCAATGGGACGCGCAACTCAAAGCGTTCCGTTTCAGCAATGATCATCACCGTTTCTGGGCCGTTGCCGGAGCTGCAAACTCGAACGCTCTCCTCACCACCTATGCCGCCGACTACTCGTCCGGCAGCACCGACTCGTTCTCTTTTGGCCCGCCTGCGAAAGGCCGTAAGCTGTATCGCTTCGTAATGACTGCATCCTTCGAAGGCCAGCAGCAGGCTGACGCCGTCTACCAGAAGCTGCTCGGTGATAACAGTTCCCTGGTTCAGGTAGCCCGCGAATATTACACGCACTATCTCGACAGCACCATTCAGCTTTCGCTACCAGACAAGGCTCTGCAACTTTCCTACGACTGGGCGCGCATCAGCACGGTCCAAGGCTTGGTGGACTCGCCTTACGCAGGCAACGGCCTCGTCGCCGGATACAACATCTCTAGCGGCTCGCACCGTCCCGGCTTCAGTTGGTATTTCGGACGCGATTCCATGTGGACTGCTCTCGCCCTCGACTCGATTGGGGACTTCGCCACCACGCGCACCGCGCTCGAATTCCTGATGCAGTATCAGCGCCCCGATGGACGCATTCCGCACGAAATTGCGCAATCGGTGAAGCTGGTGGACTGGTGGAATGACTATCCCTACGGCACTGCGTCTGCCGACGCGACGCCTCTGTTTCTCGTCGGCTTTGCCGATTACGTCCGCGCCTCCGGAGATGTTGCCTTTGCCCGCGAACACTGGGACAGCCTCTGGCGTGCTTACCGGTTCCTCAAGTCGACGTATTCCTCCAGCGGCCTTTCGCAGAACCTGAACATCGGCCACGGCTGGATCGAAGGTGGCCCTCTGCGTCCGCAACCCGGAGAAAAGGACCCTGTTACCGGTGAGCCGCTAACACCGTTCTCGGGCGAGTTCTACCAGGCCGGTGTCGGTATCGCCGCGGTCCGATCGCTGGCAGCCATTGCAACGGCAATCGGCAAGACCGAAGCCAAGCAACTGAACCAGGAAGCCGAGGCGCAGACAGCCACACTCGAGAAGGTCTTCTGGTCGCCCGTCAAGAATTACTACGCTTTCGCCGTCGACCTTCAGGGCAATCGCATCGACAAGCCTAGCGTGCTGGGTACGGTGCCTTTGTGGTTCGGCGTTACCGACCAGAGCAAGAGCGATCAGTTCCTCAACGTTATCGCCGCGCCCGACCACCAGACCGACTGGGGGCCACGCATCATTTCCAATCAGGACCCGCTCTACTCTCCCAGCGGATATCACTTCGGCAGTGTATGGCCGCTTTTCACCGGATGGGCTTCGGTTGGCGGATATCGTTATCACCATGCGCAATACGGCTACGAGAACCTGATGGCCAACGCTCAGCTGGCGCATGACGCCTCGCCCGGGCGCACGACCGAAGTGCTGTCGGGCGACTTCTACACTCAGCTCTCCACCAGCACGCCGCACCAGATCTGGTCTTCCGCCATGGTCATCAGCCCGATTCTCCGCGGCATGATGGGGCTGGAGGTGAACGCCTTGGATTCCTCGCTGCGTTTCGAGCCACACGTCCCAGCGGGATGGACGGATTTCTCCATCCGCAACGTAAAGGTCGGCGGCGCGCAGATTGACCTCGCGTACCACGCTGTGGGAGACGATCTCATACTCGAAGTAGCTCGGCGCGGCAGCGGCAAGGTTGATCTGCACTATTCACCTGCCTTGAGCATCAGGGCTAAAGTAACTGGGGCTGAGGTAAATGGACACAAAGTCTTGCCGATTCCTTCCGGTAACCCGAACGACCAACATGCGACAATAACGACCTCTATCACCGCCGACAAGACAACTATTCATCTGCACGTCAGCGGTAACTTTGGTATCGGCTCTTTCTATGTTGCGCCGGCCGACGGCGCAGCCAGCACCGCGCTGAAGGTCGTCGCGGAACAGTGGAACGCGGCCCATGATCAGCTTCAAGTGCAGGTTGCCGGTGTCCGCGGCAAGACTTACATCGTGCCCATTTATAACGTGCCCAGCGGCATAGCGGTCGAAGGAGCGGCAATCACCAAGCTACCCAATGGTCTTGCACTGGAAATCAAATTCGCCTCAGGAGAAGCAGCAGTCTATTCCACCCGTACGGTCACGCTGCGGTTCCCTGCACGCTAGCGCGTAAGGGCGCAACTTTCCAATAACGATAGTAGCTGCGCACTCTTGCCGAGGATATCTCTCTATCCTCCTTTTCAGCCGCTTCGTCACAACCGGACTCCGAGGCTGTAACTTTCCTCGCTTCCGGACATCCCAGAAGTCAGATTCCCGCGACGCTGAACAGAACCACTCCTGGATTTGAAGGCGCTCTTGGGAACGCAATTACTGGAGGTGTTATGAAGAGCTTGGTTTGCAAATTCTCGATGCTGGTTGCCTGTATGGTAGCGCTGACCGGCCTTGCCCTGGCACAGCAATTCGCTTATCGCGTAGCTGCCGATATCCCATCCGACTTCTATGTGGGAGATCAGCACTTCCCAGCCGGGAATTACATCTTCAGCGTGAACTACGGCGACCACGCTGTAACCATTACGAATGAGGCCAGCCGGCGCAGTTCTGTGGTGCAGGCCACGCCGGTGGCGTACGCCTCGCCCGGTTACGATTACCGGAACAAACCGACAGTCGTAGAATTAAACTCCCTTGGCGGGCGCTATCAATTGGCCGACATCAAGGCCCGCAACGAGGGTGTAAGCTTTTCGACGAGAAATCCGGCGGGCTCGCTCGCAGAGCAGAATGCACCGGTAACGATCGTTGCGTCTCTGCGGTAATTCTCTGGGACTGGTTAGATGCTCCGTCCAGTATGACTGGCACTGGGCGGAGATCGTTACCAGTCGTTACTTGCTCATCCTGTTTTCCTGTCAATTTCGAAGAACAATCTGCTCCGCGCTCGTCCGCGGCAGGCCTTGGCTTCCATTCGGCCTGTACCGCTATACTTTTCCTTACGCGCATGACGATCATTCGTACCCTCGCCTTCGCTGTGTTCGGGCTGGCCGCCAGTCTGTCGCTTGCGCAATCAGTGAACGAGCAGCCGCTCCCCGCGAACCCGCAGCCGCAGGGCTCGACCGCTCCGGCAACGCCGCAGATCCCGCGCACCGCGCCATCGAACACAATCGCGCCTACTAGTTCGTCGGCACCGGCCCAACCTGCGAAGCCGCCAGATGCACCTGCTGCTCCCATTATTCCGGCCGCTGCCGAACGCCATTATCACGCCGCCCGCATGGCCGAAAAGCAGCAGGACTACGCGAACGCGATCACGGAATACCAGACCGCGCTGAAGGAAGACCCGGACTACCTCGATGCGCTCTCGCATCTCGCCAATCTGCTTATGAATCGCGAAGACTATACCGGGGCCGTCGCAAACCTTCGCCGGATCGTGATGCTCAAGCCCAATGATGCGAATGCCCGCAATGATCTCGGCTATGCGCTTAAGAAGAATGGAGACGCCAAAGGAGCGGCCGCGGAATACCTGCAGGCCATCAAACTCAACCCCAAGCTCGTCGCGGCACAGAACAATCTCGCGAATCTGCTCTTTAACAACCATCTTTATTCAGCCGCCATTGAGCATTATCGCGCCGCTGTCGAGCTTCAACCCACGAATGCGGACGCGCACATGAACCTTGCGACAGCGCTCGATGTCACAGGGAAAACTGACGAAGCGATCATTCACTACAAGGAGGCCGTGCGCCTTCGCCCTAATGACGCAAAGATTCACTACAACCTCGCCATCGCGCTGCAGAACAACAAAGAGCCCGCCGCCGCCGTTGCCGAGCTGGTTACAGCTACCAAGCTCTCGCCCGACTGGCTCGCGCCTCATCGCATGCTCTACAACCTGCTAAAAGACTCGGACCCGAAAACCGCGCTGGATGAATGCATGATCGTGGATGGCCTCTCCCACGATGCCAAACTGCATGACCAGTGCTTGAATCTGCAAAAGCAGGCGCAGTAGCAATCGTTGGTCCGTCATCCGGAGCGAGGTCGCTGCGGCGGCCGAGTCGAAGGACCCTTGGTTGCGAATATTGTGAGGGTTGCTCATCGTAAGATGGAGTTCTAGCACCCCCATGCGCTCCCTTCCCGAAATCAAATTCCGTCTGCGCCAGGAAGTGGCAAACGCGCTCCTTGCGGTTTCTTCACCCAGGCTGGAACTCCGCGCTGATTTGCCTCTCGCCATCCTTCCCCATCCAACCGAGGTTGCCGGCGCGCTTCGCGACTCAGATTACGTGCGTGAGCTTACCGCCATTGCGGATGAGATTCTGTGCGGCCGCATACCCATTCTGGGGCAGGTTATCGATTACGGCCCCGAGATCGCATGGCGAAGAGACCCACATCGCGGTACCGAGACCGCGGCGAAGTACTTCCGCCGAATTCCCTACTTGGATCTCGCGGCAGTTGGGGACCACAAGTTCATCTGGGAGCTGAACCGGCACCAGCATCTCGTGCTGCTTGCGCAAGCAGCGGCTCTTACCGGCGGCAAGAAGTACAGCGACCGCGTCTTCCAGCACATCGAACAGTGGTGGGCTGAGAATCCGTTTCAGCGTGGGATCAACTGGAGCAGCGCCCTGGAAGTCGGGTTCCGGGCACTTTCGTGGATTTGGATTTTCCACCTGATCGGCGACCGCATGATGGAGGAATTCCGGGGGAGGTTTCTTGCCGAGCTGTATCGCCACGGTTCGCACGTCGAGTACAACTTGTCGATCTACTTCTCGCCCAACACGCATCTGCTGGGGGAAGCCGTAGCCCTTCACGCCTTAGGACGGCTCCTCCCGCAGTTCCCACGGGCTGACAAGTGGCGGTCGGTGGGCGGCAACATCGTCCGCGAGCATATGCAGAAGTGCGTAAAGGACGACGGCAGTTATTGCGAACAGTCCACGTACTACCACATGTATGCGCTCGACATGTTTGCCTTTCATGCTGTGCTCGAACCTGCTTCGCCGACTTATCTGGATAAGCTTGGCCGCATGGTGGGATTTCTCGCAGCCATAGTGAACGAGAAAGGCGAGTTGCCTTTTCTCGGCGATGACGACGGCGGACGCTTTTTCCATCCTTACGGTCAGCGCCCGCGCTTCGCCCGCGCCTCGCTTGCGGTCTCCTCGATTCTTACAGGGAAGCGATTTTTTCCCTGTGAAGACCGCGACCTGGACGAAATCGCCATGTGGTGGCTCGGCCTGGAGCGCAGCGCCGGGCAACTGCCCACTGCGGGCGCGTCCTCCCCTACTCGCCTCTTCGCCGACACAGGTATTGCCGTTCTTCGCCGGGGCCCAGTCGTCGTGATCTTCGATGCCGGACCTTTCGGCCCGGGCAGCGCCGGTCACAGCCACTCTGACACGCTCTCCCTCGTAGTTGCCGCCGGCGACCACGAACTCCTCATCGACTCCGGAACATTTAGCTATATGGATCCCGAATGGCGCAGCTACTTCCGCGGCTCCTCCGCCCACAACACCATTCGTATCGACGGATGCGACCAGGCGGTTTCCCTTGGACCCTTCCGCTGGGCACAAAAGCCCGAAGCCGGCGCCTCTGTACGTCGGGTCTTTACCGAAGACGCCAGCGTGGCATTTGGCCATTGCATCGCTGCCGGTTTCCGATTCTCCCGCTTCGTTGAGTTAAATGAAGACGGTGTCACCGTGATTGACGGGGCTCAGATAGGCCCACCGGGAGAGCACCTCGTCGAGCAGTATTGGCACTTCGCGACCGAGCCCCGCCAACTCGTTGACGACATCTGGACAATCGGCGGCGTCGCCGAGTTTCGTGCCCAGGGCGGCGTGGTGGAACCCGCTTGGCGCTCCCGTTGCTACGGATCCAAGGAACTCGCTTGGGCGATCGTCGTCCGCCGCCGCACGACGTTGCCCTTCGAACTCGACGCCCGCTTGCGCTTCAAGCTGTAACCAACAATCACGGCGCCCACAATCCTTGCCGTTCTCTGGTCCCCCGTGGTCATCTCCCAGCTTGAAACTCACGATTCGAAGCGTGGAAATCCTCCGCTTACGGTACCCCACCTCAAATGTATAGAATCAACCTTTGGCTTTTTGCGATTTCTAGGAGACGCCATCATGCAGGTTGCGGAGAAATCCGTGAGCACCTATCAAGCACTCAAAGAGAAGATCGAAAGCAAAACCGCCCGTGTTGGCATCGTTGGTCTTGGCTACGTCGGACTGCCGCTCGCTGTGGAATTTGCGAAGGCGGGCTTTCATGTCACCGGCATCGACCTTCAGCCGTCGCGGGTGGATCGCCTCATGCAGGGCGAATCGTACGTACAGGATGTGCCCAGCTCCGAAGTTGCGCAATTGGTAAAAGAACGGCGCTTCGACGCCACCACCGACTTCTCCATTGTGCGCGAGCTCGACACCATCAATATCTGCGTCCCCACGCCGCTGCGCAAGACGAAGGACCCCGACATGAGCTATATCGTGTCGGCCGCCGACCAGATTGCTAATCACTTTCGTCCCGGTTTGTTGGTGATCCTCGAGTCCACGACTTATCCTGGCACCACGGATGAGCTCTTGCTTCCGATCTTCGAGAAGCATGGACTGAAAGTTGGCGAGGATTTCTTCCTCTGCTTCTCGCCCGAGCGGGTTGATCCCGGCAACCCGGTGTATCAGACATCGAATACCCCCAAAGTTGTCGGCGGTATTACCGCGTCCTGTACTGAGATAGGCAAGCTGTTCTTCTCACAGGCTCTGCAGAAAGTCGTGCCGGTCAGCAATACCCGTGTAGCCGAGATGGTGAAGCTGCTGGAGAACACGTTCCGCATGATCAACATCGGTCTAGTCAATGAGATGGCCCTGATGTGCGACGGCATGGGAATCAACGTCTGGGAAGTCATCGACGCCGCTGCCACCAAGCCCTTTGGCTTCATGCCCTTTTATCCAGGACCCGGCCTCGGTGGACACTGCATTCCCATCGATCCCTTCTATCTATCCTGGAAGACCAAGCAGTCCGGCATCGAGGCGCGCTTCATCGATCTCGCCGGATATATTAACGGCAACATGCCGCATTTTGTGGTCGGCAAGGTGCAGCAGGCGCTCAACAACCACGGCAAGCCGGTCAAGGGCTCACGCATCCATGTTCTCGGCGTGGCTTACAAGCGCAACATAGACGATATGCGCGAGTCTCCCGCACTCGATGTGATTCTCTTGCTGAAGAAGCTCGGCGCGGATGTCACCTATAGCGACCCCTATGTTCCCCAGCTCAAACTCGACGGTATCGACCTTGCTTCGCAGGATGCACTTGCCTCGGCGAAGCACGCCGACTGTTGCGTCGTGATTACCGACCACTCGAATTTCGATTACAGAGCCTTGCTCGACGCCGCGAACCTGATTGTTGACACGCGCAACGCCTTGCGCGGCTTCGAGTCTGACAAGATCGTGCGGCTGTAGTTCGTCATGAACAACCCGACAGCTTGTCTCTTCAGAACGGCAATCGCATGGTTAGAATTCAGCCATGGTTGTAGGCATGAAAGTGCGTAGGCAATTTGCACCCCGGTTCCCACCGTTGCCCCCAGCCTGTGCTCGATAGGAAATTTGCCGAAGACGACACCCGGAGTATCGAATTGAATCAAGCCGGCAGAAGCAACCCGGCTGGAATCGCTGACGTCGAGATTGATGCGCTACTCGACATCTTCTCTTTCTTATACAAATCGGAAATACCTTATCGAAGACTGCAGTGGCGTCGGGGTCCTGGAGAGTAGGACGCAGGTATACTCGTGACGACAGCCAACAACCGATTCCGGCGTCAATCGATGGATAGGGTTTTTAGTAATTTCGGCCTCCCAAAATACCCGGTCGCCCATTTCCGCACAGCATTTGCCAAGCGCGGACACGAAACGCCGGTTTTGAATTAATTAAACTGGTTCAAAACCAACGGCTTAACATTGGTGTTACGGATGCTTCCGGTCTAGTGCAGCTTTCTGCCGACTGGAGATAAAGTGGTCAACATTGAGCGCAAACGTGAAGTCGTTGCAGGGCAATTTGGCGAGGAAGAGTTTCGACGCAAACTGGCTCAGGGGTGGAAACCGGTCGTCATCGAGTGGGAGCGCCAACTGGCTCCCCAGGCGGGCACTGCCACCACAGCGCCGCCCGAGGTTCCCTACGGTCTGCGCGTCTCCGGTGACTGCGCACATCTGGAAGCGGACCCCCACGAGCGAGAGGTGCTGTTCCAGATCATGGAGCTGACGATCCAGGACGGCCCCTACTCCGGCATCGCCGCCGAGCTGAATCGACGCGGCTTCCGGCGCCGTGACGGCAGCCTGTGGACTCCTATCTCCGTCTTCCAGATGTTGCCGCGGCTCATCGAAGCCGGACCAGGTATTCTCAGCAGTGACGAGTGGCGCCTGCGCCGCCAGAGGCTGAAGTCCCCCACTCCATAGCTGACCGTTCAGGGTGCAGGCATTTTGCTCCGCGAAAAATCGGCAGTTTGTGACCAAGAGTTGACATCTTGGCCGCCATTTGGGAGTACTATTTTCCTCACAGGAGCAGCTTCGTTTGGGGGTGGCCGATGCGGGGCGCGATAAGGTTCGCATTCTGGAGTCTCTCGATAACAGCGCTAGTCTGCTCAGTCGCCATAGCCCAACAAACCGGTAGCAACAGCGGCGCCCGTGCTATGACGCCCGCCCGAGCTGCGAGTCGAGTCAACACCACAACGCCGAGCATACAGTCCCCAATCTTTTACAGTGGGAAGGTGCTGCTCGATACCGGTACCCCGCCTCCGAATCCTGTGGCGATCATTCGGAGCTGTGCCGGTCTCAACCGTCGAGAAACGTTTACCGCACCGGATGGATCTTTCTCATTCATGCTCGGTGAACGCTTTCGGGATACAACACCGGACGCATCGGACGACACACGATTCAGTTCGGAAAACAATGCAGTTACCCGAAACGCGATGGCTGCGAGCGGCCTCACGAACCCCAATTCCTTCATTTCCGACTGCGAGCTGCGTGCTGACTTGCCGGGATACTCGTCTACGACCATACGTCTCGATCCCTCCATGAACAACTCGACTGTGGGCATCATCATGCTGCACAACCGGGCCAAGAAGGCCGAAGGGATGGTGACCGCAGCCAGCCTCGAAGTTCCAGCCAAGGCCCGCAAGGAATACGAAAAGGGAAGCGAGCAGTTGGAGAAGGGAAATCTGCCCGAAGCGGAGAAAACTCTCCACAAAGCCATCGACGAGTACCCGAAGTTTGCCGAAGCCTGGACCCGGCTGGGTGACCTGGAGCAGCGGCGAAACAACCCCGATGCGGCTGAGAAGGATTATCAGGAGGCCATCTCCGCCGATCCCAATTTGCCGCTGCCTTACTTGCGCATGGCCTTTTTGCAAGCCACGGCGAAGAATTGGGAAGACACCCGTAGACTTACCGAGAAACTCATTTCCCTCGATCCTACTGACTTCCCGCTGGCCTATTATTACAACTCGGTGGCAGAGTTTAATCTGCAACATTTGGATAAAGCCGAGAGCATGGCGTTGCGTGCCGAGAGTATGGACAAGCAGCATTCTGAGCCCCGGGTCGAGCTACTGTTGGCGACCATCTGCACTGCCAAGGGCGCCTACTCTGCCGCCGCCGATCACTATCGTACTTATCTGGCACTCGTTCCGAATGGGCCGCTTACTGAGCGCATAAAGACCGATATGGCCAAGATGGAAGAGTTGGCCAAGTCTCAGACAGCACAGCCGCCGGCTAACAAGTAGCGCAACCACAGAGTCAACACTCAATTCCATCCAGGCTCTCTGCCTCATGGCGGCGCCACACGATTCAGGGCTATGATGTGATGTCCTTACTCGAAGCCTTGATCGGACGATGACTTCGCCCACCTTTGACCCCGGCAGCATTCCCATCAGTGCACGCCTGGTAGCTGATGAATTCCGTAACAGGTACGGAACTCACCCATTGGTGTTCTTCGCGCCGGGACGAGTGAACCTCATCGGCGAGCACACAGACTACAACGACGGATTCGTGATGCCCTGCGCTCTCGGCTTTCGCACTTATGTTGCGGTTGGGGCTCGCAGAGACCGCATTCTGAACGTGTTTTCATTTGACCTCGGTGATACTTCGACGATCGACTTGAATAACCCGGGATCAGGTCCGACGGGTCACTGGACTGACTACGTGCGAGGCGTGGCTGCCGTCCTTCGGTCGCGCGGGATAGATTTACGGGGGGCGAAGTTGATCATCAAGGGCGACGTGCCGATAGGTGCGGGCCTGAGTTCCTCGGCCGCGATCGAGGTAGCCACGGCTCTCGCGCTGTTGGGCGTTTCCGGGACTTCCCTAGAGCGGCGTGAGATTGCTGAAATCTGCCAACGTGCCGAACACGAATACGCCGGGACCAAGTGTGGCATCATGGACCAGTTCATCGCCTGCTTTGGAAGCAAGGACCATGCGCTTCTGCTGGATTGCTGCAGCCTCGAATCGGAGCCATTGCCGTTGCCCGAGCAAGTTCGGATTGTGATTTGCAACACAATGGTGAAACATGAATTGGCAGGCGGCGAATACAACAAACGCCGTGCGGATTGCGAGGCCGGTGTACGTATCCTGCGGCAAAGCCTTCCACATATACGCGCCTTGCGAGACATTGATGCTTCGGAACTGAATCAGTTTGCCTCAGCCATGCCGGAGCGAATCTTCAGACGCTGCCGCCACGTGGTCACGGAGAACGCACGGGTGCTCGAATCGGCTGAAGCATTGAAGCAGCACAACCTCAAACGCTTTGGAGAATTGATGTACTCATCCCACATCAGTCTCAGAGATGATTACGAAGTGAGTTGCCGCGAACTCGACATCATGGTGGAGTCGGCCAGCCAGTGCACAGGTGTTTGGGGTGCTCGCATGACCGGAGGCGGATTCGGTGGCAGCACTGTGAATCTGGTGGAGGCTGATGCCCTGGGTGCGTTTCAAACCGAGGTTTCGCAGAAGTATCAAGCAGGGACCGGGATCGAGCCGGCAATCTATGTTTGCAGCGCCGCTGAAGGCGCGGGCGAAATTCTCCTGGCGACAACATGATCGATCTCGGCCCGCTTCGCGAAGTACCTCATCGCCGCTGGAACCCGCTTACCCGGGACTGGGTCTTGGTTTCGCCCCATCGCGCGCTCAGACCATGGCAAGGACAGACTGAGCCACAGCCCGAAGATCGGCCTATTCGCTACGATCCCCTTTGCTATCTCTGCCCCGGAAATCAGCGTGCGGGAGGAGTGAGAAATCCCAATTACGGATCGACCTTCGTCTTTGACAATGATTTCGCAGCCCTGAAGCCTGGTGTTGGGTCGGTTCATCTCCAGGATAGCGTCAGCGAAATCGTCGTTGCCGATTCGGAGGCTGGCATCTGCCGCGTCGTCTGCTTCTCACCGCGACACGATCTGACTCTGGCCGACATGGACCTCGGCGCGATTCGGGCCGTAGTCGACCTATGGGCTGACCAGTACAGAGAGCTTGGCTCAACGCCCGACATCAATCATGTCGAGATCTTCGAAAACCGCGGCGAGATGATGGGCGCCAGTAACCTGCATCCCCACGGACAGATTTGGGCCAACCAAGCAGTCCCCAACGAGCCGCGCAAGGAACAGGCTTCGCTGCTGGAGTACCGGGAACGTCGGCGGCGCTGTCTCCTGTGTGATTACCTTGAACTGGAGCGTTCTGCAGGCGAACGTCTGGTTTGCGAAAATGCCCAATTCGTTGCCCTGGTGCCGTTCTGGGCAGTTTGGCCATTTGAGCTGTTGGTCGGTAGTAAGAACCACGTCGCCGACATCGCTTCACTTGATAACGACAGCCGGGCGGGATTGGCTGACATTCTCAAGCGCATCACAACCCGCTACAACAATCTCTTTCAAATCGCGTTTCCCTACACCATGGGATTTCATCAGCAGCCGACCGATGGTGTGCAGCATCCCGAATGGCACCTGCACGCGCACTACTATCCACCGCTGTTGCGTTCTGCGACGATCAAGAAATTCATGGTGGGATACGAGATGTTAGCAGCCCCGCAGCGCGACATTACGCCAGAGTCGGCTGCCGAGCGCCTTCGGAGTGTGCCGGAGCGTCAGTACCGTAGCCCGGATTCCAACCACGTCTGAGGATGGCAGCCATTATGCACTTGCAAGTAAGTTCGCTGTCGGCTGCAACAATAGGCGCCTCCCTGCCGTCCTAGCCTGTTTGAATGCATACGCCAGCTTACTTAGCTTTGGCTCGCTCCAGGCTCGGCCAAAGAAGGAAATTCCTATCGGCAGCCCAAAAATCAATCCCATGGGCACCGTTGATGTTGGGATATCCAACAACCGCTGCCAGGCTCGAACTTCCTGCGACGGAGTGGCCCCCATTCAGCAGGTTCGTACTCCAAGCCGCAGATCCAGTTGGCGCGATCAGCGCATCGAGTTTGAACTTATCCAGCGCGCCATCGATTCCCACTTTTCGCTCCCCGGTCAGACCATTTCTGTTCCCCACAGGTCATGCAGATGCAGGACTCCCAGCAAGGCGCCATCTTCGTCCACAACCGGCAAGGACGTAATCTTCCGTTGCTCCATGATGTCCAGCGCGGTAATCGCGAATGCATCCGGACCGATTGTTACCGGCTTGCGCGTCATACATTGATCGGCGGTAAGGTCAAAAATGTCTTTGCCATGATGCTCCAGTAGCCGTCGCAAGTCGCCATCGCTGATCAGGCCCACCAGCTTTCCGTCATGCGTGACGGTTGTCATCCCCAGGCCCTTGCGCGACATCTCGTAGATCACGTCGCTGATCGCCGTGGAAGGTGTCACGCTCGGCATCGCATCTCCCCGATGCATCAGCGCTGAAGCGCGGCTTAGCCGCTTTCCCAGCTTTCCGCCGGGATGCAGGTTGGCAAAATCCTCTGCTTTGAACCCGCGCTTTTCCGACAGAGCCACAGCCAGGGCATCTCCCAACGCGAGCATGGTGGTCGTCGAAGCGGTCGGAGAGAGCCCGAACGAACATGCTTCGGACGCAACCGAACAGTCCAACGTGACATCGGCCGCCTGCGACAACGTTGAGCGTCTCCGTTCGGCTGCTTTCGGCGAGTAGAGATCGTCGCATGTAATGCTAACCAGACGGATCCCAAGCCGCTTCACGGTAGCCAATAGCTGAAGGATCTCCGCCGTTTCTCCACTGGCCGACATCGCCAAAACCACGTCGCCACGGACGATCATGCCGAGGTCGCCATGCATCGCTTCTGCCGGGTGCAAGTAGAGAGCAGGTGTGCCCGTGGAGCTTAGCGTGGCAGCCACTTTGCGTGCGATCAGTCCGCTTTTGCCCATGCCGGTCACTACCACCCGGCCTACACATCCAAAAAGCAAATCGACGGCGCGTTCGAAGTCTCGCGCCATGGGGCCGGCAATTCGGTCTGCCAGCGCGCGCAGGGCATCGGCTTCGATGCGAACGACATTCTCAGCTGTCTTGATCATGAAATATTGTGCGTGTCGCTTTCAAGGTTGGGGTGTAAAGGTAGGGGTCGGGATAACCACTCCGCGAGGATTAAACACCAGCGTTCCCTCGGAATTCGGACCGCCAGCTAGCGCAATGTGCTGCCCGTTGAAAGAGATATCGACAGCCCCAGCATTGCCCGTCCAGAAGACAACCTGCCTCGTGGCGTGGACCGTCTTCACATCTGGAGGACTGATGATGCCCCTCACGGTGATTTTGCCATCCGACTTGATCGAAACCCAGGCGCGGTCCTTCGCGCGCACGCTGACCTCGAAGGACTGTGTGTAAGCAGCACCAGCTCCCTCGGTCGCTGATACTGAATTCGGCGTGGTCACCGCCGCAGCTTTTGTTGCGTCAGCGACTTTGTTTGGACCAACCAGAGTTGTGGCATCGGTGGCAGGTTTTGAAGCTTCGGCAGCAGTTGTCGTCTTCTTCGCCTCCGGATTCGTACCCACCCCAGGATTCACACCAGAATTTGTCAGAGAGTCCGTTGGCGACGTACTCACGGCTGGCGGGCTTGCCGGCGTCGCTTTGTTCTGAACGGATGGCGCGTTAGCGATCGGAGTGTTTCCCGGCGATGGTGCAGCGGTTTCGCTCTTTGTGGCAGGCGGTTGGCCTACGTCCGCAGCCGCTTCGCTCCGACTCGCGCGTGCGTTAAGCCGCTCCTGATAGACCTTCCAGCCAGCCCAACCTGCCGCCACGACAACGAGCAGGATCAGGACGGGAATAAGCGGGAAGCGAGGGGCACCTGAATGTCCTAAATTCTCGCCCCCGCGGTCCATACGAGAAGCATTCTGCTCGGCAATCAGCCGGGGATCTGGACCGGATTCCCCTGCAGCCTGCAAGTAATCGGCGACTGCTTCCTCTTCGTTCAGTCCCAGGTACTTGGCGTAAGCGCGTACGAAACCCTTGTTGAAGATGCCGCCGGGAAGCAGTTCGAAGTGCTCCTCTTCCAGCGCGCGCAACAGCCTTGTTCCAATTTTGGTGGCTGCGGCGATGTTCTCCAGCGAAATGCCGCGCATTTCGCGCTCCCGCCGCAGCCGCTCGCCAAACGATCCTGCCATTCCGTCGTCCTTGGTTAGAAGGTCACAACCACTGCTGCGATCATGTTGCAACCAAATGCCAAGCCACCGCAAGGTATCCCAGCGCCGATCGTCCTATAGGATAAACCACTGTTTTCCTGTAACATAGAGTTCGTTTTTATGTCTGCCTAAGAATCCTCCAGCCAGCTTCGTCGCTGCGGCGCGCCGGATCTAAGCCCGAACGGCAGAGTTAAATTACTTCAGGTCATCGAAATTGGCGCCTGGTACGGAAAATGATCGGCAGCTGTATGAGTTGAAGATCTTCCATGATGTCGCCAAGGCGCTCACTTCAACTCTGGATCTCGACACCATCCTGCAGACCATCATGGAGAAGATGGCGGCTTACTTCGAGCCGGCAACCTGGTCGCTGGTGATGATCGACGAGTCGAGCCAGGAACCCTATTACGCGGCCTCGGTGGGGAGGGGCGCAGAAAGTCTGGGTCAGCTACGCCTCTCCGACGGATCGACGCTCGTCGATTGGGTAATTCGTAATGGCGAGCCGCTCGTCATCGAGAACGTCAATGCGGATCCAGCGGTTGATCCCGATAGCCGCCAAACATGGTTGGACGGCAGCTGTCCAGTTGTCTGCATGCCGGTTAAAACCGCGGGCAAAATTCTGGGTGTCATCGAGCTGGTAAATATCGACATGGAGGTTTATACCCGCAGCCAGATGCTGCTGCAGACTCTCGCCGACTACGCTGCCATCGCCATCGAGAATGCCCGCGCGGTAGGACGCATCCAGGAACTCAGCATTACCGATGACTGCACTGGGCTCTACAACGCGCGCCATCTCTTCACCATGATTGCCGAGGAGCTGCACCGTTCCGCGCGTTTCGGTTACGAATTTACGCTGCTGTTTCTCGACCTCGATCATTTCAAGAGGGTCAATGATCAGTACGGACACATCGTGGGAAGCAGGCTGTTGGCCGAGGTAGGCGATTGCCTGCGCGAGAGTCTGCGCTTAGTCGATGCCGCTTTCCGCTACGGCGGCGACGAGTTCGCAATCCTCTTGCCGCAGACCTCCGGAGAAGCCGGTCTTCGCGTGGCTCGCCGCATTGCGAAGGTATTTCATGAGCGACTTTGGCTTCCGGAAGAGGCGTTTGGACTTCAAGTCCGTGCCAGCATCGGCATCGCTACGTATCCGACGGACGGAACAACTCCGCAGATTATCGTGCAGCACGCCGACGACATGATGTATGCAGTGAAGCAAGCTGGCCGTGACAACATCGCTGTTTCCGGAGTGGGAATTGTGGGACTGGACGAGGACTAGAGCGGTTAAGAATTACTCTATCCCGATATTACTGCTAGAGCCGAGCTTCTGCTCGGCGTTCCGGAGCTTCTTTTAAGTCAAAGTCGGGTTCACTCATTGTGGGGACGCTGTACCGGAACCCGGAACCGCCCGCCAAGTGTCCGGATTTGGAGGGGCTTGCGGGTTCACGCCGAAATCCCACACATACAGATTCAGTTCCTCCGGACCTAACATCTCAACTACCGCATATTCGCCCGCCGGCAGGGGCTGTGCTGGCGTGACTTTCAACCACTCGCCGATTCCCACCTTCTCAACATTGGTCGTGATGTAATTACCTTGCTCCGACGCTTTCCCGGTGAAGCTGACCTTTAGGTTGCCGACTACCCTGACGTCCTTCTTGATATCGGCCCGCACAATGCGGAACCTGCCGTTCACCGCTACATCATTCATCGCACCTTCGTCGATGTCGACATAAATCACCGGCGTGGTTAAGTGCGACTGAATCCTCGCGTGCGGGCTCCGGAGTTCAAACGAATGCTTGGAGGATCCAATGGGGATGGCTGAGCGCAAAATGTTCTTCTTGTTTGAACCTTGATTGAGTTCGCTGCCATTCTGCAAGATTTCCGCCAACTCAGGCTTACCGTTGACTTGGTCGAGCAGAAAAACTCCGCCCGTTCCCGGAAGCCGCAACCCCGGCAGGATCTCCGGTGAGTTCGCCTCTTCTCGTTCGCGTTCTTCCCGCTCTTCGCTCGTCTCCACGTGAGGCCGGAGCTTGCCACTACTGAGCTCGGCTTCATATTTCTTCGTAGCCTCCCAGTCCACCAGTGAGATGGGAAGATCCTCCCAGTCGTAACGCTCCGCGCTGAGATAGTGGACGCGATCGCCCTGAATTTCGTACTTGGTTACCATCTGGAACGATCCGTCTTTCAAAATAAGCCGCTTCGTTTGTTGCTGTGGACTTATGCCAGTTGATGTTTGGGCTAAAGATGAATGCAGCAATGCCACCCAAATCGCAAAGCCCAGCGTTAAACTAAGGACAAAACGTATCATCAGCCCTAGTTTAGACCTTCTTACGCCTGGCGAATGTGTTCTGCCTGCCAGCACCGACCCGAGCTATAGCCTCACCATCTACAACACCGCAGCCGGTGCGCATGGAATCATGGTCGGCTTTGTCTGGCGGTCGATAGCTATGGTGCTTGCGGCAACCTACTTCATCTTTATCTACCGGATGTTCCGCGGGAAGGTGCGTGTCGAAGAAGGAGCCGGCGGTCACGGATACTGACGCCCACCCATGTAGTCGGGCGCCCCATCCTTTCCCTTCTTTTGAGAAAGAGGGGATCGTTTTTCGTCATTCGATCACGGTCCCGCTTTTCGCCCGTCTCACAACAAGATATTTTCACGCACTTGGGCCTTCGGCCCTATTTCAACGATAATTGCCCACTTGGCTCAGTTTGCAATTCATCGGGAGTTCAACGCCATGAAACTAGCTCGTCTGGCAGCGGTCTGTGTGCTTTCGTGCGCGACTTTCGCGCAGACCGGCAGCCCGTCCCAAACGCTTTCTCCGCCGCCTACTCGAACTGACAATGTTCAGGAGGTCCTAAACGGTGTTACGATCACGGATCCTTATCGCTGGTTGGAAGACCAGAACAGCCCCGAGACGCGGGGCTGGATCGACGCGCAGAACGCCTACACACATGCTTTGCTCGACCAGTGGCCTGGGCGCACAGCCCTCGAGAAGCGCCTCGAGGAACTGAACAAGGTCGAGAGCATTCGTGCTCCCATCGAGCGCAACGGGAGGTTCTTTTATCGCAGGCGCACCCCTGACCAGGAGCAGTATGTCATCTACATGCGCGAGGGCGTTTCCGGTAAAGACCAGGCACTCATCAATCCTGACTCGATGAGTGCCGACCACTCGACCAGCGTCGAGATTGCCGATGTCTCCAACCACGGCAAGCTGATGGCCTACATGATTCGTACCGGCGGCAGGGACGAATCCGAAGTGCGCGTCATGAACGTCGATACTCGCCAGGACCTTCCTGACCGTCTTCCCGACGCAGTCTACTTCGACTTCTCCTTCCTCCCTGACGGCAGCGGCTTTTATTACGCCACGATGGCCGCCGACGGCCCGCGCGTTCGCTTTCACAAAATGGGAACCGAAGCCACCAAAGACGCAGACATCTTCGGCAAGGGTTACACCAAGGAAGCCATCATAGTCGGCGACGCCACTCTCGACGGTCACTACTTAGTGATTCAAGTCCTGCACGGTTCATCCGCCGACAAAACCGAAATCTGGCTGCAGAACCTCGTGCAGAAGAGCCCCATCGTTCCGCTGGTGAAAGACATCGATGCCCGCTTCTTCGCCTTCCCCGGCGGCGAGCACCTGTTCCTGCAAACCAATTGGAAGGCTCCCAACGGACGCGTGCTCGCCGTGGACCTCGCCAACCCTGCACAGGAACGCTGGCGCGAAGTCATCCCGGAAAGCGATTCCGCTATTGAAAGCGTCACGCTAGGCGGAGGAAAGATCATCGTCGGTTACGTCAAGAATGCTAGCTCGGTAGTGAGGGTCTTCAGTGCTGATGGTAAGCCTGCAGGGCAAGTCAACTTTCCCGCACTTGGCTCCACGGACGAGATTCAAGCCCGCTGGGACCAGAACGATGCTTTCCTGCGTTTTTCATCCTTCGCCATTCCGCAGAGCATCTTCCGCTACCAGATATCTTCCGGCCAGCAATCCGTGTGGGCTGAACCAAAGGTCCCGGTTGACAGCACCAACATTCAAGTTGACCAGGTGTGGGTTACCTCCAAAGACGGCACGAAGGTTCCCATCTTCCTGGTTCATGGCAAGGGACTGAAGCTCGACGGCAATCGTCCGGCTGTATTGACCGGCTACGGTGGCTTCACCGTGAGCAACACGCCGCACTTCTCGTCGTCGGCCATCATCTTTGCCGAGCGGGGTGGAGTCTACGCGCTGGCCAATTTGCGCGGCGGCGGCGAGTTTGGCGAGGCTTGGCATAAGAGCGGCATGCTCGCCAACAAGCAGAATGTGTTTGACGATTTCATCGCCGCGTCTGAATGGCTCATCCAGAACAAGTACACCCAGCCGGCAAAGCTCTCCATTCTCGGTGGCAGTAATGGGGGCTTGCTGGTTGGGGCGGCCCTCACTCAGCGACCCGATCTGTACCGTGCGGTGGTCTGCTGGCACCCGCTGCTTGACATGCTCCGCTACGACAGATTCATGGAAGCCCAGTTCTGGGTTTCCGAGTACGGCTCGGCAACCAATCCCGAGCAGTTCAAGTGGCTGTACGCCTATTCTCCCTACCAGCACGTCAAGCCAGGCGTGAAATATCCGGCTGTTCTGTTGATGAGCGGCGACGGTGACACACGCGTGGCGCCTTTACACGCTCGCAAAATGGCCGCTGAGCTGCAGGCCGATACGGCTTCTGACCGGCCGATTCTGCTGCGATACGAATTGAAGGCAGGTCACTCCGCCGGACGAAGCGTATCGCAGACCGTCGGGGACCTGACCGACCAGCTCGGTTTTCTGCTGTGGCAGTTGGGCCAGTAATTGCTCCGTATCAACGGACGACTTCGCCACCGTGGCGGGCGCAACAACCCTGGTTCACGAATGTTTTGTCTCAGAGCACGACCAAGGTCGTGCCCTGAGACGTTCTCACAAATTGCCGCAAGTGCCGCAGGGCCATCCTTGTCGCCCGCATTTTGGGTAGATAGCGGTGGGACAAACATCCGGGAAGACTGGATTGGTGGGCCCTAGTCAACCGGAAGCAAAGAGCAAAAGGCCGCGAGTGTAGGCCTGGGATGAACTTCGCCTGTCCGCCATGCACTATCGACTCAGGGATGGCCGTTCAACCCTATAATGCTCCGATGAAGAAGGACTGGACCACAAAGCTCATCCACTCGGATGCGAGGGTTCCCAAGGGCTTTCAGTCGCTGGCGACGCCCACCTATCGCGGCTCGACCACATTGTTTTCCGATGCTGCGAAGGTTGAGGACAACTGGAACCAGTACAAAGTAGGCTACACGTACGGCCTTTACGGCACTCCCACCACTTTGGAGCTGGCCGGAAAGGTTTGCGAACTGGAAGGCGGCTTCCGGACGCTGATCACTCCCGGCGGCCAGTGCGCCATCCCTACCATCGACTTCGCCTTCCTCAAGGCCGGAGACCACATCCTTGTGCCCGAGAGCGTATATGGGCCAAACCGCAAGTTCTGCCGCCTGGTGCTGAAACGATTCGGGGTCGAAACGACCTTCTATCAGCCGACCATCGGCCGCGAAATCGAATCGCTGTTCAAGCCCAACTCCCGTATGGTGTGGTGCGAGAGCCCCGGGTCAATCACCATGGAGGTGCAGGACGTTAGCGCCATCTCCGAAGTCGCCCACGCGCATGGCACTATAGTAGCCGTCGATAACACGTGGTCGGCAGGCGTTCTGTTCGATGCGCTGGCGCATGGCGCCGACATCACCATGCAAGCGGTGACGAAGTACATCGGCGGGCACAGCGATCTGCTGCTGGGCTCAATCACCGTAAAGACCGAGGAATTGTGGAACAAGCTCGGTGAACATCACCAGGTGTTTGGGACGGCCGCTTCGCCGGACGATTGCTCCCTTGCCCTCCGTGGTATGAAGACGATGGCCGTGCGATTAAAGGCCATCGAAGCCTCGGCATTGCGTATCGCGAAATGGCTCAGTGAAGGGCCGGAGGTCGAGCGAGTTTTGCATCCTGCGCTGCCGTCCTGCCCGGGGCATGAGTTCTGGAAGCGCGATTTTACCGGTTCCTCGGGCCTGTTTTCGATTGTCTTCAAGCCAGAAATCGCGAAAGAGAAAGTGATGGCTTTCGTGAACGCGCTAGAGTTGTTTGAGATCGGCTATAGCTGGGGCGGGGTAGCCAGCCTTGCGGTCGCCTATGATTTCACGGGATTCAAGGGGCGTCCTTCATACGGTCACCGCATCGTGCGGCTCCATATCGGGTTGGAGAAGACCGAGGACCTGATGGCGGATCTCGAACAGGCGTTGCAACAACTCCGCTAAGAATTGCGATTACCCCGAAGTGGGGAACCTGTTGTAAGCTTCCCGCGCCACTTTGCGGAGGTGAACCATGGCAGTCTGGGGATTCTACGTCGATTCGTACTGGGTTTATTCAGAAAACGAAACCGCCAGTTATACGGACGACTTCAATTTCTCCCCAAACAACGTGTATGCCACGGCGATGCTCACTGGCGTCCTGGTGGCCAACAACAGTTTTCTGTTCTCGGGAATTCTCGAGTACCAGAAACGCGATCCGAACACTGGCCAGGAACAGGTGGTTCCGGTAGGCACGACGAACGAGAGCTTTGGATTGGCGGAAGTTATCATCGACAACAATGTGGACCGAGTGACTTTCGCGCTAGCGGTTTGGGACACGGGAGGCGGCGATTTCGGCGCACGTGCTGACGCTGTACATCAGGTCTGGTTCTACGACTGAGGAGGATCGAAACAATGTCTGGAATCATGAACGGTAAGCCGATCGAGCCCAAGATCTATATGGCTGTGCTCTACGATCCACACACGGGCCGCATCGCCCATTGCCATCGAGTGGTGCAATTCGACAGCCAGAAGAAGGTAACTGAGGCGCACGTCAAGGGCCGGCTCCGCGAAATGGCCACACGTCACGGCTGGGATGTCTCTAAGTTGAAGACATTGCACGTGGATCCCTCGAAGCTGGAGCGGGGCATGCGGTACAAGGTTGATCTCCAGAAAAGGACGTTGCTTGCGACGCCGCCGCAACCTATGCCGCACGGCGACGACCCTCTCCGATTGAAATCCTGATCAGTTATTTGCCGGTGCCAGCCTTCTTGAGAATTTCTTCCGCGAAGAAGTTTTCAACTTTGGCCTCGTCGCGAATGACTTCGTAGTAGGCAGCCTTCAGCAGTTGCTCCTGGCGATCTCGCAACTGCTCGCGAACAGCCTGTTGCACGCGCGGATCTTTCAGCTCGCGCTGGCCCGCAGCTTCTTTGCTAATCAGCTTTACGACGCGAAAGCCGAAGATTTGATGGCTGTTAGGGTCGGCCACAATTAACACTGGAGAATATTGTCCCGGCTTTAGCTTGTTGATGGCTTCAAATGCAGGCCTGTCGCCTTTGAGGGAAGACTCCGGAACGAAGCCCAGCTCGCCGCCGTTCTGCGCCGTCTCCGGCTGCTCGGAGAGCGCCATTGCCACGGACGCGAAGTCTTCTCCGCTGTCGAGACGGTTCACGATGACCTGAATCTTCTTCTTCGCGTCCGCCTCGTTCTGCGCTTTGCCCGCGACGTTCGGCGCCTGCGGATTGGGCTGCGTAGTCACCAGGATCTGCGCAAGGTGATATTGCGGCTCGATGAGGTTGAACTCCGATTTGTGCTGGTTGTAGTAAGCCGTGATGTCCTGGTCAGAGATGTTGATCTTCGAGGTGATTTCCTTGTTCAGCACCTTGTCGACAGTGATGGAGCGGCGCAGGTCGGCCTTGAAATCGGCAAGGGTGATATTGCGCGTCGCCAAACGCTTGTCGAAGTCCTCCTGGCTGAATGGCGCCTTGATTTCCGCCAGCTTGCTGTTGACCTCATCGTCGGTGGCCAGCAGTCCCAGCTTCTCGGCACGTTGCATCAGGATTTCGTTATCGATGAGCTGCTTGAGGATGTTCAAGCGAAGCGTGTCAGCCTGTTCATCCGTGGGCTTCTGCGGAGCGTCCGCGGTCTGGTTGTTGAAGTACTTGTCGACTTCTGTGCCAGTAATCTTGCGGCCGTTCACGGTGGCCATAACGCCGGTATTGTCTTTGCTGGTTTTGCAAGCGGCGCTGAACAACAGCAGGATGAGCATGCCTGCCAAAGTGGCTGTAATCGCGGCGCTCGGTCCGCGCTTCCGGTCCGATCTCAATCCTTGCTCCTCATTGTGGGCGCAGGCGTACGCGCCGGTTTCGGTCCGAACCAAATCGTGCCAAGGAATGCTTGCGCGGGCCCTACTTGCTTGTGGTTTCCTGCTTCTGCTTCGCCGGCGTTGGCAATGGCGCCGGTGGTTGCACCCCTGCTGCCAGCAGTTGCGCATCCAACACGGCGCGAACCTCGTCGGCATCCACTGCACCTTCCAGCTTCTGCCCATTGATGAATAGGGTTGGCGTGGCGTTGAGGCCCAGTGATTCGCCTTCTGCCATGGAAGACTTCAGCTGCTGGTCGGGCTGGCTCTTGATACAGGCCTGCAGGCGGTTCATATCGACCCCATGTTTCTTACCCAAATCGATCGCGATACGGTCAAGCTCGCTCGTCGCCTTCTGTAAATCCTGCCCGCTGCCGATGGCTTTCTGATTGGCATGAACATAGTCGGCGAACTCCCAATAGGCAGTGCCATTCTCAATGGCGAGGCAATTGGCGTTATTTGCGGAATGCGGCGCCCAGGGATGCATCGAGAGCGGGAAATCCTTGTACACGATCTTGATGCGATCGCCGTACTGAGGCAGGATCTCCGTCATCAGGGTGGCGTGCAGACGAGAGCAGAACGGGCACTGGAGATCGTCGTAATTGACCACCGTGACCTTAGCGTTGGGATTACCGCGCACCGGCCGGTCCTTCACGTCGATCTTGTTCATGCGCTCGGCATAGATGTCCTTGGTAAGGTCCATCCGGGTAACCTTGGCTAGGGTTTTGCCATCCTGGGAAAGCAGGAAGTCAACTCTTTGCTCGCGGCCGCCGCCGCCCGTCAGCGTGATCGTCACGGTATCAAATGTCGGGAAATCGCTGGGCCTGCGCAGTCCCACATCGACTTTCACGTCGGCAGGAAGGTCATACTGCGCCTGAATCTGGCGCTGAATTTTTGCCTTCAGGTCGGGAGCAACCGCCGTTCCCGACACCGCGCTTTGGGCTTTTGGCTGGCTCTGCTGCGCCTTAGGGGAATCAGATTGAGCCGAGCATCCGGCGCACACTAACAGCAAAAGAAAAGCTACACGTTTCATCAGAAGAATACAGACCACCTTTGCGTTCAGCCTGAAATTTCGATTATCTCATGCGCAGTTGCTCTCAGCTACGCGGCCTGAGCTGTCGTTCAGAATGTCCGAATTCGGGCACTGGCAGTTAAGAGCGAACGTGAATTGCTATCGATACTGGCCGCCCAGAGTCAATAAATCGTTGGGGCTGAACCAAATCCGCTCTGGCCCCGTATGTGCTCGGTAAGAAGAGAGGAATCTGAAACATGCAGGACCTTCGCCTCGCGCTTAGGCAGCTACTCAAGTCGCCCAGTTTCACTCTGACTGTTGTCCTGACGATCGCGCTGGGAATTGGCGCAAACACCGCCATTTTCACGCTGGTGCATGCCATCCTTTTGAAATCGTTGCCGGTAACGGATCCCAACACACTCTTCCGCATCGGCGACAAGGACGATTGCTGCGTGAATGGCGGGTTTCTAGACGACGATGGCGATTTTGACCTGTTCTCGTACGAGTTGTACAAACACTTGCGCGACACCTCGCCAGAGTTTGAGCAACTTGCCGCCATGCAGTCAGGCGAAAACATGATGACAGTGCGGCGGGGATCGGAGCCGGCGAAGTCGTTACGCAGCCAGTATGTCTCCGGTAATTTCTTTACGACCTTTGGGATCGGCCCGTTTATCGGGCGCGTGTTGTCGATGAATGACGACCGGCCCGGTGCGCCGCCTGCTGTGGTCCTGAGCTATCGGGCGTGGCAGGCTGAGTACGGTGGCGATCCGTCGATTGTCGGTTCGACCCTCTATGTCCAAACCGAGCCCATGACAGTCGTAGGCATTGCACCACCCGGTTTCTTTGGCGACCGCCTTCGGCCGAGTCCTCCGGCTTTGTGGATTCCGCTATGCAGCGAGCCGCTTATTCATCATGACAATTCGCTGCTACCGCTGAAGGAGAGCAATTGGCTTTATGCAGTCGGGCGATTGAAAACAAGCACACCGATTCAACCGCTGGAACAGAAGATCTCCAATAATCTCCGAATTTTCCTGTCAACGGTAGATCAGTACACCCGTAACGGCGGCACGACCGTCATTCCCAAACAGCACGTCGTCTTAACGCCAGCCGGCGGAGGCATCCAGAATCTGCAAAAGGAAACCCATAAGGGCCTGTACCTCTTAATGACGATCTCGGCGTTGGTGCTGCTGGTGGCCTGCGCCAATATCGCAAATCTGCTGCTGGCTCGCGGGACTACTCGCAAGGCGGAGACCTCCATTCGCATGGCGCTCGGGGCAGCGCGCCCCCAGCTCATCGGCCAAATGCTGACCGAGAGCGTCCTGCTGGCTGTTCTCGGTGGCCTCGTGGGCTTGGCTGTCGCTTATGCGGGGACGCGGACCATCCTCTCACTGGCGTTTCCCGAAGCACCCAATTTGCCGATTCAGGCCAGCCCGTCTTTGCCGGTGCTGGGCTTCGCGTTTCTCCTCTCGCTGATCACGGGAGTCGTGTTTGGAATTGTTCCCGCCTGGATCACTTCGCACTCCGATCCAGCGGAAGCTTTGCGCGGAGCTAATCGCTCCACACGCGATCGCGGTGCGCTACCGCAAAAAGGGCTGATCGTCTTTCAGGCGGCGTTGTCGCTAGTGATGCTGGTGACTGCGGGCCTACTGACGCGGACGTTGCGCAATCTGGAACAGCAGAATTTTGGGCTGCAGACTACAAATCGCTACGTGGTACACATTGATCCGGCGGGCGGGGGGTACACGGTGGAAAAGCTGCCGGCTCTCTACCAGCGATTGGAGCAGGAGTTTGGCGCGTTGCCCGGAGTAAGGAGTGTCGGCCTTGCCCTGTACAGCACGCTGGAGGGTAACAACTGGGGCGAGTGCGTTCGCATTGAGGGGCGCCCGGAGCCGGGGCCCAATGATAAGTGCAACTCTTCGTGGGACAGAGTCAATGCGAAATTTTTTGAGACAGTAGGGCAACCGGTGATCCGCGGCCGTGGTTTTACTGATGCTGACACCGCTACAACGCAACTTGTGGCTGTGGTCAACCAAGCATTCGTGAAGAAGTTTTTCCCCAAAGAGGACCCGATGGGGCGACACTTCGGCGTTTTTGATCACAAATATGCCAGCGCGTTCGAGATTGTCGGCATTGTGGCCGACGCCAAATATACCAATCCTCGCCGAGAGGTGCGGCCGATGTACTTCCGCCCGCTGACGCAAAAGCTGCGGGTGGAGCCGACCGATGCGAATGCGGTCATGGCGGAGGGCATGTCGCTGTTCATTAATTCGATCACGCTCAATTTCAGCAATCCCCCGCAGAATGTCGATTCTGTGGTGCGCCGAACCCTGGCCGATATCGATCCGAATCTGACTATCATCGACTTGCACTCGCTCGACCAGCAGGTGGCCGACAATTTTACCCAGGAGCGGCTGATCGCCCGCCTGACGATGCTGTTTGGATTGCTGGCACTGGTGCTGGCGGCGGTAGGGCTATACGGCATCACGTCCTACGCGGTGGCTCGGCGTACCAGCGAGATCGGATTGCGAATGGCGCTAGGCGCCGACCGTAGCAAGGTGGTGCGGATGGTCATGCGTGGCGCCTTTATCCAAGTGGGCCTGGGTTTGGCAATAGGAATTCCGATTGCGCTGATCGGGGCACAATATATGGCAGATGAGCTCTATGGCGTGCGCGCTTGGGACCCGGTTAGCCTTGGGATCGCAATTGTCGTGCTAACTGTCGCGGCGGCCGTTGCAGGATTTCTTCCGGCGAGGCGTGCAGCCAGTATCGAGCCCATGCAAGCGCTGCGCATCGAGTAGGCGCGGTGGAATCAGATTTTCGAGCGGGTGAGGACGTTAACCGGCAGCGTCGCGTTCATCGAGCCGGAACGGAAGCCTTCCAGATCAAGCGTGATGTAGGTGAATCCAAGAGCCTTGAAGATGCGGGTAAACTCACTCGCCATTTCGGCTGTGAGTGCGCGAGGTAATTCATCGCGAGCAATCTCGATGCGCACGATGTCGCCGTGATGGCGGACGCGGAGCTGGCGAAACCCTAAATTCCGCAACGCTTCTTCGCCTTTCTCGACTGCCAACAGGGCTTCTGGAGTAACCTCGCGCCCATATTCAATGCGCGAGGAGAGGCATGCTGAAGCGGGTTTGTCCCAAATCCGTAAATCAGCTGCGCGCGCCAGCTCTCGAATTTCCTGCTTAGACAATCCAGCTGCCAGCAGTGGAGCAGCGACTCCATGCTGGCGGGCCGCCCCCTGTCCCGGGCGGTGATCGCCCTGATCGTCCGTGTTCACTCCGTACGCGATGACTGAAAAGCCGTGTTCGACGCGGAACTGTTCCATCACGGTGAACAACTCGTCCTTGCAATAGAAGCAGCGGAAGCCGTCATTTTTTCGGTACTCCGAGCGTTCCATCTCCGCGGTCTGAATGATGGCGAGAGGAATGCCCCGTTCCTGAGCAAAGGCAACAGCATCTTGCATCTGGGAGCGGGCAAGACTAGGCGAGTCGGCCAGTACGGCTAGCATGTCGTCGCCGAGCTCGCGATAGGCTGCCCATGCCAGGAAGGCTGAGTCCACGCCGCCGGAGTAGGCGACAAGAAGGCGTCCGAGGGAGCGCAGGTGTTCCCCTAATCGTCGCGACTTGGCAGCCAGGAGGTTGCCGTCGGATTGGGCAGCACTGGACATCATTCCATTGTAGATGCCGCAGAGTGGAACAGGGCCGCTTAATAGAGTCGCTGTAACCTCTTCAAGTTACCGAAAGTTCCTACGTTGCTGAGACTGAATGCGAAACGGTATGCATTCTCGTTGCGCACCGGCCCAAGCGCCCAGCGCGCGTATTCGAAGGTGAGTCCGCAGCAGTCCCAGTTGTAGTTGGTCTGGATAGTTGCGCCTTGCAGGTAAACGTTTTTGGCATCGTAGGCGATGCCGGCAGCACCGCCGAATCCGTGCGCAGCCAGGCTGCCGTAGGTAAGCTGCACGCGGAACTGGTTGGAAATATCCGGGGCGAGCGTCTGATTAATGCTGGAAGGGATGACCTCGCCGGGCGCATGAATATAGGTTTGGCCGCCTAACAGGGAGATTTTTGAGGTGAGGCGCTGGCCCAAGAAAATTGTGCTGGCATTGACCTGATTGAACACAGGATCGTAGTCAAGCGCCCATTGCAGGCTTGTGCCGGTAGCTTCGTGGTTATACAAGAGGCGCGTAATGATAGGGGAGGCGTTACGGGGCTGCGTGAGAAACGCGATGCCTGAAAAATCTACCGAACTGTCGAACACATTGCGTTGATTGGGAACAAGGGCCCCGCCAAAGGTCGGGGTGAAGAAGTATTTCTGCGCGATGGTCAGAGTGAAAATCTCCTTGGCCGCTCCACTCTTATCATCGCAAGCCTTTCCGGAAGCGGGCTGCTTTGCAACTTCGCTGGCTGGCGTAGCAGATGGCAGATACTTTGGTTGCAGGTAACAGTTCGCCTGTGATTTGGATTTTTTCGCGTAAATGCGATTCGTAACACCATATTCGACAGAGCTGGAGTCAGCAATAATGTCACGGTAATCGAAGCGAATGATGTTGGCGAAATTGTTCACACCGTTTTCGTAACGATAAATTGCATAAGGCTCGATGACGTGCTTGATCACTTGGCCGAAAAGCTTGTGGTCGAAGATGCGTGCCACCGATGGCGGACGCAGTTCCATCGATGCGGAGGCTACGTTGCGATTCAAAGCCTGCGCCACGGCGATGCCTATCACGCCGGTGTTGTTCTCCGTAGGGATGAGGCGCTCGCTGTACACCGTTTCCCGCACCCCCACCTCGGGGCGGAAGGTCCAACCGCGGAAAAACGTCGGCAGTGAGATGGTGGGAAAAATGTCAAACCGACCGACGACGTTTTGCGTCTGAAAGCCCGGTTCGTGGCGGGAAACGCCCTCGCCTGCCACGTCGTAGGTGTACATGAATTTCGAGCTGCCGATAGGCTGTTCGAGCCCAGCCAATTGCAGGCTTGGGATATGGGCGATGTCAATCACATCGCCGTGCACTGTGCTTTGATAGTTCTGGTACCGGGAAATCCACAGGCCGCCAAAATTAGCCGTGGAACTCTTGCTCACAAATCCAGAGGAGCGCACTTCGGAGTTGATGGCTTCTGTAAAGCTCTGCCCAAAGGCAAGACGGAAGAGATACGAGCTCAGGTAATCGACCGACACCACGCCGCGAAAACCATACGGCAGGTACGCTGAACCGTTTGCCTTGAACTCTTCGCCGCCCTGGTTCTGGTGCGATGTCGGGTTGCCTTTTTCGTCGATGACGCCATAGTACTCAGCATGAAACTGGTACTTCCAGCCAAGGATTCGATAGTTGCCGATCTGCGCCCATCCGCGCGAAGAGAAGTAGTAGCCACCGATTTCGGCATCCGAGTTTCGGTTGATCGCCCAGTAGTACGAATCGCCGATGATGAACCCTTTTGAGTTCGACTGCCCTATGGCTGGAATAAGAAAGCCACTCTGGCGGCCAAGATTGTCTGCGGGGTGCTGTACGTAAGGGAAGTAGAAGACTGGAATCCCCACGATCCGCAGGGTCGAGTGATACATCTTGGCGTCGCCGCCCACCTCGACTGTGGCCGTGGCGGGGTGATACTCCCACTTCGGCTTGGGTAACTGGCAGGAAGTAATGATCCCGTTGTTGACGCGGTAGAGATCGGGTCCAAGCTTGTCTACAACTTTTCCAGTAAAGAAAAACGGTGTGGACGAACGCAAGAACATCATCTGGTTCTTTACCTGGATCCCGGTTGACCCGACTACGTCGTAAAAAGTGCCGGTATCACGGCTGATGTCATACGTTGCGTGCGTGCCTGTGAGGTGCTCGCTGTGGGTTCCGCCATCGTAGACCACGTGGCCGGTGGCGTTAACGATACCGGTGGTTGAATCGTAAGTTGCCTCATCGCAATGAATGATGTTGTTGCGGAAGCGGATTACCACGTGCCCACGAACCTTGTAAATGTCTTGAAGCTTTTCCTGCTCTTCGGCGCGGATCAGGACCTCGTTTTGGTTGAGCGCAACGTTAGCAGGTGGCGGTGGCGTACCTGACTCCTGGGCAGCCGCATTTTGCATCTGCTGTTGCACGACCTCTTCCATGACCCGCATGCCTTCATCGTTTTGGCTGGAGGGCGGAACGGTTTCAGGCTTCTGCTGCTGGGCAGGCTTCTCCGTAGTGAGTTCCTGGGAATTCGACGAAGTAGTTGTTGTTTGAGGCGATTGCGAGCCGGCCGAGTTACTGCGCAACTGGCTGGTTAACAGCACGGGTACGAGAAACAGATGACATCCCAACACTGCCGTGATAATCAATCGAATGCGGGAGATCATCGAAAGCCGCGCGTTGCCTCACCAAGGAAGATGCAATCAGCTGTACCTTGCAACTTAGCATGTTGCAAGCAGCCAGGCCAAACGCGAAGCGCTGCCGATTATTTCACGCCGCTCTGGTGCTTCTCTAAAACCCGACTGGTTGCAGGTGGTTGCGTCGCGCGGCGGGAACGATGCGTGTTCCTTTGTCGCCATGCCTGCAGAAAGTGGGTGGCTTCGTTTCCTTAACATAGACTCCGGAGCCCGCAGGACTTGGCCCGGCGGAGAAAAAGACACGCGCCACGACATGACGGAACAGCAGCTCTCGCAATATGACGCACTGGCCGCTTCGACCGAACCGGCGGACCTTTGGCGAAACGAAGTGCAGGACCGACTGGCGCGCTACAAGCGCCGCCGCGGCCGCCGCATCGAAGGCGCATTCACCATGCGCTTCCCTTTTCCTGCAGAGGAAGTTCCACAGGTTACACCAGGCGAGACGGCGATTGCCGCGTCTGCGGCGAAGCCAACCGCTGAGCCATCGAAATCCATCCCACCGACCTCAGTCGCGGAAGCCTCAGCTACCGGAGTGAGGCTATTCGAAACTGAACAGCCGGTCGTCGAACGCGCGCCTTTAGTACAGGCGCAGGCCCCTCCAGTCGAACTCGTTCTCGAAGCGCCGCCTGTGTATGAGGACGTGCTCACTCGGTTCGTCGATACCGTCTCTCGTCCGCACCCTAAACGTAAGGTGATTGCCTTCCCGAAGCATCTTTCTGTAGCGCCCGAGCCGGTATATCGGCTTGCCGACCCAGTTTTCGCGGAAGCGCCTCGCATCCTGGACGTGCCCGAAGAGTTGGAAGCGATTCCAGCCACGCCATTCCTCGATGGAATGGGACTGGATCTGAGGGTTAATGCGACTGCTGTCCAACAGGTCCGCGAACATGAGGAGCTTCCGTGCCAGCCGGTGCGAATTCCGCAGCGACTCGCTGCGGCGGCGACTGATATGGTCATTGTTACAGCGAGCGTTGCCGTTTTTGCTGCGGTAGCCTACAAGATTCTGGAGTATCCGCAGTTGTCGAAGCCGCTGTGGTTCGGGTTGGCTGCGGCGACAGTGGTGCTGTGGAGTGCCTATCACTACCTGTTCCTGGTCCACGCTGGCAAGACGCTGGGCATGATGGCAGTGCGGCTTCGCCTGCGGGGCCTCAAAGGCGAAGCGCCCCAAAGAAAACAACGGCGGCTGCGAGTCCTGTCGATGTACTTTTCTACGCTTTCTCTGGGAATGGGACTGATGTGGGTTTTTGCCGACGTCGACGGTTTCTGCTGGCACGACCGCTTGAGCCGGACATTCCTGACACGCCAGGAATGAGCTCGCCACATTAGCTCGGTTCTCCCGCTCTTGCTACCATCGAAATGTGAGCAAGCATTCGAAGATACGTGTCCGTTTCGCACCGTCTCCTACTGGGCAATTGCACGTCGGCAATGCCCGCACAGCACTCTACAATTGGTTATTCGCGCGCAAAACGAAGGGCACGATGATCCTGCGCATCGAAGATACTGATCTCGAGCGCAGCCAAGTCCGTTACGAGGAGCAACTTCTCGAAGACCTGAAGTGGTTTGGCATCAACTGGGACGAGGGCCCGGACGTCGGGGGTCAGTTCGCGCCCTATCGCCAAAGCGATCGTCTCGAGATCTATCGTGACCACGCCGAGCGCCTGGTAAAAGAAGGCAAGGCCTACCTGTGCTTCTGCTCGCAGGAAGAGCTGGAACGGGAGAGGGATCTGGCGATCGAGCAGCATCGCTCGCCGGTGTATTCGGGCAAGTGTCGCGGTCTTGATCCGACGGAAGCACAACGGCGCCGAGCCAACGCCGAGCCTGCCGCAATTCGACTCGCCATTCCCGAGCATCCGATTCGTTTTCACGACATCGTGCGCGGTATGGTGGAATTCTCCAATGAGGCGGTGAGCGATCCCATCATCCTGCGCTCAAGTGGCATTCCGGTTTACAACTACGTGGTCGTCGTGGACGACGGGCTGATGGAGATCACTCACGTCATTCGTGGTGACGATCATCTGTCGAATACGCCAAAACAGGTGGCGTTGTATGAGGCGTTGGGCTGGCCGGTACCGGAGTTTGCGCATTTATCCACCATTGTTGGCAGTGATGGCATGCGGTTGTCGAAGCGCCATGGTGCAACCTCGATCGCAAACTTCCGCGACATGGGTGTGCTTCCCGAGGCGCTGGCGAATTACCTGGCGCTACTTGGATGGGCTCCGAGAGGTGGCACGCGTGAGGTGTTCACGCCCGAAGAGTTGTGCAAGGAATTTACGCTGGAGCGCGTGACGCCTTCGGCAGCCATGTTCGACATGGAGAAGCTCTATTGGTTGAACCGACACTACATCAAAAAGAGCCCGCCGGAGCGTATCGAGCAGCTGGCCGAGCCGTATTTCATTAGAGCCGGGTTGCTGCCCGAGAGTCCGGATGAGCGCACGCGCGCATGGTTCGCGAAAGTTGTCGCGTTGCTGGCGCCCTCGGTGAATAAGCTGGACGAATTACCCGATCGCGCAGGGTTGATCTTCCACGTGGACGCAGCGTCCGCGCTGGCGTCGGCCGACAATGCTGAAGTGCTGGGGGGGCAGAAGGCGAATGAGGTGCTTGCCACATTTGCTGAGTTAGCGGAGGCAGACAATTCGCTTATGACGCCCGAGCGATTCAAGGCCATTATGAATGAAGTGAAGGCTAGGACCGAAACCAAGGGCAAAGACTTGTTTCATCCTGTGCGCATCGTGTTCACCGGCTCGCATTCGGGACCGGAGTTCGACAAGCTAATCCCGATCCTGGAAGAAGGGTCGCAGCTACCGTTACCGGTTCACGTAATGAATACGCACGAGCGAATTGCGGCGTTCAAGACCGCTCACGCGGCAAGGTAACTACGCGAGGGCTCTTCGCAACGCCGCACGTGCCAAAATCCCCGTCGAGTCCAGCGTCGGCAGCGGCGAGCTACTGTCGTTGATGATCAGCGGAAGCTCTGTGCAGCCCAGTACCACAGCGTCGCAACCCTGGCTCTTCATCCGCGTGATTACCTGCTGACAGTAAGTACGCGATTCGTCCGAGAAAATTCCATTTACCAGCTCCTCCATGATGATCTGGTCGATGCGCATTCTCTCCTCTGCATTGGGCACGACATATTCGAAACCAGCGGCTGGCAGCTTTGTCTGGTACACCTTGCCTTCCATGGTGTACTTCGTCCCAGTAACGGCAAGCTTGCGGAAGCCGCGTGGCTTCGCTACGGCGGCGACCTCATCGACAATGTGCAGCCACGGCAACGGCGAGTGCGGCGCGACCAGCTCGAACGCGTGATGGATGGTGTTATCGGGACAGATGAGGAAGTCTGCCCCAGCCTTAGCGAGTTTCTCAGCCGACGACAACATCATGTCGGCTACACCCTGCCAATCGTAGCGCCGAATGAAGCCCATGTACTCGCCCAGACAGTGAGTATGCAGCGACACCTCGGGGTGCATGTGCGCCCCCATCAGCGCGGGTGCTTCGTTGCAGACAGTGCGATAGCACAGCGCAGCGCCTTCTGCGCTGCAGGCGACGATCCCGATGTGTTTAGGCATGGTTCTCTCGCGATCGAAGCAGAAGACCATTTGACCACGGATTTACACGAATCACAGGATAGAACTCGATTGTCACATATTGTCCGTGATTGCTTCCGCGTTCAGAACATTGCGACGATCTCGCGCTTGCGGGTTTCCGGCAGAAACGAGGCCTGAAACGAGTTCATTGCCAATTCGCGAAGCTCTTCATCGCTGAAACTGAGAGCACGCTGTGCGATCTGGTACTCTTGCCCCAAATCAGTGTGAAACATCTCCGGGTCGTCGGTATTTAGAGTGACCAGAGTTCCGGCGTCAAAGAGCTTGCGCAGGGGATGTTCTTCAGCCGAGCGGCAGCAGCCGGTGCGAATGTTACTCGAAATACAGATTTCAACTGGGATCTGCTTCTCCGCAAGAGAGGCGACGAGAGCAGGATCTGCCCAGACATGCAACCCATGGCCGATTCTGTCGGCCTTTAGCTCGCGGATAGCCGACCATACCGACTCAGGCCCGACGGTCTCGCCGGCGTGAACGGTAGTTCGCAGACCTTCGCTGGCAGCGCGAGCGTAAACCTCACGGAAAAGGCCGGGTGGCGCCTTGCGCTCGTCGCCACCCAAGCCGATACCGACGATGCTGTCGCTCGTCTTGCGTATAGCGAGGATCTCGTCCAGCACACGTTCGGCGGCTTCGGGACCAAAGTGCCGGACCGCGTCGAAGATCCAGTACAGCGACATGCCGAAATCGCGCTCGCCTCGCTTGCGGCCCTCCTCCAGACCTTCGAACAACGGGGCGAATTCGCCGCCTCGCCAGTGGATAACGCCAACCGACACGTACACTTCGGCGTGCCGCACCCTCTGCGCGCGCAACTTCTGCATCATGCGGTAAGTGACCAGCTCGTAATCGTCGGCTGTACGCAGGCGCTCGGTGACGGCTTTGAAGGCAAGCAGAAATCCTGTGAAGCTTTGGTAGCTATAGAGCTCGCGCGCTTCTTCCTCGGTGAAAACGCGGCCGCTGTCGGCAATGTTGGTGTAGCGATTATTCGTCGTGGAGAGCGGCGTCGGATGCCTGCGGCTGAGCTCAGCCAGGGTAGCCGGGTCTACGGTTCCCTCGAGATGAAGATGCAGCTCGGCCTTGGGCAGCGTGCCGATGAATTGGCTGGGCTGCCCGTCCATCTAGCGCCTGCGATCCTCGGGGCAAAATTCGCTGCGGTAGCGGCTGTACAACAGGTAGACTGTCAGGCCAATCAGCAGCCACACGAAGAACCGAATCCAGGTCAGAATTGGCAGGCCAGCCATCAACAAGACGCAGAACAGCACGCTCAGCACAGGCGCTGAGAGCCCCAGCGGCGCGCGAAATCCGCGATGGCGCTCAGGCTGCTGATAACGCAAAATAATCACACCCAGCGACACCAGTACGAAGGCAAACAGCGTACCGATGTTCGATAAGTCGGCGAGTGTGCCGATATCCAGAATTCCACCGGGAATTCCGACCAGAAATCCGGCAATCCAGGTTGCCGTGGAAGGCGTGCAAAAGCGAGGATGCACGCGGCTGAACAGCGAAGGCAGAAGCCTATCGCGCGACATGGCAAACCATACTCGCGCCTGGCCTAACTGAAATACCAGCAGCGACGAGATCATTCCCATCATCGCGCCGAACAGCACTACGAGGCGTACCCAATGCAGCGTCGAAGAACCCGTCGTAAGCCCAAGCTGCTTGAGGCTATTCACGACCGGCGCTGCGTCGTCGATCAGCCTCTGCCACGGAACCAGTCCGGTCAGAACCACCGCAACCGCGATGTACAACAGTGTGCACACCACCAGGGTCGCGATGATTCCGATTGGCAAATCGCGCTGCGGATTGCGCGCCTCCTCCGCGGCCGTTGAGACCGAATCGAAACCGATATACGTGAAGAAGATGATCGAGCCGCCGGTAAGTATCCCCGACCATCGGTTGGGCGCGAATGGGTGATAGTTCGACGGATGGATATAGTGACTTCCGGCGAAGACGAATGCCAGGATCGCAGCGATCTTCAGCAGCACCATAACGTTGTTTGTCTCGGCGGATTCGCGAATGCCGCGCACCAGCACCACCGTCAGCAACATCACGATGAGAAATGCCGGGAAATTGAAGCCGAAGTGCCAGCCCGACGCGTAAAGCATGTTGCCCTTCAGGTCGGCCATGCCGGAGGGAAGATATGCCGGCGAGATCCAGCGCAGCGGCGGGTGCCATCCGAACCAGTCGAACATATCGACCAGGTGCGCTGCGAAACCTACGCTTACCGCCATATTGCTGACGGCGTATTCCAATATCAGGTCCCACCCGATGATCCAGGCGATCAACTCGCCCATCGTCGCATAGGTATAGGTATAGGCACTGCCGGCGATAGGGATCATCGAAGCCAGCTCGGCGTAACAAAGCGCCGTAAACGCACAGACAATGGCCACTAGGACCAGGGACAATGCCAGCGCCGGCCCAGCACCCGGGCGTCCCAGTGTAGCCGTGTGATGCGCGATGTAATCGGCGAGTGGAGCGTTGAGAATTGAGGACGTATCGAACTTCTGTCCCGCGATAGCCGTCCCGATGACGGTGAAGATGCCGGAACCAATGACAGCGCCAATGCCGAGAGCCGTCAGCGACCACGGCCCCAGCGTCTTTTTCAGCCGATGCTCCGCTTCCTCCGAGTCGGAGATCAGCTTATCGATGGACTTACACGCGAAGATTTGACTCGCCAGACAGTGCTCCCGGAAAACCCTGGAATGGATGCCTCAGGATTGAAACAGAAAGCGGCGAGGCGGGGCAAGTGCGACCACCCTTCCATCTACTCGTTCTTGTACACCACCCCGCCCTTCATTACGAATTTCACTCGCTCCAGTGTGGTAATGTCGGCCAGGGGATCGCCCTCCACCGCGATGATATCCGCGTAGCGGCCGGGCTCAAGTACTCCCACCTTGTCAGACCAGCCGAGCAGGTCGGCGTCGTTGAGGGTCGCAGCCTGAATTGCCTGAAGAGGCGTCAGTCCCAGCTTCACCATCACCGCGAATTCGCGTGCATTCAAGCCGTGGGGATATACGGCCGCATCAGTCCCAAAGCCAACCTTCACGCCGCTGGCAAAAGCGTGTGCAATGTTCTTGCGGGCTGCGGGCATAACCTCCTTGCCCTTGGCCAGCATCGAGGGCGGAACATTCATCTTCGGCGCATTCTCCAAAAACCAGTCGCCGAGATATAAAGTCGGAACCAGATAGGTCCCGTGCTGCTTCATCGCTGCAATCGCAGCGTCATCGATATACGAACCGTGTTCGATAGAATCCACTCCCGCTTCCGCCGACCAACGAATACCCTCGGCCCCATGAGCATGCGCAGCCACTTTGCGCCCCAGGCGGTGAGCATCGGCAACAATGGCGTTTAACTCGGCCTGCGTGTATTGCGAGTGCTGTGGATTATCGCCTAGTGACAGCACGCCCCCGGTAGCGCAAATCTTAACAACGTCGGCTCCATACTTAATGATCTCGCGCACCTTGTGTTGTACGTTCTCCACGCCATCAGCAACGCCGACTTCCGTAGCGTGCCATCCGTAGGGCAGCAGGTTGTCGTCGCAGTGTCCGCCGGTAATGCTCAGCGCCGGGCCGCTGGCGTCGATCCGCGGTCCGGGCACGTCACCTGCATTGATGGCGTCGCGCAAGGCGATGTCAGCGAACTCGGTCGCGCCGACATTACGAATTGTGGTGAAGCCCGCCAGCAGCGTAATGCGGGCATTCTTAGCTCCAATCAGGGCCTCGCGGGGAACAGAAATCGCCAGCCGGTCATAGCCGAACTTGGGGTCGAAGGTGATATGTGTATGCGCATCGATTAGTCCAGGGAGGACGGTCTTATCGGACAGATCGATGACCTTCGCGCCTTCGGGTAGAGCATCCGTGTCTGACCCTACGCTGATAATCTTGCCATCCTCAACCACGATAGCCCGGTTTGTCAGCATTTTGCCTGTGCGGACATCGAGAAACTTCCCGGCACGAACCACTGTCCGGGCGGGGGCTGTAGCTTGTGTTTGTGCAATTGCGGTTATTCCAAGCTGCAAGATCAACAGAAGCAGCACAAGAAACTTCGCCTGTTTAAAGGTCATTTAGCTTGGTCCTGTATTTGGAGAATGCGCCTACTTGCCAGGCGCCAGATTCTTTTCAAACTCGTCCTGAATCAAGTGAAACAAGTGGGTTCGCGAGCCCTTGCCGGCAATGCCGTGCGTCTTTCGCGGATAGAGCATGAGTTGGAACTGCTTGCCTGAGTTAATGAATGCGTTCACCATCTGAATCGTGTTCTGCAGGTGGACGTTGTCGTCGCTGGTGCCATGCACCTCGAGCAGGTTTCCCTTCAGGTCGCCTGCGAAATTCACCGGCGAGCTCTTCCGGTAGCCGTCTTCGCTGTCAATTGGCAGGCCCATGTAGCGCTCGGTGTAAACCGAGTCATAATCACGCCAGTCAGTCACCGGTGCGACCGCAACGCCAACCTTGAACAAGTCGCTTTTTTCCAGGGTGTACAGCGTGAAGTAGCCTCCGTAGCTCCATCCCCAAAAGCCCAGCCGCGAGCCATCCAGTTGTGGATACTGCTGCAAAACCTGCTTCACCGCTGCCAACTGATCGTCGAGTTCGGCCGCGCCCAGGTGGTGCTTGATGGGCGAGGCAAAGGCCTTGCCGCGATTCGCCATGCCTCGGTTATCCACTTTGAGGACGGCGAAGCCACGGTGCGCGAGGATCTGATCGAACAGATATCGCTCACCACCCCAAGCGTCACGCACGTATTGCACACCAGGACCGCCATACGGGCTGAGAATCAGCGGGGCTTTCCCGTTCGCCATCATAGGACCACCTTCAGGTAGCAAAAGTGTCCCCAGCAGCTTGGTCGTGCCGTCGGCGGCTGTAAGCTCCACCGGCTTGGGCGCGATTAGGTTGTACCCTTCCAGGCTATGCGGCCGCCAGAATGGAGTGCATGCGCCGTCTATCGTGCACAGTGCGGTACGCGGTGGCGTCGCCAGCGCCGAATAAGAATCCACATATACCCCTGCCCTGGGTGGTCCCACATTGACGTTGTGAGTCCCGTCCTCTTTGGAGATCCGGTGGAAGTTCTTGCCGTCCAGTCCGACGGCGAACAGATTTGCTTGCCGCCAGTCGCCCTCGTTCGCGGTGAAGTACACCATAGATTGCGTTTCATCGACGGCATTGATGTTCTCCACCTCCCAGTCGCCGCTGGTTAGCTGCGAAACCAGGGTGGCTTCGCCCGCCAGCGGATTCTGCTTGTCGAAGCGATAGAGGTAAATGTGATAGTGACCGTCGCGCCAGCTTGTCCACAAAAAGCGATCACCCGACGAGAGCAGGTCGAAATCGATTTCCGGATGCATATCGATCCAGACATCCGTGGTTTCGGTCAGCACGCGACGCGACTTGCCGCTCTGGACGTCCATGAAGTAGATGTCCGCCCGCGTCTGGACTCGGTTTAGCACTATTGCCCAAAGCAGTCCGTCCCGAACCCAGCCAAAGCGCGGAACCAGCACGTTAGGATCGTTGCCCAGCGGCAGGTCGCCTTCCTTTCCACTGCCAGCTGAGATCCATTTCACTTTGCCACCTGTAGAAGGCAGCACGCCGAGTCGCACGACGGGATTGGGATCGCCCGCCTTGGGATACTTCTCCATGTCCACCGTTGGGTGTGTCGGAAGCCAGTCAACGATTGGGTACGTCGGCACATCCTTCTCGTTCATTTGCAGGAAGGCGATCGACCTGCCGTCTGGCGACCAAACATAATTGCTGCGCGTGTAAAGCTCCTCCCGATATACCCAGTCCACCTCGCCATTCAGCAGGTTGTCGCCGCCATCGCGCGTCAGGGCTTCCTCCCGGCCACCTTTGAAATCGCGAACGTACAAGTCGTGCTTACGCACGTACGCCAGACGTTCGCCATCAGGAGAGAACTTCGGATCAACGGCCGGATCCGCGCTGGAAGTCACCTGGACGGCCGTGCCGCTCTCCAGGCTGTACATCCAAAGCTGTCCCATCGAGTCGAACAGAAGGTGCTTGGAATCCGGCGACCAGTGATAAGCCGCCACCGAGTAGCGCTGTACCGCTTCCTTCTGCCGCTCGTCTTTGATCGAGCTAGCCGGAGGTGCCAGCGAACTGAGCTTTTCGCCCGACACCAGCACGGCCGACTTACCGGTCGCCAGGTCGATGTAGTAGAGTGCGCCGTGCTCGCCGCTGTCATCGCGCTGCACGTAGGAGAGCTTGGTACCGTCCGGGCTCCATTGCATGCCTTCCGGAGGCTGACCCGTTACGCCGCCCTCAGAAAAAATGGCTTCGATCGTGAGCTGCTTGTTAGCCGAATCCGAAACGGGAGGTTGTTGTGCCGAAGATGCAAAGGACAATACGAGTGCGCAGACGAGGGTAGAAATCCGCCAGATGTTCACCGCTACTCCGTGGATGGAAGTGTTGGAAAGCCAGTGTATCGCAGCGGCACCTAAGGACATGCGGCCGACGGGCCTCACAACGAAGACGAGGTGTTTGGCCGGGTTAGTAGATCATCTGATGCAGCCGGACCAGTTGAATGAGGGCGACAGAAATTCCAACCGCGAAGAAGAAGTTGTGCGCGTATCTTCGGGGCATCGCCGTCGGTAAGTCAAACCCCCGGCGGCGGCAAGCAGCAATCAGCAGATCCTCCTGCAGCAGAACGAAATCCGCGATGCGAACGTGAAAGGCGGCGATGAGCAGCCCCACGCACAAGCGGGCAATTTCCAGGGCCATATGGGTATGGTAAAAATAACAGCTCGCCTGCGGTCAATACCATGAAAGACCAAGGCAAAAGTCGCACGGCAGCGCCTGAAAAGGCCACATTTCTGCATGCTAGAATCCAGACAGGTCCCCGCCAGCCATAAATGACCTCTGACCTGCAAAAACTCATCGCGCTGCAAGCGATTGATTTAAGGATCACGGCCTTGCGCTCGGAAATCACAGCGCTGCCCAAGCACGTAGCGCGTATCGAGGCCAAACTGGCCGGATCAAAAGCTAAGGTGGATTCAGCACTCGCCGCTGCCAAGGCCGACGAAGCCACGCGCAAGAAACACGAATCCGACATCCAGGACCAGCAGCAGAAGATCAGCAAATACCGCGATCAGTCGCTGAATGTGAAAACCAATCAGGAATACAGGGCCCTGATGGAGGAGATCAAGTTCGCCGAACAGAAAATAGCCACCTCGGAAGACAAGATTCTGGAATTGATGGTCGCCGCCGACGATCGCAAAGCAAGCCTTAAGGTCGCCGATGCCGCGCTGAAGGCCGACACAGCCGAGAACGATAAAGAAAAAGAAGAAGCACGCCAGCGCACAGCGGCCGATGAGAAAGAATTGGCCGAGCTGACAGCCAAACGAAATGAGTTGCGGACTGAAGTCTCCGAGGATGCGCTTCGGCATTATGATCGCGTGCTCAAGCTGCGTGGCACGGCCATGTCGGCCGTGCACGATGACCAAATGTGCTCGTCGTGCAGCGTCATGCTACGTCCGCAGGTCTTTCAGGATGTCATGAAGAACGACCAGGTACTGACCTGTGACACCTGCAAGCGGATTTTGTACTACGCGCCTCCGCCGCCCCAAGCGGAAGACCAGAAGAACGCTCAGCCGGTCGGCGGAGGCGCTCCGGTCCCGGACGAAGCCTCACCGCGGTAGCTCGCTTCAGGTTCCATCGCATCGCTGTTTTCTTAACGCGTGCAGTGCCAACTTCTTACGAATACCGATGTTGCAGTCCGCAACCCGGGATGGCATGAGGTGGCCACGCGCTTCAGCGCGGGGTAAGCTGTTCTTGAAAGGGCAGAGCTGGTTTTTCACCGGCGATACTCTTGAGCTGAGGGCGTGAGCCCGACCGGTTGTGAACTCCATTGTTGCCATCCCAAGGCTCCACTCCGTCCATCACCGTTACGCCTCGCGGCGCACAGCGCCTGAAGTCTGGGCATCTGTGGGTCTATCGCTCGGATATTAAGAAGGCCGATGATGTTCCTGCCGGAACACTGGTGGGTGTCCATGACGAGCGCGGCCGCAAGCTGGGTTCGGCGCTGTACAGCAACTCGTCCCAAATCGCAATTCGCCTGCTGACCTCCGACGTCATCGCCGAGGCCGACCTTCTGCCCCTCATTCGCCAGCGCATCGATAACGCCGTAGGCTTCCGCGAAAACAACGTTCACGACTCCGACTCTTACCGTGTCATCTTCAGTGAAGCCGACCTGCTCCCCGGCGTCATCGTGGATAAATACAACGATGTGTTAGTGATGCAGGTACTTACGCAGGCGTTCGACCGCGAGGACATCCGGCGCAGCGTGGTCGAAACACTCATCCAGCAGTTCCCCACGTCCAGCCTCTTCGAGCGCGTCGATCCTCATATTCGCGAACTGGAACAATTGCCGGCCCGCGAGTCCCAACTGATAGCCGGCAAAAATTTCGCCACAATCTTTACCTTGAACGGCGTCCGCTTCTACTTCGATGGCCTAGGTGGCCAAAAAACCGGAGCCTTCCTGGACCAGCGGGAAAATTACGCCGCGGCGACCCGCTATGCTCACGGCGATACTCTCGACTGTTTCACTTACCAGGGCGGGTTCGCCTTGCACCTGGCGCGCGTCTGCCGGTCAGTTACGGCCGTCGATGCCTCTCGTACGGCACTGGAGGTCGCCGAGGGGAACGAGCAGCTGAACCCAGCCCTACGCACTTGCGGCGAGGTCGAATGGATTGAAGGCAACGTCTTCGACCTCCTGAAGGACTACTCCGCCGCCGCTCGCGAGTACGACACCATCGTCCTCGATCCGCCTGCCTTCGCCAAGTCCAAGCGCAACGTCGAAGCTGCCCTCCGTGGCTACAAGGAACTCAACCTCCGCGCCCTGAAGATGCTGCGGCCGGGCGGTATTTTGGTCACCTGCTCCTGCTCGTTTCACGTCGGTGAGGGAGAATTCTTGGAAATGCTGGCCGCAGCGGCGGCAGATTCGGAAAGGCGTCTGCGAATCCTCGAAAAGCGCGGTGCGGCCATCGATCACCCCGTACTTGTGGGTGTCCAAGAGACCCAGTACCTCAAGTGC
>DASRAA010000022.1:0-2426 GCA_035638375.1 Binatia bacterium | reverse complement strand
TGAGGTAGTGGCCGCTGCGTTTCGGATTTCCGCTTTGGTGCCCCCCAATTAAATGAGCCCCCGGCTCCCGTGCGTTCCCTGCTGCGTGTCTGCATTCCACGCCGCCGCGATTCGATTATTACGTTCGAAGAATTGGACAAGGTTGAGGCAATGACCACAGCTCGAAGAACGAAGTGTTTGTGCGACGCAGAACCACAGCCGTCGTCTTGTGCGACGCAACACCACAAGGCTCGGCCTCGCTCCTAATGCAAAGTTATACCTCAGCTTTCGGTGGCCGATCGAGCCTTCTTTTTCGCAACTCCAGCCGTTCCGTAGGAGTCATTGGTTTGATGGCCGTTTGGAGCCACCCATAGCCGGACGGTCTCTTTTAGACCGTTGATGTCGCGGACTAGCTTTACTCGTTCAGTGGACATGGGTGTAACGAGTCGCGTGAGCACGAAATCGCAGTCCCGGGGCGGCCCCCGCCATCGCGCTCGGCTGGGAGGCTTCGCAGATGGCCCGGGGCCTGGCGCAGCCGGGAACCATGCAGCAGTGACCGGCCCGCCTACTTACAACGGAGAACCCCGGCCGGCGGTTCGAAGCTTCGACCGCGCTCAAAAACCTACGCCAAATCCGCTTCAGGGCAGGAAGCAGCGGGTAGAGGGCATAGGCTCGCAGGTTTTCAGGACGCGCAGTTATTCTAACGAAATAAAACGTAAATCCATTAGGACGCATAAAGATTGCTGGTAGCAGGGTGTTGCGACGTTATACCTTCCGTCAACGGATATAGGCCTCCGTCGCATATCGCCGCATCATTCGCGTGCTATTGAAGTATGCACCGACCTTGCTGATCGACTGCTTCATCATCCAGATCCATCGCGGCCGGTCATCGTAATAAAGCGGGAGCACGACGTCTTCGAGCTTGCGATAAAGATCAGCGGTATCCTTGTCATGCGTCGCGAGCCCGGCCTCCCCATCGCCAATCGCCCATCCCGTGACGCCTTCGATATGAGCTTCGGCCCACCAGCCGTCGAGCACACTCAAGTTGAGGACGCCGTTGAGCGCCGCCTTCATTCCACTCGTCCCGGACGCCTCGAGCGGCGGCAACGGCGTATTGAGCCAAATGTCGGTTCCCGCCACCAGCTGGGCCGCAATTTGCATGTCGTAGTTCGGCAGAAAGACGATCGGAATGGTGGGCGATAACTCTCGAATGCGCTGGTGGATGATTTCGATCAGATGCTGGCCCTCTCCGTCGCGCGGATGCGCCGAGCCGGCGAAGATCACCTGAAGCGGGCGCTTGCGACCAATTGCCAACAGCCGCTCGGTGTCGCTGAACAACAAGGTCGGACGCTTGTAATCCGTCATGCGGCGCGCAAAGCCAATGAGCGGAACGTCAAGTCGCAAGGCGACGTGCAGCGTCTCCTTCACGTAGGCCAACAGCGCGCATTTAGCCTCTTCGTGCGCCTTCCAGATGGACTCGTCCGGTATCTGGTCGGCATATTCCAGGACTTCCGGCTCATGCGCCCACTGCGGGATGATGGTGTGAAAAAGCCGTCTGATCTCGGGATGGACCCAGGTCGGCGCATGCACGCCGTTGGTGATCGCCCTCACATGATAGCCGGGAAAGATCTGCTTCGTCGTCTGCGCGTGACGTTCCGAGACTCCGTTTATGTAGCCGCTCAGACTGAGCGCGAGTTGAGTCATGTTCAAGCACTGCTCGCCGCCATGACGCTTCAACTCGGCGAGGTCAATGTAAGCTCCCAGCGTCTGCTCGACCAGTGCATAGGAAAATCTGTCAACGCCCGCCTTAACTGGCGTGTGAGTTGTGAACACGCAGCGGTCCCGCACCTGTGCGTGATCATAAAGAGAAACGCCTGCAGAAACACTGTCTGGATCTTGTTTGAACTGCCGCAGGAGGTGCGCCGTCAGAAGCGCTGCATGGCCTTCGTTGAGATGGTAGATCGCGATCTTGAAACCGAGCGCCTGCAAGACACGCGGCCCCCCGATTCCGAGGACGATTTCTTGTTTGAGACGATAGGCCTCATCGCCGCCGTAGAGATGATGGGTGATCTGGCGGTCATCGGCCCTGTTCTGATCGAGATCGGTGTCGAGCAGCAACACCGGGATGCAATGCCCGAGGGGGCAGGTGAGGCGGTAGAGCCACGGGCGTATCCAGACCTCGCGCCCCTCAATTGTCACTGCAACCATGGCATCGAGTGGATCCATCCAGTCCTTCGGCTGCCATGGATTGGGCTTCGTCACCTGACGTCCGTGCGGATCGATGTCCTGCCGTACATAGCCGGCCCGACTGATCAGGCTCACGAACACGATCGGCAGCTCCAAGTCGGCCGAGGAACGCGCAATGTCGCCTGCGAGCACGCCAAGCCCGCCAGCATAGGTATGCATCTCCGCGCGTAGCGCGATCTCCATCGAGAAGTAAGCAATAT